>DATMDV010000159.1:0-4970 GCA_035557475.1 Ilumatobacteraceae bacterium
TCTGCACCTCGAGCGCGTACCCGACGCCGGCGGCGCGGTCGGCGACCGCACCCGTGGAGTCGAACGGGTACGGGCCGTACAGGTCGCTCAAGAAGTTGATCTGATCAGGTGCCCGCGCGAGTGACGCGTTGATCGCTGCGAGCTGTGTCGCCGAGGCAGTGCTGTCGATCGCGTTGTAGACCGGGAGCGTCACGCCCGTGGACGTCTCGACCATCGATCCCACCGTGTACGTGAAGTCGCCGACGGTCGCCGTCGTCAAATACGTCGCCGAGGGATCGTCCTCGTACCAGTGCCAGGTGCTCGTTCCGTCGCGGTTGTCGGTGCGCTCGACGAGCTCGCCGACCCCGAGCGCCGTCTTGGCGTTGGGCACGGTGATGATCGTGTCGAACGTCGCCTTGTCGGTCGGGTAGTTGTTCGACGGGAACCAGCTCTGGGCACCCATCGGCTCGTTGACCACGAACGCCCCGTCGCACGTCCGGGGTGGATTGAGCGGGAAGCACGCCTGGATCCATCCCTCGATCGAAGTGTCGGGGTCGGTGATCGGCTGCGGGCTTCCCCGATACTGGATCACGACCGTGAACTCGCGTCCGGCCAACGGCCGCGACGATGGGCGCGGCGTGACGACCAACTTCATCGGCTGGGTGACCTCCGGATCGTCACTCAGCGGTGGCGTGGCGGCTTCGAACCGGAAGTCGGCGTCACGACGGTCGACCGTCACGCTGCGAACCTCGAGGTCATCCTGGAAATCGAGGCTGAACTCTTGGAGCTTCGCCGAGGCGACCGCGACGATCGTCGTCTTGGCGCTGTTGAAGCGATTGGCGACCGGGTCGTAGTCGAGCTTGATCGTGTAGTGCTGGACGTCGTAGCCGCCGTTGCCGAGCTGCGGGAGCAGCGGATCTCCCAACGAACGAGACCCGACGACAGGGTCACCTCCGGGTGCGGCCAGACTCGTCGCCGGCGCCGCCAGCGCGGCCACAACGATCGCGAACCCGGCCAGCACTCGCGTCTTCACCGTCTTCATCGTGCTCCCCCTTCACCGCGCGACAAGGCGGCGATGACGGTATCAGGATCGGTTGAGCTGCACCGACGCCGAACCGCCGCCCACTCGCAGAGTTCGGCTCATCGCGATCTCTGCCTCGTGCGTGTGGGATCGAGGATTCGGGGTGGCAGGCGACCTTGCTCGTCGTACGGCAACGAATCTCCCCGGTCGGACGCAGACTGGCGGGTCAGGCGCCCGGATCCGGGGAGATCGCGACGGCGGCGCCGACGGTGAGATCGGCCCACACGACCTTGCCGCCGTCGACGAGATCGTGACCCGTCCGACTGGCGATCGCGGAGACGACACGCAGACCACGCCCGCCCGCTGCCATCCAGGCAGGATCGCGCGCTTGCGGTGCGTCGTCGCTCGAGTCGGCGACCTCGACACGGACGGCGTCGCCACGGCGCGACAACGCCACTGTGAAGTCAGAGCGGGCGTGCATCATGGCATTGGTCGCCAACTCGGACACCACGAGTGTCGCGTCGTCGACGAGGTCGATCAGACCCCAACGCTGCAGCGTCTCGGCGACGAACCGCCGCGCGAATCGTGGTGCCTGGGACGTGCTGCTGAATCCTCGCGTCGTCTCGGCGTCGGACGGGGTCGGCGCGTCCGCCACGACGTCGGAGTGCAGGTGACAGAGCTCGGCGAAGCCGTCGGCCGACTCCGCGTCGCAGCCGATCCGCGCCGGATACCCACAGAACAACGAGAACGGCAGCCGCGTGCCCAGGTCGCTCCACAGCTTCTCGAGCTCGATCGCACCAGCGACGTTGCCGGCATCCCACAGCAAGGCGACCATCTCGCCGTACACCCGAACCTGCCGACCGTCTTGCGACGGTGGGCCGACGAACTCGCCGATCGCCTCGACGAAGCGATCGGCATCGAGCGAACCGTCGACGGTGAACCGGCGCAGCGTCTCGGCGGCGTCGAGCATCGTGAGCGCACCGTCGACTTGGGCGGCATCGACGTCTACACCCGCGGCGACGAGCGCGGCCCGGAACGCGTCGCGATGGGCCTGGTTCGCGATGACGAACACCAAGTCGCCGTCGAGCACCGCCGCGGCCAGATAACCGCCGACCACCCCGACGAGGTCGTCGTCGCGGTCGTAGAACTGGACGACGTGATCACCGTTCGCAAGGCGGATGCCCGTCTCGGCCGGCATCGAGGCTCCGATCGACGTGAAGTTTGAGTGCACCCTATCGACAACGTCCTCGTCGCGCAGCCCCGACGCCTCCCGACTCATCGACGTCGAGCGCCTCGATCCCTTCGACCGCGGGTGAACCGTTCGACCCGCGCTGCCGTACTGAGAGTCAGCCGACCCATCCGGGTCAACCGCCCGAAACGAACGAGACACGTCGGCCTTGAAGGGAGGGATGTGTGATGACAACGATATTCGCCCACGACCTCGAGCCGGGGGACGTCGTCGACTACCACGGGGAGCTGCACCAGATCACCCACGTCCGTCTCGGTGACGGATGGGCGTGGCCGGTCGCCTACGACCACGCGGGTTGGGCGATGGCGCTCGGCCACGACCTCGTCGTCGTCGACCGCCCGGCGCGTTAGCCCCGCGGCACGGCGCGCGACCGCGTCGACGTGCCTCCGACGCCCGCCCGTGTCAGAAGAAGCTGCCGCAGTACGGCATCGGACGGCTGGCGAACAGGTTGTCGGCGTCGCCGACCGCGCCGGGGCGCTGCTCGCGCACGTGGCCGGCGGCATGCAGTGCCCACCACGGTGTGCCGCCCATGTAGGCGGCGGAGATCGTTTCGATGCCGACGATCAGGTCGGGCTCGTTGTGACTGCGGAAGGCGCCGTGAGCGTCGACCTGCCAGGTGCCGGAGTTGTTGGCCAGCAACGGGTCGCGCACCATGATCGTGACGGTTCGATCAGTGGAGTTGTACGTGCGCGTTCCGAGCGCCACATCGACATCGAGGAGCCGCAGCCACTGCTCGTCGCCCACGGCCTTGACCGCGTATGCGCGCGAGTCGGCGACCGCGATCTTGGCGACGTCGTCGAGCGGTCGCTCATCCGCCCGCCAGATGTTGACGAGGTCGATGTCGAGCAGGAACCGCCACATCGCCAGCTCGACGCCGGCGTCGGTGCCGTAGAGCTCGCGGATCCGGCCGTGCCCGGCGGGCGCCTTGGAGAACTCGTCGTGCCACGACACGTCGTAGTGCACGTAGCCGTCGGGGAAACCCGTGAAGTCGAGGTGCACCGCAACGAACGAAGCCGCCTTTCCGGCGACCGCGTCCTCCAGGTACCGACTCCAGAGCCAGCCGGGCCGGGTGATCGCTCCCGGGCGGCGGTGGGCGACTCGTTCGTACAGTTCGGGGACGACGTCGAAGATCTCGCCGCGGTCGAGAATGCGGAACGATCCCTCGATCTCGGCGCAGCGCATCGGGCGCGCCCGGCGGGAGTCGATCACGGCCGACGCATTCTCACCGGCGACGCCGAAACCGAACCGCGGGTAGATCACGGCCTCCGACGCACGCAGCGACGCGAGCATCCGCCCGCGACCGCGCGTCTCGACGATCAGGCGCTCCATCAACTCCTTGCCGACGCCCTGGCGGCGGTGGGTCGGGAGCACGCCGACCCGCGTGATCGCGGCCGTCGGGAGGCGAGCGCCGCCCGGAACGGTCGTGTCGACGAGGAACTCCGACGCCGAACCGACGCAGGCACGGCCATCGAATGCCGAAACCGTCTCGCAGGCCTGCCACGTCGGCTCCGACTTGACCCACAACTCGTCGGAATGCGGAGGCTGGAGCAGAGCGATCGCCACGACCCCGCCGACGGAGCGCAGCTCGTCGGGTTCCGGAGGGCGATACACCACGTTCACGCCAGTACCTTTCGGTATTTCACCGCGTCAACATGAACATCAGCCGTATAGACGATGGCAAGGTTTCGTGTCGACAGTGACCCTCGCGAACGATTCTCAGACGGCGAGCAGGTCGCGGGCGCCGGTGTCGCTCGACGGGTGGCGCAGCTTGCTCATGGCCCGGGCCTCGATCTGACGGATGCGCTCGCGGGTGAGGTTGAAGTGCTCGCCGACCTCCTCGAGGGTGCGCGGTTCGCCGCGATCGAGACCGAAGCGGAGCTTGAGGATCTCGCGCTCGCGCTCGTCGAGGGGCGCCAACAGCCGGGCGATCTCCTCGGGCAGCAACGCCGTGGCAGCGACCTCGAACGGTGATTCGGCCGAGCGATCCTCGACGACGTCGCCGAGCTCGGCGTCACCGTCTTCGCGCAGCGGCTCGCTGAGTGACAGCGGCTCGGCGGCGAAGCGCAGCGCCTCGGTGACCTTGTCCTCGGGCATCTCGACCTCTTTCGCCAGCTCGGCGAGCGTGGCGGGACGCCCGTACTTGAGCTCGAGGCGCGAACGCGCCTTCTGCAGGCGGGCGAGCGTGTCGCCGGCGTGGACCGGGAGGCGGATCGTGCGTCCGGTGTTGGCGATGCCGCGGGTGATGGCCTGGCGGATCCACCAGGTCGCATACGTCGAGAACTTGAAGCCCTTGCGCCAGTCGAACTTTTCGACGGCGTGCATCAGGCCGAGGTTGCCCTCTTGGATCAGGTCGAGCAGTGGCAGACCCGATGCCTGGTACTTCTTGGCGATCGAGACGACGAGGCGCAGGTTCGACTGCACGAACTGACGCTCGGCCTCTTCGCCCTGGCGGGCGATGCGCCGCAACTCGCGCTTCTTGGCGGCGGTGACGTCCTTGCCGCCCGCATCGAGACGCTCGATCGCTTCCTTGCCGCCTTCGATCGCTTTCGCGAGACGGACCTCGTCATCCTTGGTGAGCAGCGTGTACTGACCGATATCGGTGAGATACAAGCGGACGAGATCTTCATCGTCGCGTTCGACACGATCTTTGGCCACAGCGGCTCCTGGTGGGTCGGGGTCTGGTACGCACTCGGCGAAACTTTGGCGATCTCCGATGCGGCT
>DATMDV010000160.1:0-10288 GCA_035557475.1 Ilumatobacteraceae bacterium
AAACCGGGGATTTTCGAGACCGATGTCACGGATGGTTCGCACAGCTAATGAGTTAGGCTAACGATATGAACGTGGCCCAAATATCGACCAGCACTGATGACGCCGTGGGCGACGAGGGCCTCTCGAGCGCGCTTCGCGTGAGTGTGATGCGGTTGGCGCGACGGATCCGGCTCGAGCGCTCGAGCGAGGACCTGTCGCTCAACCAGTTGTCGGTGCTGGGCACCCTCTTGCGGTCGGGCGAGCTCACCCTCGGCGAGCTGGCGGCGGTCGAGCGGGTCCGGCCGCCGTCGATCACGCGCACCGTCAACTGCCTCGTCGACGCCGGGCTCGTCACCCGCCGGCCACACGCGACGGATGGCCGCCAGGTCATGGTCGATCTCACCGACGAGGCGCGCGACGTGCTCGACGAAGACCGCCGCCGCCGCGATCTCTGGCTCGCCCAACGCCTCGACGAGCTCGGCCCGGCCGATCGCCAACTGCTGCGCCGGGTCGCCCCGCTGCTCGACCTCTTGGCTGCGTCGTGACGCGCCGATGAGATCACCATGAGGACGACCTTCGCCGCCTTGCGGAACCGCAACTACCGGCTGTACGCCACCGGCTCGCTGGTCTCGAACATCGGCACGTGGATGCAGCGCGTCGCCCAGGACTGGCTGGTGCTCACGCTCACCGGCAGTGCCGGCGCGCTCGGGATCACGACCGGACTCCAGTTCCTGCCGATCCTGCTGTTCTCGCCGATCGCCGGTGTGCTCGCCGATCGTTTCCCCAAGCGGCGCGTCCTCGCCGTGACGCAGGCCACGATGGGCGTCACGGCGGGGCTGCTCGGGCTGCTGGCCATCACCGGTTGGGTGGAGGTCTGGCATGTCTACGTGATCGCTTTCCTGTTCGGCATCGGCACCGCGATCGACACGCCGGCCCGGCAGGCGTTCGTCCACGAGATGGTGCGGCGCGAGCAGCTTCCCAACGCCGTCGGGCTGAACTCGGCGTCGTTCAATCTCGGTCGCGTCATCGGCCCGGCGGTCGCCGGCGGCCTGATCGCGTTGCTCGGATCGGGTGTCGGTGCAACGGGGTGGGTCATCATGGTCAACGCTGCCAGCTACCTGGCGGTGATCGTGTCGCTGGCGCGCATGCGCGCGTCAGAGCTGTTCCCGACGCCGCTGCTGCCGCGGGCCGGCGGCCAGCTCCGCGCCGGTATCCAGTACCTCCGGGGACGCCCCGACATCATGCTCGTGATGGCCGTCGTGTTCTGTGCCGGCACGTTCGGGCTCAACTTCCAGATGACGATGGCGCTGATGGCGACCGAGGTGTATGGCAAGGGTGCCGGCGAGTACGGAATCCTCGGCTCGGTGATCGCCATCGGTTCGCTCTCGGGCTCCCTGGTGGCGGCGCGGCGGGTGGAGTCGCGCCAGCGCCTCGTCATCGGCTCCGCCATCGTGTTCGGGTTCTCGGTCACCATCGTCGGGATGATGCCGTCGTACCTCACGTTCGCCGCCTTCTTGCCGTTGTGCGGCTTCTCCGCGCTGACGATGCTCACCGCCGCCAACTCGTTCGTCCAGCTCGCCGCCGATCCGCACATGCGGGGGCGCGTGATGGCGTTGTACATGGCGATCTTCATGGGCGGCACACCCGTCGGCGCGCCGACGCTCGGTTGGGTGGCCGAGCACTTCGGTGCCCGTTGGACGATGATCGGCGGTGGTGCCTTGACCGTGATCGGCACGCTCACCGCGGCCGTCACGTTCGGCCGCCGCCAGCGCGTCGTCGTCACGCCGCACCTGCGGCCCCGTCCGCACCTCGACGTCAGCCTGCGCGAAGTCGCGTTCGTCACCGAGACCGTCGCCGCCTGAGTCTGATTGAGGCGGCTCACTCCACGCCGCGTCGGAGAACGTCTGGTCGCCGCCTGAGCCACTGTGGCGCTATATGCGCCACACCTGATGGGCCACCGAAATAGGCTCGGGGCCAGTGCATGCTGCACGTTCGGCCGCCACGTTGTTCGGCACCGTGCTCGTCGGCATGTGGGGATTCGGTGCGGCGACGACCGCGGTCGCCGTCCCTGACACCGATCAGGTCCTGCTGGCCGACGTCGGGACCGGGTTCACGCTCGTGAGCGAGACTCCCGACGCGTCTGGCCCCGGGTCGCTCGCCCGCCAGTTCGAGCACGAGAACGCACTCTTGAATCTCACCATGATCCCGGTGACGACACCACCTGGCGTACGCGACGTGTTCGGCCTCTTCTCCGCCGAGGGCGACGGTTTCGAAACACTCCCCGAACCATCGCTCGACCTCGCCGGGTGGCTCGTGTTCCCCGGTTCGCAGTTGGGCGAAAGCGGCGACGCCACGTTGGTGTTCGCGAGCCGCGATCACGTCTTCATCTTCGCCCTGTTCACCGACGCGCCGGCCGGGATCGACGCCCCGGCATTCGTACGCGCCCTTGCTGAACGCCAGGTCGAAGCCGCCGGTGGTCCACCGGCGCCCATCGACACGTCGCGCGATCGCAGCCGCGACGACGAGCTCGTTGCGTTGTTGCCGGTCGGTCCACCGCCCGAGTACGGCCTCACGACGGCGGCGACGCTCACGGGATCGGACGAGTTGCCGGTCGAGGACGAGATCCGGTCCGAGGTCATCGACTTCCTGAACAAGAACTCGGTCACTGCGACGCGCCTCTGGAGCGACGACGCCGGTGAGCTGCTCGCAGCCGTGAGCGTGACGCGCTACCCGTACGACATCTTCGCCGCCGCGTTCCTCGGCATCGTCATCGAGTCCGACGACAACGACATCCGTTCGACCGATGCGCTCCGCGACGTGCCCGACGTCGCCGCCTACACCGATACGGGCCAGATCGGCACGGCGTTCCGTCGCGGCGACTACTTCGTGCTCGTGCTGACCGACCGTACGGACTCGATCCCGGAGGCACGTGCGGCAGCACTCGCGACCGACCTCACGCGTCTCACCGCCGACAACCTGCCGTCCGGTGGAACCGACTCGTACGTGTTCCCCGACGCACCGTCGAAACTGGCGGGCATCGCGCTCACGGCCGCGATCGTGACCGCCGCGGCCGGCGGTTCGGCGATCGTCGCCCGAGTGCGGGCCCGACGGATTCGACGCCGCTGGGCGGGCGGCACGCTCCCGGCCCCGGCGGCGGTCGACGGCCCAGTGCGCGGTGCCGCGATCGCGCTCGATCGCGACGCCAAGCGGCTCCGCCGCAACGGCGCGCTGGTCGCCGGCGGGCAGATCAGTGCCGTCAACGTCGGCATCGTCGCCCTCGCCGGCGACTTCGCGCCGGGCGGCTACGTGGTTGCTGCGCTCGCGCTCGTCGCCGGGCTCGTCGCGACGAACTGGTGGCAGCGCCGGGAGCTCGGACTGTTGGGCTCGAAGGCTCCGCCACGAGGCTTCGTGATCCCCCGGCCGTTCGGCGCGCTCGTCGGTGTGCTCGCCCTGGCCGTCTTGGGATTCGGTGTCGGGTTTGCGTTGAAGGGCTTCCGCTACCTGATCTTCCCGATCGACCTGGCGCAACTGAAGTGGTCGGATCTCCTCGGTGTGGCACCGCGGACAGTCGGCATCCTGTTCACGATCGGCGGCTTCGTGGTCGCCGCGATCGGCGGGGGGCTGTTCCGTCTCGCCCGCGCCCTTGGCCGGCGTGTCACCAAGCAGGTCCTCGCCGCCGACCACCGCCAATCCGCCTTGTACCTGAGGTCGTTCGACGACGACAGCCTGCCGTTGCCCTCGATCGCCTCGGCCCGTCGCCCGCTGTTCGAGTTGTTCTCGGTGCGGGGCGCCGATCCGTTCGAGGAGTCGGTCGCCTGGGAGCTCAACAGCTACGGACCGGTCGTCGCCGTGGGGCGGCCCGGTCGTCGGCTCGCCTCGCTGGGTGCGGCGCGCGAGCACCTGCCGGACGAGACGTGGCGCGATCAGGTGGCGGCTCGCATGGAGGAGGCCGGCATCATCGCCGTCGCGACCGGCGAGACCGATGGGCTGGCGTGGGAGCTCGGCCAGGTCGTCTCGGGCGGTCATCTCGCCAAGACGTTCTTCGTGTTCCCGCCCGTCGCGCCCGACGCCCTCGATCGGCGATGGGCGCACACCACGGCGTCGCTCGCCGACCACGGCCTCGCCGTCGGCCCGCTGCCGGTGCCGCCGTCGCTGATCCACACCGTGCGCCTGGCGAGCGACGGGACCGCCAGCGTCACCTACGCAACCCGGCGCGACGAGGCCACCTACCGCACCGCCGTCGACCATGCACTCGACCCCGAGCCCTCCGACGGGTCCACCGCGGCCGAACCTGCCGGTCTCGAGGCGACGCTGCCGTCGCCCGCGCCCGCGACGGGGACACCGGCATGAGGTCGCGTCGGATGCTCGTCGCCGCGATCGCCCTCGTCGCCGTGGCGTGCGACGAGCAGCACTCGACGACACCGATCATCACGGAGCCGCCGATCGAAACCACCGCCGTTTCGAGCACCGTCGAGTCAACGGTCGACACGACCGCGAGTTCGATAGCTGGCACGACGACGGTGGCGACAACAACGGCGCCGACCACGACCGCCACGCCCACCACGCTGCCGGTCGTCACCAGCACCGTCACCGGCACCGCCGTCGCCGGCAACAGCGGAGGCGTCGGGCCCGATCAGACCGACAGCTTCAGCGAAGCCGTGCGCAACGAGGACGGAACGTGCACCGGGTGGGACGGGCCGGGCGATGCCGAGACATGGACGAGCGGCCTCGAGGTCGGAGCGGCGGTGCGGATCCTCGACGGCACGACGAACCAGGAGATCGGGACCGGCTCGATCGTGTCGAGCAGTTTCGCCGATGTCGATCCGGGCGACCGCGAGCAGTGGACCTGCACGTTCGCGTACTCGGCGACCGTCACGGGCACACCCGAGGTGTTCCAGCTCGCGGTCGCCGATCTCGACCCATGGGTCGCTCGCCGCGATCCCACGCGACCCGGCGAGTTCGTCGCCTCGGTGAACACCGTCGCCGACCCGGCGTTCTTCTCCCAGTGCACCGACGCCGACTTCGGCGACCAGGTCACCGAGTGGTCGGCGGCCGGCCAGTTCTGGTCGAACGGCATCTCGTCGGTGTGCTCGAACGGCTTGCACATCGAAGCCCTCGATCGTCCGTGCCGACCGCCGGAGATCGGCAGCGACCATGTGATCTCGGTCGTCCGCTTCGACGACCAGTCGGTGGTGCTCGAAGACCTCACCGGACTCCTGGTCGACCCGTCGACGCTCGCACCCGGCACGCCCGTTGTCGTGCGCATCGCGACCGGTCGTCCGTGCGAGTGACGCCGCTTCGAGTGCGACGCTTACAGGCAGAGCGCTGAATACGGCTAGGTGGCGAGCGCGCCATCGGCGATCGAGCTCCACTCGTCGGCCCCCATCGGGCGACCGACAATGGCACAGATCTCCGACGTCGGGTCGGTTTCGAGCGACCAGTTGAACGCCCGACCCTCGGCGTCGACACCCACGACCGACGATGCGTCGCCGCCCAACATCACGACGTCCTCGCCAAGACCACCGAGCGCCCGACCCAGCCGGCGTCGGGTCGCGGCTTCCCAGACCTGAACCGTCGCAGCTCCTCCTGGAGTGTCGACGCCGGCGACCACGACGAGGTCGGCGCCCGGTCCGAGCAGCCCGACCGCCACGACGTCGCGGTGATCGGTGTCGAACTGGACGGGTGTACCACCGCCAAGCGCGTCCCAGACGAGGACACGGGCCACCGCGGCGCGTCCACTGGTCGGGCGGATGCCCGCCGCGACCGTTCCCTCGCGCAGTGCGAGCGACGTGACCTCGACGGCCTCGCCTCCCAAGCGGACGTCGATCGCGACACCCGTTGCGAAGCGCCCGTCCTCGGCGCGGTAGTGCTCGACGACGCCGGCTCCCCCGCCGAGCGCCACGTCACCGTTGTCATCGACCGCCACCGCGCCAACCGGTCCAGCGTTGCCGGCGATCGCGGCGCCCGCGAACATCTCCCCCGTCGACGTGTCACACACCACGGTCGCACCGGTGCTCGTCTGGTGCGTCACGACGTAGACGCCCCGTGGACTGACCCCGAAGCGATCGCCGGCGCAGCGCGAATCGAGTTCGACTGGCGTGCCACGCTCGGTCGTGAACAGGCGCAACCCGTCGGCACCGTCGACCAGCAACCGAGAGCCTTGGGCGGCGAGTGCGAGCGCGGTGATCCGGCCGGTCGCCACGCTCGTCGGCGATCCGTCGATCAGTACTTCCACCGTCGACGCGCCGTCGTACCGCGCGAGTGCGCCGGTCACCTGGTCGACGGCGGTGAGCGGCCCCGACGGGGACAACTCGTCACGACCGGAGTCGTCGACCTGGGCCGCCAGCTTCCACACCGCCACCGTCGCTCCCCATCCAGCCGTGACCACCGTCGACCCGTCGCGAGAGATCGCCACCGCCTGGGCATTGGTCTGGTCGGCGAGACGGACGCGACGCCCGCCGGCGGGATCCCACACATCGAGCGACTCGCCGGCGCTGACCAGCTTGCACGCCACGTCGCCGTCGCACCGCCCGCTCCACGCCAGCGCGTTCGCCGGCTCGGGGACGGCGAAGGCGCGCTGTCCGGTCATCAGATCCCACACCGTCAGTCGGGAACCACCGATGGCCGCGTATCGACCGGACGGATCGATGGCGACCAGTCCGGTCGCGCCGAGCTCCACGCTCTCGGCAGTACCGGTCGTGAGATTCACGAGCGCCGACCCAGCATCCGCAGTGACCAGCACCCGTCGACCGTCGGGCGATGCCAGCAGCCGGCGCGGCCGGCCGATCTGTTCCGGCGTCTCGACAGCGTCGCCAGCGAGGAGCACACCGGCGTCGCGACTCCAGGTGCTGATCGCCCCGTCGGCCGAAGCGCCGAGCACCGCCGCGCCGTCGTTCGGGCCAACCGCGATCGCGACGAGCGTGGTGGCGTCCGCAACTGCTGCCAGTTCCTCGCCGTTGTTCGAACCGAGCAACACGATCCGCCCCTCCGATACGACGACGACCCGTTCGTTCGCGAGGTCGGCGAGGGGCGCGGACGCGTCCTCGATCGGTTCGACCGTCGTTGTCGCGATCCGTTCGCCGCCGGCGACGTCGACGAGATCGAGCGTTTCGTCGTCCGTCAGCACGAGGGCGCGCCCACCGGCGAGATCGATGCCCACCACGCGGTCGCCGAGTCTGGAGACCTCGGCGTTGCCGTCGTCTCCGTCGAAGATGCCGACGCTGCCG
This sequence comes from Ilumatobacteraceae bacterium, assembly GCA_035557475.1. Taxonomy (GTDB): domain Bacteria; phylum Actinomycetota; class Acidimicrobiia; order Acidimicrobiales; family Ilumatobacteraceae; genus JALOLG01. The sequence goes on from DATMDV010000160.1 coordinate 7,206, forward strand.
CCCGTCGACCCGAGCACGATCTGCCCGGTGTCGCCGACGAAGTCGACCGACGGTGAGTAGCCGGCCGGGATCGCCATCGCAAACGCCTCCGCTTGGAGTCCGCCCCTCCACGACTGCAGCGCCACCGAACCGTCGGGCGACCATGCCGTGGCGATGATCCGACCGTCGGGCGCGATGGCGACGCCGCGGAAGCTGATTCCGGCGCTGGTGCTTTCGGCCGAGTGCAGCAGCGACACCAACCGTGCGTACCGACCGATCAGCGCCCGGCTCGCCTGGAACCGGCTCGCATCGTCGTCGCCCTGGAGGTCGGCCGCGGCGAGCGACAGCAAGAACGCCTCGTCGAGCTGACCTGCCGGCAGGTCGAGGGCGGCGAGGCCGAGTTGCCGGCCGAGCGCCTCGCGCGCCCGGCGGTCGGCCCGCCGGGCATTGCCGACCGCGATGATGGCCGCGACGGTCGCCACGATGGCGAGCACTGCGACAGTCGCGACCGCGGCCCGGGCCAGCAGACGGGCCCGGCGATGGAGGCGGATGTCCTCACCCTCGAGCTCATCGGGCGGCAGGCCTCGGATCGGCGCCGCGATCTGGGCGATCGCGGCGCGGAAGCGCGAGAGGCGCAACGACAGGTCTGGTGCGTCGCGCGCCCATCGCAGATCGAGGTACAGCGGTTCCTCGGCGAACCGCTCCCGCAGCGCTGCGGGCACCGCCGTCGACCCCTCCGAGAATCCGCCCGCATCCGGATCCCACACGAGGTCCCCGCCAGTGACGACCACGAGCAGGTTGTCGGTCCCCTTGGTATCGCACCAATGAGCGACCTCGCGGTTGACCCAGATCGATGCCGCCGACTCGGGGCAGGCGAGGAGGATGAAGTACCGCGAGCCGTCGAGGGCGGTGCTGATCGTGCTCCACAGACCCGGGGTCAGCGCCAGATCACTCTGGTCACGGAACACCGACACCGCGCGGAGGCGGTTCCACGGCTTCGCCAACCGTTGCAACCCGCGCTCGACGGCCGGTGCGATCCGACCGTCGGCGGCGTGGCTGTAGGAGATGAAGGCGTCGTGGCTCATTCCGGACGGAAGCGTGGCAGAGCGGGGCCGTCCTCGGTCGGCGTAAAGACCACCGCGACGCGTTGGCCGACGAACACCGACTCCGGGGGCGTGTCGACGATGTTGGTCATCAGCCGCGGCCCCTCGTCGAGCTCGACGAAGGCGACGACGTACGGTCCCGCCTCGCGGTATGCCCCGTTGCCCTTGGCGACGATCGTGAACGTGTACACGGACCCGGTACCTGCGGCGTCGAGCCACGACACGGTCCGTGATCCGCACGCCGGACAGAAGCGGCGTGGGTACCAGATCACGAACTCGCACGCGTCGCAGCGTGGGAGCACGAGACGCCCCTCGCGTGACGCGTCCCAGAATGGTTGCGTCTCGAGCGTCACGCCGGGCGAAGGTGCTGGAAGCGCGTCGGTCACACGTCCTCCCGCCCGAGGACGAGCGTGACGCTGCCCATCCGCCCCGACAACGTCCCGCCGGTGCCGTGCGCGACGGCGATCTCGCAGTCGGGCACCTGTACTGCGTGATGGGCCTCGCCGCGCAACTGGCGGACGGCTTCGATCACCTTGGTCATGCCGCCCCGATTCCCGGGGTGGTTGTTGCACAGCCCACCGCCGTCGGTGTTGAACGGCAGCCGTCCGCTGGGCGACACGAGCGCGCCGTCGGCGGCGAACGGGCCGCCCTCACCCTTGGCGCAGAAGCCCAGGTCCTCGATCGTCTCGAGCACGGTGATCGTGAAGCTGTCGTAGATCGACACGTAGTCGACGTCCGCCGGCGTGACACCTGCTTCGTCGAACGCGGTCGGACCCGAGCGTGCAGCGCCGGTCACGGTGACGTCGATCCGACCGTTGTCGGAATGCTTCAACGCCTCGCCATGGCCGAGCAACGTCGCGCTCCGACGCCCGAGCTCGCGGGCGATCTCGGGCCGCACGACGACGAGCGCTCCACCGCCGTCGGTGACGACGCAGCAGTCGAGGCGGTGGAGTGGGTCGGCGACGATCGGCGACGCGAGCACCTGTTCGATCGTGACCGGGTCGCGAAGGAATGCGTTGGGGTTGTGCTGGGCGTGCAGCGACGCGGCGACCTTGATCTCGGCCAGCTGGGCGCTGGTGGTGCCGTGCTCGTACATGTGCCGTCGCGCGGCCAATGCGTACTGGGCGGGGACGGTCGCTCCCCACAACAACTCGAAGTCGGCTTCTGGCGCTTCGAAGAAGACGCGGTTCGCACCCGGCGAAGACCCCCCGGTGCGCGGTTTACCGGCGAGCGTGACGAGGGCGACGTCGCACTTGCCGGCAGCGATCGCCGCTGCCGCGTGACCGACGTGGGAGAGGTACGACGAGCCACCGAACTCGGTCGAGTCGGCGTACCGGCAACGCAGCCCGAGGTATTCGGCCATCGACAACGGACCGAGGCCGGGCGCTTCGCCATCGCAGAAATAGGCGTCGACGTCGGCCAGGGCCAGGCCGGCGTCAGCGAGCGCACCGAGCGCGACGTCGGCGTGGATCTCGGCGAGCGTCGAGTCGGGGATCTCGCGCAGCGGATGCTCGTAGGCGCCGACGATCGACGCCGCACCGCGCAACGTCACGCTTCACCCGATCGGCAGTGTCGTCCACGCACGTCGGCACGATAGCGATGCCGCGTCGTACGATTCGACCGTGTCTGATTCGACCGTGTCTGATTCGACCGTGTCTGATCCGCATCATCTCGACGACTTCGAGCGCTATCCGCTCACGTTCGGTCCATCGCCCATCCATCCGCTGCCGCGCCTCAGCGCCCACCTCGGCGGCAAGGTCGAGATCTGGGCCAAGCGCGAGGACTGCAACTCCGGGATCGCGTTCGGCGGCAACAAGACCCGCAAGCTCGAGTACCTCGTGCCCGACGCCCTCGCCAAGGGCTGCGACACGCTGGTCTCGATCGGCGGGGTGCAGTCGAACCACACGCGCCAGGTCACGGGCGTCGCGGCCCACATCGGGCTCAAGTCGGTCACGGTGCAGGAGGCGTGGGTCGACTGGCCCGACGTCGTCTACGACAAGG
>DATMDV010000161.1:0-7360 GCA_035557475.1 Ilumatobacteraceae bacterium
TAGGACTGGTGGGATCGTGCATCGCACCGTGTAGCGACCGGGTGCGGAGATCGTCTGGGACGGTCCGTCGCTCATGTGTTCCTCGAGCAGTACGGCGCCCATCGCATTGCTGAGGATGCACACGAGATCGAGTCCTGGTACGGGTTCGTTGACCGTGACAGCCATCTCGACGATTGCTGAATCGCCGCTCGAGAACCTCGTGGACGCCGCCGAGCCGCCGCTCGACATCGATACCGTCCGGATGTGTGCCCGCAAACCTTGATCGTCCTCGAAGGTGATGGCAGCGGACTCGACAGCTGTCGATCGGAGATAGTCGCGGACGATCTGGTGGGTCGATCCTTCAGCGACGATCGACCCATTCTCGAGCCGGATCGTGCGTGGGCACAGACGAACCATCGCGTCCATGTTGTGACTCACGAATAGGACTGTCCGCCCGCTCTGCTCGACCTCGCTCATCCTGCCCAGACACTTACGCTGGAAGTCGGCGTCCCCGACTGCGAGCACCTCGTCCACGAGAAGGATGTCGGCCTCCATGTGCGCGGCGATCGAGAATCCGAGGCGAAGGTACATCCCCGACGAATATCTCTTGACGGGGGTGTCCATGAACTTCGCCATCCCGGCGAAGTCGACGATGTCGTCGATCTTGCCGGCCACCTCGCGCCTTGTCATACCGAGGATGGCCCCGTTCAGGTACGTGTTCTCCAAGCCGGTGAGCTCGCCGTGGAACCCGGTTCCGACCTCGAGCAGCGAGCCGATGCGCCCCAGTGTGCGGCTGCGTCCGGTCGTCGGCGTCGTGATGTTGCTGATGATCTTCAGCAACGTGCTCTTGCCCGCACCGTTGGGGCCGATGATGCCGAGCGCCTCACCGTGGCCAACGGAGAAGCTGACGTCCCTGAGGGACCAGAGCTCCCGTGGCTCCGTCCCGGGACGACGACGAATGCGGTTGGCGAGACGCGTCACGGACTCGCGCAGATCCGATCCGCTGCCACTGTGCTCACCCAGCCGGTATCGCTTACCGACATGCTCGAGCTCGATGACGTTGTCGGTCATCAGATGATGTCCGCGAACTCGTACTCGCGGCGACGGAAGTGGAGGAGGCCGCCGAGCAGGATGATCACAGCCACGGCTGCGGAGAGGAGGAGCCTCGGGCCCGACGGGAGCGGGGTGCCCACCAAGCCGTGGCGGATCAGCCCGAGGCATCCGGCGAGGGGGTTGACGTAGACGGCAGTTCTCCACGCGCTCGGGACGAGGTCCGGAGGGTACGCGACCGGGCTCGCAAGAAGGACGACTTGAAGTCCGAAGCTGACCAGCACCGCAACATCCCGGAAGCGGACGATCAGCGCGCTGAAGAAGAGCGCCAGACCGGCGGCGACGGTGACGAGCTGCGCGAGACCGAGCGGCACGGCGAGCACCACTCCGAGCAACGGGATCGAATCGCCGGCGATCACGGCGGCGGCCACTGCCAGGATCGATCCGAGAGCGAGGTCGACGATCGGTGGCAACAACGCGGCAACCGGCAGCACAGCGCGAGGGAACGCGATCTTTGTCAACAGGTTGGCGTTGTACAGCAAACTGTTCGATCCATTGCTCACGGCTGTCGAGAAGTACGTCCACACGGCGAACCCGACGAGCGCGAAGGCGAAGTAGGACCGATTGCCGACGTCGACCTTGGCGAGACGGTTGAACACCAGCACAAAGGTGAATGCCCCGATCAGCGGCTGAACCACCGCCCACGCGACGCCCACGTAGGCCTGCTTGTAGCGAACCTTGATATCACGGATCGCAAAGAAGGCGGCCAGCTCGCGGTGTCGCCAGAGCTGTGCCAGGTGCAGTCTCGGTAGCTGCCGACGTGGTGCCGCGTTCTCCACCCACAGCAGGGTGCGTCCAGTTCGATGTGCCTCTGCACGCGTCATCGCGCGGCATCACCCGACGGGCCCGGTTGCTCGAAGACGAAGACGCGCTCGTCCCCGTCCGGGGTCGACCACGTACGCCGATCGACGCACTCGAAGCCGTTACGCACGAACAGCTCGACGAGGTCGTCCTCGCGATATGAGTTGATCCACCCCGATCTCGCCCTGCGAGCCGACTCACGCAGGCGTCGCAGAGATCGCCGCGGTGTGGATGCGCACTCGTAGGAAGCGATGCACCTCGGCGTCTCACCCGCGAGCCAGCGAACCAACTCGGGAAGTCGAACGAGGTACTCCAGGACGCCCGCGAACACGACCACCTCGGGATCGTGCTCGGTCAGAAGTGGCAGCGGGCGTCGGTTGAGGTCGACGACGAACGTGCCCGGCCCCCGGTCGACGAGGTCGGCGGGCGTGTAGACGCAGCGCGGGTCGAGGAACGAGCGGAGTCGGCATTGTCCGGCGCCGAACTCGAGTACTCGACTGCCGGGCGGAATGAGTCCGGCGATGAGTTCGGCTCGCGATCCCCAGCTGGCATCAAAGCTGTCGAGGTCCGACCACCGCTTGAGGTCCGGGGTCGCCGAGATCCGATGGAAAACGGTTCGCGCGCCGAGGCGGATGCTCCCATAGCGGACCTTCACGTCACGCCTACCGCGTGGGCGACCGGCGTTCGAGCCGATGCACGTTGCTCGACGAGCTCACGCACGTGGGCGTAGGCGAGGTGACCAGCCTCGACCTGGCGTCGTGCCGACGTCATGAGCGACGCCCGCACGTGGTCGGCACGATGCCACGCGATCTCGATCTTCTCGCGGAGATCGTCGTCCCACACCTGGCCGTCGACGAAGACCACGAAGCAGCCGTCACCGAACTGGTCGACGAGGCCGAGAAACTTGTCCTCGTAGTACCGGGACGCGGCAATGCCGATGGCGGGGATGCCCATCGACAGGGCAAAGACGGCCGCGTGATAGCTCCCCGTGACCACCACCCGGCAGCGGGCGATCGTCGTGATCGCGTCCTCGGGCGTCGATCTCGGCGAGGCTGCTTCAACCGCGCCGCCGGTGAGCACCAGACCGCGGATCGCCTGCAAGTCATCTTCGTCCGGCACGCTCGAGATGGGCGCGGCCACAAGGCTCGCACCGAGTTCGTCGGCCGTCGTCCGGATCACGTCGCCCATGCGACGAGCGAGTTGCTGAGTCACGCCGGAGTAGTACGACACCCTGAGATTGACGCCGATGACATCCCCGAGACTCTCGGGCGCTCGTTCGAGTGCCAGCTCGACAGCATCGTCGCCAGTGGTCACGACGCGCGCGAGATCGATGTGGAAGTCATCGATCAACAACGACGCGCCCCGGCGCTCTTCACGAAGAGCGATGAAGTCGACCCGATTCAGGATCTTGCTCGCGTAGCGACGCAGCGTTCGCTGCCGCAGTGGACCCATCCCCTGTCCCATCATGACGGTCACGGCACCGGCGCGGTGCGCGTGGGCGAGCGTCTCCAGCAGCCCGTAGGCGTACTCGGGGAACACGTCGGTGACTCCCCCCATTCCGGTAGCCAACACAAGGTCAGCACCATCGAGGAACACAAGGTATTCGGACAGCTGGCGCCGCTCGTCGTCTCGATCGCGCAACCGCCAGCGGGCGAGTGCGAGCGCCAGCGCCGGATGACTCACGCGCAACCACCTCGAGCACCGCATCAGCCGACGAGCGACGACGCCGGGACAGGCGCCGATGATCCGCTCAGGGAGCACGAACGTGCGCTGCCACGACCGCCGGCCCGAGGCATCGAGCGCCGCCACATTCGGCCACATCAGGCTGAGCTCGTGGGGCACGTCCGACAACACGCGGATGTCGGCGCCCGGCCACATCGTCGCAAGCCGTGACGTCGCCACGCGCATCATCGCCATGTCGCCCGCGTTCCGCAGGACGTAGTCGCTCGGCTCGATCAGAACAGTCAGCCCGCTGCCGTCGGACATCACACGTGCAACGGATCGAACAGTAGGTGTCGGCCGCCGGCCGGCTGGCGCAGTCCGGCCAGAAGCCCCGTCCCCAGCTGCACAGCCCGACCGAGCACCGGCGGCCGGCGACCACGCTTTACCTCCACCCAGCCGGCGACGACCACGGTGGTCCAAAAGAGCCTCCCGAGATAGATCACCACAGCGGGGTGACGTGCGCGGATGAGCTTGCCGCACGCTGCGCCGACGCCGAACAACGCGCCGCGGATGAGCTCACGGATCTCCCCGATGTCGCGCGATCCATAGTGGTACACCCAGGTTCTCGTCGTGCGTCTGATCCGACCGCCGCAGAGCAGCACGCGCAAGGCGAGATCCGTGTCCTCTGCGCTGCGGAAGACCGCGCCGGCCCCAAGGAGCTCATCGAAGCCGCCCATCCCGGCAACCGCACTGGTGCGAAATGCCATCGCCGCGCCGATGCCGATGTTGACGCCGTCGTTGCTCCCCCACTCGTCGAGGCTGCTCACGGAGTAGCTGCCGTTCGCACGGTTGACCGGCGTGCACCGCTCGGTCCTCGGGCTCCCTTCGAAGACGTCGGCGAAGACCAATGTCAACGATGGATCAGCTCGCATCTCTTCGATCATCATCCGCACGAAGTTCGACGCGACCACGCAGTCATCGTCTGTCATTACCACTAGGTCGTGGGTGGCCTCGGCGAGTGCGATGTTGCGCGACGCGCTCAGCCCGGTCGTCGAGGTCCGGACGTAGCGGAGACGAGGGTCGGAACCGAACGTGCGAACGCAATCTCGAGTCTGGTCGTCTCTGCTCTGATCGATGACGACCAGCTCGAACTCGGGCCAGTCGTTGCTGAGAAGGCTCGCGATGGTCGCGCCGACGGCGTCGCCGCGATCCCGGGTGGAGACTGCCACCGTCGCCGAAACCCTGGTCTCCTTCAGCGCGCCTTGCTTGGGAGGGGGCGTCACCCGGACCTCCAGAGCCAGTCGCGGAAGGAGGCGTCGTCGAGATCGGGTACTGGGAGACGCGGGAGCAGCAGCGGATCCTCGCGCAGGCCGACCCAGCGAGGCTCCGTGGTGACTGCGTAGCGGAAGCCACACTGGCGCACGACGTCGGTCACGGCAGCGTCGGTGTTTCCGTACGGGTAGGCGAACACCCTCGACTGCCGGCCGATGAGCTCGTTCAGCCGTTGGTCGCCTTCGAGGATCTCGGCTCTCCTTTCCTCAGGCGTCAGGCACGTCAGGCGCGGGTGGCTCGCTGTGTGTGCACCGATCGTCACGAGCGGATGGGAGGCCAGTTCCACGAGTTCTGCGGTGGTCAGCGGCCGCTGAACGGGCGTCGGGAGGACGACACCTGCGTCGTCCGCCATCTCGTCGAGAATGGCGAGGATCTCCTCGTTCGGACGACGCACCAACGCCTCGTAGAGCTGGTCGTGGACAACCAGCCGATCGCAACCAACGGTCTCCGCCGCTTGCGCCGCGGTGATGAGCCCGATCCGTTCCGCAGTCCTCACGAGCCCGGCCGGCGTGGCCCGGGACTCCAGTACGAATGACGCAAACACGTCCCACCAAAAGGATGGTCGGTCGAGGTATCCCGTGGCGACGAAGACCGTCGCAGTCGCGTCGTGCCGCTCGAGGAGTTCAACGGCGTGACGGAGGTTGTCGACGTAACCATCATCGAACGTCATCGCAAACTGAGGACGAAGTGATCGGAACCGGCTCGCTACAGAGATCTCCAGCGCTCGGTCGAGCGGCACGATCGTGCCGATCTCGTGGAGTGCGATCAACTGCTCGTCGAAGTGCTGAGGTGACACCGCGAGTCCCCACGGGTCGTGGCACGACGTGTCCACGCGATGGAACGCGAGCACCCCGAAGCGACCCGGACGCATCCGTTCCCACGCAGCCGCTGCAGAGCGCGCCACGTTCCGTGCTCGCCGCATCAGAGTGACCGTATTGCCTGCGTCCGGGGGGTCGCTCATGTTCGAAGTGCAACCGCCGACGCGCCAAACACTCGACCCGTCTCGCCCCAATTCCGAGCTCGCCGACCGCTCACCCGCCAAGGCCCTCGCATCCGAGACATGTTACCGACCAGCATCCGAACACCTCGTGAAACGATCTGCCAACGCCTATCGTCAAATTGATGACCTCGTTGGCGCAGCAACAGCTGGCCGAACACCCGCGAGCGACGCCGACGGTTTCGGTCGTGATGCCGACCTACAACCGTGCACGAACCATCCGCGAGGCGCTCGAACCGCTGCTCGTGGACGGCGAGGCGCTCGAGGTCATCGTCGTAGACGACGGCTCCTCCGACCAGACCCGAGCAGTGCTCCGGACGCTTGCCGACCGTGCCCCGGTCCTCCGGGTCATCTCTGTCGAGAACGGCGGCGCTGCCCGAGCCCGGGAGATCGGAGTGAAGTCAGCGCGCGGCGAGGTCGTGCTGATCCTCGATGACGACGTGGTCGCGTCGACGGGACTCGTCGGGCGTCACGCACGAAGGCACGCAGGCCGCTCCGATTTGTTGGTGGTCGGCTACATGCCCACGGTCCGGCCAGCGCCGGCGTCCCGCGCAACCTACGCCACCACTATCTACGCCGACTCGTACGAAGAGCACTGCGATGAGTGGGAGCGCGACCCGGAGACCATCCTGCGCAGGCTCTGGATGGGCAACGTGTCGCTGCGGACCGTCGACGCCCTTCGTGTCGGGATGAGTTCGGCCATCGTCGGCTACCACGCGGATCGTGACTTCGGCATACGGTGCGCGAAGGCTGGCATCAGCGCCGTCTTCGATCGCTCGTTGCTCGCCAGCCACCGATATCAACGAACCCTGCGATCGTTCTGCGCGGACGCGCGCAGCCAGGGAGCCACCAACTTCGACGTCCACGCGGCGCACGAGGACGTCCTCGGACCGTTCGACGACCATTACCACCGCGGCCTCGGTCGGATCAGTCGAGCTGTCATCACCTCGGTCGGGTTCGGACCGGCCTACGTCGGGCTGAGTGCGGCCACGTCCGCTGTAGTGCGGTTGGCCGGCCTGATTGGCGCACAGAGTATCGAGATCCGCGGTGCACGATTCCTCCAGAGGATCGAAGCCCAACGAGGCTTCGTCCAACGGGCGCGAAAGCGGAATCAGCTCGCGACCGAACCCGGAGATCAGTGGTGACTCAGACCGAGAACTGTGGCAGCGGCCGTCCCTGAGGCGCCAGCTGGCTGGTGTCTCGAGGTCTTGGTCGTGTTCCAATGACGTGCCGAAACGGGAGCGGGTGCTGTCAACATCGTCGGTCGAGGCCGTGCTGCGCGATCCCGGCATTATGGGTTCGAAGTCGCCGGCAGGTGCCGACGCGCCGACTCAGTTCCTCAACTTCGTCGGCCGCCGTATACGAGTTTCGGCTGTCTGCATCTCCGATGTGCCGTTGAAGGAATGGCAAACGTCGCCTGACGGGGCAATGGTTGGCCGCTTCAATCGGGGCTGAGGATGAATGCCGCAGCTTCCGTCC
>DATMDV010000162.1:0-8705 GCA_035557475.1 Ilumatobacteraceae bacterium
GATCGGCGCCCGCGTCAGGTTCGCCTGGTCGCGTTGCACGCCGGGTGGCCGCACGATTGCCGCGACGTTCCCGACGAACAGGGCCCCGCCGAGTGCGAGCACCAGCCAGGCCAACAGATCCTCTCCGAGGAACATCCCGTCATGATGGCGCGCGAGACTGTGACCATGGGATTCCACCACGTCGCACTCGCCACACGTGACACCGAGGCAACCCACCGCTTCTACACCGAGGTGATGGGCTTCGAGCTCGTGAAAGTGGTGACGGCCGGCAACCCGGGCGAGCACGGCGGCTATTCGAAGCACTTCTTCTACGACACGAGTGGCGCGTTCGGCGGCTCCGCCGACCAGGGCATGATCGCCTTCTGGGAGATCCACGACAGCGAGATCGGCAATGACTTTCCGGTCGACATCAATGCCAGTGCCGGGCTGCCGTGGTGGGTCAACCACATCGCGTTCGACGCGCCGACCCGGGAAGCGCTCGACGAGCACCGCGAGCGCTGGCAACGTCACGGTCACAAGGTGCTCGAGGTCGACCACGAGTTCTGCGTCAGCATCTACATCCGCGATCCCTCCAACAACATGGTCGAGTTCTGCCACACGACCCGCCCGTTCACGCCCGACGAGAAGGTGCGAGCCTTCGAGCTGCTCGCCGACCCGCACCCGCCGCTCGAGAAGAACGCCCGCGTCCGCATCCACGAGCCGATCGGTGTCGAGGTGCCGGAACCCGTCGGCGGCGGCTGACAACCCGACTGCGGTCAGACGAACCGAATCGCGATCCCGCAGAGCTCCATCGTCTCGCCGGCGCGATCGCGGTCGGTCGCGACGAGGTCGAGGCCGTCGATCCCCTCACCGCGATCGGTCGCGGGGACGAAGCGCACCGCGTGGTCGAGACCGAGCTCGGCCCATCGTGCGCGCATGGCTGCCGGGTCGGCGGCGCCGATCGCGAGGCCGGCGATCCCACTGACGACCCCGTTGCCGTCGTGGGCGCGCCAGGTCGGGCCGCCCCACGGCCACTCGCCGCGGTTCGCGGGCTGGTCGATCGACACGATCGCCCCGCCGACGTCGCGTGGGTGCAGATGCCTGGCCCGGATCGTTGGCAGGTCGATCGTCCAGACGACGCGTACGCCAGCGGCCTGCACGCGCTCGACGCGCGCGTCGAGGTCGTCGACCTCGTAGATCGCCATGTACCCGCCGTCACCTGCGCGCCGGTCGAGTAAGCGGCCGGCGGTCGTGCCCTCGCGGATCGGTGAGACGACCTCCAGGAACTGGTCGCCGATCAGCATCAGCGCGTTGTGGAGACCGAACTCGCCGACGCCCGGGTCGACGAAGCAGACGTCGAGGCCCAGTGCTGCGCAGAGCTCGGCGACGACGGTGTCGAGGTCGCTGGCGACGAGCGCCACCTGGCGGAGTCGGATCATGTGCGGATCACGCGGCCGACTGTATGTCGTCGGCTCGTGCCCTCCCGATGCCGACGTGCGCAGCGTCGCGGGACACCGCTCCCGTCGTCGCGTAGTCGTGCCGGGCGCCATCGATCAGGCCGAGGCCCGAGAGGCCGGGGAGACGGTCGATCCGGCGGTCGATGCGGCGGGCCATCTCGGCTCCCGCTTCGTCGCCGAACAGGTAGGTGATGAGGTGCTCGGTCTCGGCCCGCGGCATCACGCCCGAGCCAACCGGTGTCCACAAGTGGGAGAGGCCCCAGCGCGTCATCCGTTGTGCACGGCGATTCTCGAGACGCCGCGTCGCCTCGCTCGCGTAGAAGTCGATGTGGCGACCCTCCTGCTTGGCGATCCGGCGCACGAGCTCGGTGAGCGTCGGATGACCGGTCCGCTGGGCGAGCCGCACGTACGCCGCCTGCGTGGTCCATTCGTTCACCGCGCCCCAGGTCAGCGACACCGTCACGATGTGCTCGGTCAACACCGATGCGAACATCGTCCCCAGCGTGGCGAGGCGCCCGCTGCCGACCCGCGCCCGCGCCGCGTCGATGCGCGGCCGGCCGGCGATCTCGTCGTGGGCGCGCAGCACCTTGCCGATCGCCTCGCCGTGCCAGAACTCCTCGTACGCCCACATCGTGAGGAAGCTGGTGATCACCGGGTCGTCGTGGGCGCGGGTCACGAGCAGGTCACGCAGGTAGCACACGGTGTGGTGCTCGACGTCGTGCATGTACCGCAGGCACCGCAACGCCTCGTCCGGCAGCGGATCGCGTCGGAAGTCGTCGTAGTCGATGTCGGAGTCGTCGAGGGCGGCCACACTCGCGACGTAGCGGTCGATGTCGAAGTTCACGGCGGGTGTTCGTCGGCCGATCCGCTCTGGCTTGGTCGAACCGCGCGGACTACGGCCCCCCGTTTCGCATCGGACGTACGGCCTCGGCCATCATCGGCGTTCGTGATCGAGCACTACCGAGCTGTGTGGCACGAGATGATCGGAGCGGGCGCTCCGTTCGCGATGTCCGAGATCGAGGTGCGCGGCGTCCCGGTGCGGGTCTTCGACGCGGCGCCGCCCACGATGCGATCGGTGTGGGAGTTGGCGGCTCTGCACGGCGACAAGACGTACGTCGTCTACGAAGACGAGCGGTACACCTTCGCCGAGATCAGCGCCATGTCGCGTGCGCTCGCCCACTACCTGCACGACGAATGTGGCGTCGTGCGCGGCGACCGGGTCGCGATCGCGATGCGGAACTACCCGGAGTGGGTGGTGGGGTACTGGGCGACGGTGTCGCTCGGCGCGGCGGTGGTCGGCATGAACGCCTGGTGGACGAGCCCCGAGATGGAGTACGGCCTCGCCGACTCCCGCCCGAAGGTGTTGATCGCCGACGATGAGCGCCTCGAGCGGGCGGTCCCGATCCTGTCCGGACTGCGCGCGACGGCACCTCTCCACGTGATCGCCGTGCGCTCGGATCGCGCGTTGCCGGACGACCCGAGCTCGACCTCCGTGCAATGGACCGATGTCGTTCGCGTCGACGGCGCTCCGGCGACCTTGCCGCCCGTCGACATCGACCCCGACGACGACGCCTGCATCTTCTACACGTCGGGGACGACGGGCTTTCCGAAGGGCGCCCAGCTGACGCACCGGGGCTCGGTCCACAACTTGATGAACCTGCTGTTCATGGGGTTGGTGTCGAGCACCGCCGAGGGCAGGGCGCGCGAAGCGGCGGGTGGCGACGGCAGCGGGGCGCCGAGCGCTGTGCCCCCCGAACCGGTGTTCATGGCACCAACCCCACTGTTCCACGTCACGGCCTGCAACTGCATCCTCCATCCGGCCACGCTCATCGGCGGGACGATCGTGCTCACGTACAGGTGGGATCCCGGCCGGGCGCTCGAGCTGATCGAGCGCGAGCACGTCACCAACTTCTCCGGGGTGCCGACGATGAGCCGCGAGTTGCTGTCGCACCCCGACTGGGGCACACGCGACACGTCGTCGTTGGTCGGACTGGCCGGCGGCGGCGCGGCCGTGCAGGTCGATCTCGTCGGCAAGATCGAGAAGGCGCTGGAGAAGGGCTCGCCGGCCACCGGGTACGGCCTCACCGAGACGCACGGCATCGTGACGGCCAACTCGGCGCGCCTCTACCTCTCCAAGCCCGAGTCGTGTGGTCCGGTGGTGCCGACGCTCGACGCCAAGCTGATCGACGAGGCCGGTGACGACCTCCCCGCCAGCCCCGACTCCGTCGGCCGGCTGTGTGTTCGTGGTCCGATCGTGATCAAGGGCTACCTGAACCGGCCCGAGGCGACGGACGAGGCGATCCGCGACGGGTGGTTCGACACCGGCGACATCGCCCGCCTCGACGACGAGGGCTTCGTGTTCATCGTCGACCGGGCCAAGGACATGGTGCTGCGCGGTGGCGAGAACGTCTACTGCTCGGAGGTCGAGACTGCGATCTACCAGCACGACGACGTCGCCGAGGCGGCCGTGTTCGGCATCCCCGACGAGCGGTTGGGCGAAGAGGTTGCGGCGGTCGTGGTGCCGCATCCGGGTTCGACGCTCGACGAGGACGCCCTGCGCCAGTTCCTCTCCGAGCGGATCGCCAAGCACAAGATCCCCGCTCGGATCTGGTTCCGCACCGAGCAGATCCCCCGCAACGCCAGCGGCAAGTTCCTGAAGCGTGAGCTCCGCGCCGAGCTCGTCGGCGACTAACCCTCGTTCTGTCTGCTTCAGATTGCCCGTGTGTTCGTCTGAAGCAGACAGAACCAAGGGGTGGGTCAGGCGAGGTCGGCGAGGACGGCCATCGCAGCATTGCGGCCGTTGAGGCCGATCACGCTGCCGGCCGGGTGCGTCGCGGCGCCGCACAGGTAGACGCCTTCGCCGGGGGAGCGCGGCGCCAGCCGGCGCCACCACATCTGGTCCGGGGTGCACTCGCCTTGGAAGATGTGGCCGTCGGTGAGGCCGACACGTTCCTCGATGTCGGGCGGGCCGAGCACCTCGATGTGCTCGATGATCTCCTCGACGTCGCAGTAGCGCCCGATCAGGCCGATGATCCGCCGGCCGATCTCGTCGCGCCGGGTCTCCCAGCTGCCCTCGGCGAGGTGATACGGCGCGTATTGCACGAACGCCGACATCGTGTGCTTGCCGGGAGGAGCGACGGTCGGGTCGTACGCGGTCTGGAAGTACAGCTCGGCGAACCCTGGTGAGGGGATGCCGCGCTGGCAATCGTCGAACGCCGCCTGGGCGTCGTCCATCGGCACCGTGATCGACACCGGCGCTCGGTTCGGCCAGTCGGCGTCGGGGAGCGCCGTCCATCGCGGCAGCCGCGACAGCCCGCAGTTGAGCTTGACGACCGGGCTGGTGGTGCGCCACGCGCCGAGCCGCGACCTGAACGCCGACGTGGCGGCGTCGCCGAGCAACCGAAGCGTCACCTTCGGGTCGGCGTTCGACACGACCGCCCGGCTGCGGATGATCTCGCCGCCTTCGAGCACGACCCCGTCGCCGGGAAGGATCTCGGCGACGCCGACGCCGGAGGCGAGCACCGCGCCCGCCTCCGCCGCGGCCTCCCCGATTGCGAACGAGATCCGGCCCATGCCCCCCTCGACGTACCCCCACGCCATCGGTGTGTTCTCGAGTGTGCCCTGGAAGTGCATCAACTTGATCGACGCCGTGCCGGGGCTCCGCGGGCCGGCCCAGGCACCGATCACGCCCTGGCCGTAGAGCGCCTGCTTGAGCCGCGGGTCGGAGACGTACCGGTCGATGACGTCGGCAATCGACGTCTCGAACAGCGCGTCGATCAGCTCGGGGTCGTGTCCGAGCAGCTCCTCGAGCTCGGCGCGGTCGGGGGAGTCGCCCAGCCACGTGTCGCGAACGCCTTCGCGCAAGGCCTTGCGCATGCGGTCGAAGAAGTCCTCGTAGGCGAACTGCCCCTCGATGTCGTCGTCGGAGAAGCCGTTGACGCGCATGTCCGCAGCCGTGCGACCGTCGTTCAGGAACTGGGCGTACGACGTGCCGTCGTCGAACGGGCACCAGATGAGTGGCTCGGCGACGTACACCTTGTACCCGTGGCGGCGCAGCTCGAGCTCGTCGATCACCCGCTTGTCGAGCAGCCCGACCACGTAGGCGCACGGGCTCACCTTGTAGCCGGGGTCGGGGAACGGCTCGTCGAGCGTGCAGGCGCCGCCGAGCCGCTCGCGCTTCTCGAGCACGAGCACCGATTGGCCGGCCTTGGCGAGGTACGCCGCGCACGTGAGCCCGTTGTGGCCGCCGCCGACGACGATGACGTCCCACACCCGTCGCGAGAGCTCGGCGATCGGTGCCGGGAGGCCGACGCGTCCCATCAGGTCGTGGATCGACGCGCCGGTCGAGCCGCTGGTCGTGTTCGTCATCGTCAGCCGCGTAGGTCGCGAGCGAAGCGCTCGACGTTGCGCGCGGCGATGTCGATGTCAGCGGCCGTGTGCTGAACCGACAGGGTCCACTGCTCGGCCTTGCCCCACGGTGGCAGGAACACGCCGCCGTTGTGCTGGTACAGCCAGTGGGCGTGGCCGTAGCGCGAGTCGTAGGCGCAGAAGTCGCGGTAGTTGCGGATCCGCGTCGGCGAGAACACGACCGCCCCCTTGGCGCCGAACGCGCTCACATAACCGGGGATGCGATACCGCCCGAGCGTGTGATGGACGCGCGCGACGAGCTCGTCGCGGAGCTCGTCGAGATGGCGATACGCCGCCGGGGTCAGAATGTCGAGGAGCACGGCCTTCATCGTCGCCGCGGTCAGCGCGTTGCCGTTGAACGTGCCCACCTGGTCGTACGTCCCGTCGACGACGACCTGCATGACGTCAGTCGTGGCACCGATGGCACCGCACGGGATACCACCGCCGAGCGCCTTGGCCAGGCACACGATGTCGGGCACGACGCCGAAGCGCTCGACGGCGCCACCAGGTGCGATGGCGAGCCCGGTCTTCACCTCGTCGAACGTGAGCAGCGCGCCGTGCGAGTGGAGCAGGTCGGCGAGCGCCTGCAGGTAACCGGGCGGCGGCGGGATGATCCCGATGTTCATCATCACCGGCTCGATGATCATGCCGGCGATCTCGCCTGGGTGGGCGAGCAGGATCCGGCGCACCGCGTCGAGCCGTCCGAACGGCACGACGTGGGTGGCGGCGGCGAGCGACCGGGCGACGGCGATGTGCTCGGGGACCGGGCGCGGCCGGTCGGGCGGGCCGGCGTCGATCGCTTCCGGATAGACCGAGACCTGAACGGCGTCGTGGTGGCCGTGGTAGCTGCCCTCGACCTTGATGATGCGCTGCCGGCCGGTGACGGCGCGCATCAGGTGGAGGGCGGCCATCGTGGCCTCGGTGCCGGAGTTGGCGAAGCGCCACGACGGCAGGCCGAAGCGCCGGGCGAGCTCGACCGAAACGGGGATGAGATCGGGCACCGGCTGGGCGAAGTGGGTGCCGAGCCGGACCCGTCGGCTGACGGCCTCGACGATGGTCGGATGGGCGTGCCCCACGATCATCGTGCCGAAGCCGGCGTGTAGGTCGACGTATTCGGTGCCGTCGACGTCCCACACGCGGGATCCCTTGCCGTGACTGATCCACACCGGGCAGGGTGGGGCGTCCTGCCACGACGACGCGACACCGCCGGTGATCGACGCGGACGCCGTCCGGTGCAGCTCGTGCGACTGCGTCGTGCGGGCGAGGAGGCTGGCCTCCTCTCGTGCGATCAGGACGTCGAGGGCGTCGGGGCCGGGATCATTGAGCGGACTGGCGAGCGCCATGGGAACTGATCGACTTCCTGTGTCAGCGCCAGCTCCTACTGACGCGTCAGTCAGTAGTCTACGGGACGGCCGACGCTTCTGGCAATGGACGATCGGTGACGGAACCATGACGGAACCGCGTGAACACCCCGATCTCACGAGATGGGAAGGTGTCCGTGGACGTAGGCGTGGGCGATCAGGCGGGTGAAGCCGGCGACGGCGTCTTCGTCGAGGCCGAACGGTCCCGGGCGGTAGCCACGTGAGCTGACACCGCGTTGCACTGCCTCGCACGCCGCCCAGTCCTGGCGGTTGGTGATGTCCCAGAAGTCGATCGCGTACGACGGATCGAAGCCGTCCCGGCCGGCGGCGTCGGGATCGAACAGCCATTGGCACTCGATCGCGGTGCGGTCGGCGGCCAGCGGCTCGAGCCGGTGCGTCATCACGTAGTCGGGGAGCAGGCTGACGAGCAGGTTGGGCAGCAGGCCGAGGTAATCGACGCGGCGTCGGGCGAGGTCGTCGAGACCGCGGAGCGTCACCCCACCACTGGCGCCGGTGAGCGACATCGTGTCGGCGTGGGGTTGCAGGTCCTGCCACCCTCCGATCCACATCCCGTCGTGGCCGTCGTGGTTCTCGCCGCTCGCGGCCGGGCTCACGGCGCACAGCTCGGGATGGATGCGTGGACAGTGGAAGCACTCCTGATAGTTCTCGACGACCAGCTTCCAGTTGGCGGCGATCTCGTACGAATGGGTGCCGCCGACCACCAGCCGTTCGGGTTCGTACGGTGCGACCCGGTCCTCGAGTCCGTCGACGAAGCGGTGCAACGGTGGTGCCGATCCGCTGACGTCGATCATGGCCCAGCCGTGCCACTCCTCGACCGCCACCGGTGTCAGACCGTGGAGTGTCCGGTCGAAGCCGTCGGGCGCCTCGAAGTGAGGGGTCGACAGCAACGCTCCGTCGAGCCCGTATCGCCAGCCGTGGTACGGGCACTGGATCGAGCGCTGGTCGTCGGTCGCACCGCAGGCCATCAGCTCGTGAGCGCGGTGACGGCAGGTGTTGAAGAACCCGCGCAGCACTCCGTCGTCGCCGCGCACGAGCACGACTTGGTCGTCGGCGACCGCGACGGCGACGCGCGCCCCTGGCACGACGAGCTCGGCCGATCGCCCGGCGCACACCCAGGCACCGGCGAACAGATTCGAACGTTCCCACGCGACGACGCGGTCGTCGCGGTACGCCGCAGCGGGCAACATGCAGCCGCTCGTCGTCGGATCGAGCGCGTCGGCGAACTCGACCGGGTGGATCACCCCCGGATCGAGTGGCTCACCCACGGCGGCTGCGCCCGATCGGGTTGCGGCGGAGGAGTCGGGTCCGGCGGTGGTCGGAGAGGATCCGCCGGGTGCACAGCAGGGCGGGGATGCCGGTCACGCCGCCGCCGCCGTGCGTCGCCGACGAGCATTGGTACAGGCCGTCGACGGGCGTGGTGAAGTCGGCGTAGCCGGGTGCCGGGCGCATGTGGAACAGCTGGTCGGGCGTGAGCTCACCG
>DATMDV010000163.1:0-3321 GCA_035557475.1 Ilumatobacteraceae bacterium
AACCAGCCAACGACGACCTCATGTCAATGAGTCTGACGAAGGGGTGTCACAGCGGCCGGTCGCCGAGAACGAGGATCAGGCGTGAACGATCATCGACTCGTAGCTGGCGGCGAGTTGGTACAGCGCCTGCTTGCCGTCGCCCTGGAACGACGATCCGTGCATGACGGCGAGCGTCGTGGGTGCCAGGTCGCCGAGCGAACGGAGCGTCGCCGCGGTGTGCGGTGCCAGAGCGGTCTGGTGGAACATGCCCTCGGCCGCTAGGGCCGGATCGACGATGTCGTTGGTCGTGAGCGCTGGTCCGGCACCGACGCTGGTGAAGAGGTCACCGCACAGCAGCGTGCCGGTGGTCTCCTCGAACAGCACCTGCGCCTCCCAGCCGTGGGGCACGTGCGGCGTGGAGATCTGCCGAACGCGCTTGCCCCCGAGATCGATCACTTCGCCTTCGTCGAGTGCCCGCGGCGGGCGGTCACACAGATCGTTGAGCGAGACCATGCAACCGAGGGCGCCGTGCGCTACCTGGCTGTGCGGGGCGGCGGTGAGCCACATGTTCATCGATCCGCACTCGTCGGCCTCGACGTGGCCGAATGTGATCCAGCGTAGGGACTCGACCGGGATCACCGTGGCGAGCGCTTCGGCGACGAGCGGGAACATGCCCCGCGGGCCGGTGTGGAAGAGGAGTGGCTCGTCGCCGGCGATGAGGAATTGGTTGAACGTGAAGCCGTCCGGGCTGATGTCGGGGATCCAGGTCGAGAATCGGTAGATCCCGTCCGCGATCTCGTCGGTGGTGGTCTGTAGTGGTTCCATGCCCCTACGGCGTTCAATCCGGGGTGGTTCCGTTCACTCAGGACTGAACGATCCATCGGACCTCGTCGTCCGTGGCGGGCGAATACGCGCAGTACAGACCGGTGCGGACCCGCCGATCGAGCACCGCGGCGGCCTCCGGCACCGTTTCCACCAGCCTGGAGATCGCTGATCGCAAGGCCCGGGTGACGTTCAGGCGGGCACGCTCGGCGGCCGAGGCCGACCGCCGTTCCCTGCCGCCGAGTCCATAGGCCTGGGCAAGCTGGCTGACGAGCTGATCGAGCTCGGCCTGACACGCCTCTGCGGTCTCGAGACGGCCGCTGGCGATCGCATCGTCGGCTTCGGCTCGCAGATGTTCGACGCGGTGCCGATACGCCAGGCGCGCCTGCGCATCGAGCACGGCGCCGGCATCGCCGAGGGCCCGTCGGTCGACGCCCCCGCTCGGGGCGACCCCTTCGACGCGGTCGACGAGGTCCAGCACATGACGTTCCGCTCCAGGGCGGGCGAGGAGCTCGGCCAGGTAGCGCAGACCCTTCGTGTCCGGCAACCGCACGCTCGTGCCACCGAACGAGGCGAGCCACCACTTCCCCGCTGATGCGAGCTCGGCGGTTGGGGCGGCCGATCGACCGGTCGCTGAGCTCTGGCCGAGCCGTTCGAGCAGGGCGATGTCATCCGGGGTCGCGACCACGTCGAGCGCCGCCAGGGCGGCGCTGGCCGCCTTGGCGTCGAGCGTTGCGCCGGCGTTGTCGCCGGCGTTGTCCCGCAGACGCGCCAGCTCGATCAGCAACGCCGCCCGCAGCCACGGCAGCTTCTGTGTGTCGAGTTGGTCGACATTCGTCTCGAGCAGTGCGATCGCCTGACCGACGTCGCCGGCCCTGGCGAGCACGCGAGCGCGGGCCGCCGCGGCACGGGCCCGGAGCGGCGAGATGTCGAGGCCGCTGACACGTCTGGTCAGCTCGGCGCATGTCGCGGTGGCCTCGTCGATCTCTCCCTGCGCGAGCTGGGCATCCACCAGCACGGTGAGCAACTCGGCGGCGCGGAGCTGGTCCTCGCCGATGACCCGCAGACCACGCAGTGCGGCGGCGCGCGCCAGGTCGTGGTCGCCCCGCGCGAGATGAAGCCGGGCGGCGGGGAGCAGGGCCTGGAGCGCTTGGTCCTTCCCGAGCAGGAGGGCTTCGGCGTCGGTGTACCGACCCTGTCGGATGCGAAGGTCGGCGAGGGCGATGTCCGGATGCCAGCTCGTCGCCTGCATGGCGGTCTCGAAGTTGGTCTTGGCTTGCACGAGGACGGCCTCGGCCTCGCTCCACTGTCCGAGCTCCATCAGCAGCGTGGCCTGCACGCTGTCGCAGTGGCCGGCGAGGAACACCGGCTCGCCTCGCTCCGGACCCATCAGTCCGTGCTGGCGGAGCAGGTCGGTCCACGACCCGGCGCGCTCGAAGTCGGCAGTGAAGTAGCAAGCCGTGAAGAACGAGCATGCCGACTTGGCCGCCGTCGCGGTGTCGTCGGCGGGCCCGCAGGCCAACGCCATCGCCTCGTCGAGCAGGGCCATGCCCTCGGCGACTCGCCCCGCCTGCACGTGGGCCAGTCCGGCGTCGGCCAGTGCCTTCGTCTCGAGGTTGAGGTCGCCGAAGCGGCGGGCCCGGTCGAGTGCCAGCTCGGCTGCCGCGAGCAGTTCGGCGGGATCATCGACGTCGCATCCCATCGCCGCCACCGCGACCCACCCTTGCTCGATGCACGGCGGCTCGTTCTCGACGAGACGCCTCGCCCGCGAGAACCAGGCCCGGCTGGCGGTCAGGTTGCCCAGCCCGTTGGCGAACATCTCGCCGAGCTGGACGCACGCCATGGCCGCTCGGCGCTTGTCGTCTGCCGCCGTGAATCCTCGGATGGCGGTCGACAGGTGGGCGATCACGGCATCGACGTCGAAGCGCGCCCACGCCTCGTCGGCCAGCTCGAGCGCCCGCTCCGCCTCGTCGATGCCGGGCATCGCGCAAGCATTGCACAGGGTCATCGACCCGCCTCCGAGGGGACCGATGGCGGTGCGGGTTCAGCTCGACACGTGGTGGAGCTCGACCGGCGGGCGTTGCGGCGGCTCGACCGATCCGGCCGGCCAGCCGAGATACACCACGCCGATCAACCGGTCGTCGTCGGCGAAGCCGCACAGCTCGAGCGTGCGCGCCGAGTCCATCAGCGGCGGCGAGCTCCAAAACGACGCCAGTCCGGCCGCGGTCGCCCCGAGCAAAAGGGTCTGGATGCCGGCGGCGACGGCGTCGCGGTTCTCGCCGTGGAACGTGTCCTTGTCGTGCGCCGAGCAACCGACCACGACGACGGCCGGGGTGCGGCAGTACTTGGTGAGGGTCTTGCTGCGCTTGCCCTCGTCGCCGAAGTCGCGATCGACCATGTCGGCGACGAAGGCCGCACCGAGCTGGGCACGACCCTCGCCGGTGAACAGCGCGAATCGCCACGGCCACGTCCGCTTGTGATTCGGGGCCCAGGTCGCCAGCTCACACAGCTCTTCCACGA
>DATMDV010000164.1:0-2005 GCA_035557475.1 Ilumatobacteraceae bacterium
GACGCTGCTCGTCCGCAGCGGGAACCGGGTGACGCTCACCCCCATCGGGCGGCGGCTGATCGAGCACACCGAGCGCATCGTGACGGAGCTGCGAGCCGCCGAGGCCGTGCTCCGCCAGGACGCCGGCGAGGTGTCCGGCGAGTTGCGCATCGGCGTGCCGTTCGGGGAGGGGCCGCCGGTCATGAGCAGTGCGCTGACCGGCGTCCGTGCCCGCCATCCGCTGCTGGAGATCACCCTCGCGGCGACGACCGACGCGGCCGGCGCCGACGAGATCCGGCGCGGCGACCTGGACGTCGTGATCCTGTCGCGGTTCGGGGCCACCCCGGGCCCGGCCGAACCCGGTCTTCGCCACTGGGTCCTCGGCCACGACGCGCTGCGGTTGTGCGTGCCGCACGGGCACCGGCTCGCGGAGGCGGACAGCTGCTCGGTCGACGACCTGCGCGACGAGCCCTGGGTGATCAGCCCGAGGACGCCGTTGGGGCAACTGACCCTCAACGTCTGCGCCGTGGCGGGCTTCCGGCCGACGATCGCGGCGACGGTCGACGACGTGGCAGCGGCGATCGGCCTGGTCAACGTGGGCTGGGGCGTGACGATCGCACCCGAGCTCACCCGCGGCAGGGACACCACCCTGCGCCGGATCCCGCTGCCAGGCGCCTGGGCCTTGCGGCACACCGTCCTCCTCGCCAGGGACGGTGAACAGGACTCCCCGGCGATCGCCGCCGTCATCGCCGCGGTCCACAAGACGAGCGCCAAGTTCGCCTACCTCAGGTGAGCCGGTGTGGAAGGTCCACAGGGGACGGTCAGTGATGCCGACGACGCATGACCTGACTGCGGCCGTGCCCGCCTCGGGGTCGAACCCGTGGGGCGGGCACGCCCGTCGCTTGGTTTTCGGCGTCACCGGCCTTTCGCGGCGTGTGCGCCGTTGATGACGAAGCTCGATCCTGGCTCGATCACGATGTCACCGTTGGCGGAGTTGGTCACGGTCACGTTCGTGAGGTTGGCGCTGCCGCGGGCGCCGCCCATGGCCAGGATGCCGGCACCGTTGTTGGACCTGTCGATCGTCACGTTGGTGACCGCTACGTCCGGTGTCGCGCCACCGCCCGACTTGAACTGCAGGCCGTCGTAGGTCGAGTCGAGGATCTGGGTGTCCCGGATCGTGACACCGGTGATGCTCTGACCCTGCGCGAACAGCGTGATGGCGCCGAACTTCTGCGCCTCACCCCAGAAGACCCCACCACATCGGTGCAGATCGTTGTCGGAGATCAGGGTCTGCCCGGAGAACGGCAACGGGTCGTGGTCGGTCGCCAACATGATCCCCGGGTAGTTCATGGTGTCGGAGATCGTGTTGCCCTCGATCGTGTTGCCGAATCCGCCGTAGATCGCGATGCCGTTCGCCCGCCACGGTAGCTGGATGGTGTTGTCGACGAAGTGGTTGTCGTGCGCGATGTCCACGGCCTGGTCCTTGACATACTTGTTGGCCCATACCGCGAGTGAGTCGTCGCCGGTGGTGCGGAACGACGAGTTCGTCACCGAGGAGTTCCGCGTGCCGTTGGTGAAGTTGATGCCGTCGGCGTAGGTGTTGCGGATGCGCATGCCGCTGAACTCGAGCCCGTCGGCCGGGCCCCACTGCGCCGGGATGTTGTCGTAGTCGCGGCCGACCCAGGCACCGACGTTGGCGTGCTCGATCCACACGTTGGAGATCTTGGTGCCGGTGCCGAATCGCCCGTTGAGGCCGACGCCGCCCTCCTTGCCGCCGTCACCGCCGCGGATGCGGCCGGAGCCGAAGATGGCGATGTCGGAGATCTGCACGCCTTGGTCGATGTCGAAGCCGAAGTTGCCCTCGTGCGGGTGGTTGATGCCGCCCGCGTCCTGGGGCTCGGTCAGCGTGTAGAATTGTGAGTGCCACATGCCCGCGCCGCGGATCGTGACGTCGCGGATGCCGATTTGGTTGTACGGTCCTTGGTTGTCCGGGTCGTCGGTGAGGATCTTCTGCTCCTGGCGCCAC
>DATMDV010000165.1:0-16423 GCA_035557475.1 Ilumatobacteraceae bacterium
AGCTGAGGTCCTCCCGATGTCGTTGGCCAACCACCCACCCCACGACCAGTGGCACGACTGGACCGAGCTCGACGCCAAGGCGTGGCCCGATCGCGTCGAGCGCCACTACACGCTGGTGCCGACCACGTGCTTCAACTGCGAAGCGGCGTGCGGCCTGACCGCATTCGTCGACCACGAGACCGGCGAGATCGCCAAGTTCGAGGGCAACCCGGAGCACCCGGCCAGTCGCGGGCGCAACTGTGCGAAGGGACCCGCCACGCTCAACCAGGTCCACGATCCCGAGCGTGTGTTGCATCCGCTGAAGCGCGCCGGCGAGCGCGGGGCGGGTCGTTGGGAGCGCATCTCGTGGGACCAGGCGCTCGACGAGATCGGGGCCCGCATCCGCAAGGCGTTCGACGAGGGTCGCCGCAACGAGGTGATGTACCACGTCGGCCGTCCCGGAGAGGACGGCTACACGGAACGCGTGCTCAAGGCGTGGAACGTCGACGGCCACAACAGCCACACCAACATCTGCTCGTCGAACGCCCGCATCGGCTACCAGTCGTGGATGGGACACGACCGCCCGTCGTCGGACTTCGCCAATGCCGAGGTGATCTTCCTCATCTCGTCGCACCTCGAGGCCGGGCACTACTTCAACCCGCACGCGCAGCGGATCATGGAGGCCAAGGCCAAGGGCGCGACCGTGATCTGCGTCGACCCCCGGCTGTCGAACACCGGCGCCAAAGCCGACTTCTGGTTGGCGCCGTGGCCGGGCACCGAGCCGGTGATGCTGCTCGCGATCGCCCGCCTGCTCATCGAGAACGGCACGTGGGAGCGCGAGTTCGTGCGTCGTTGGGTCAACTGGGAGACGTTCCTCGCCGAAGTCCGACCCGACCTACCGCAGGTGTTCGACTCGCTCGAGCAGGCGCTGCTCGACCACTACGCCGAGTACACGATCGAGCGGGCCGAGCGCACGTGCGGCGTCGCCGGCGACACCCTCAGCACGATCGCCGAGATCATCGGCCGCCACCCCACCAAGCTGGCGTCGCACACGTGGCGCGCCGCCGGGGCCGGCAACCTCGGCGGATGGCAGGTGGCGCGCTGCCTGTTCTTCCTCAACGTGCTCACCGGCTCGGTGGGCACCGAGGGCGGCACCACCGGCAACGGCTGGAACAAGTTCGTCGCCGATCCGTTCAAGCCCGCTCCGGCCGTCGACAGCTGGAACGAGCTGACATGGCCGATCGAGTACCCGCTCGCGTACCACGAGATGTCGATGCTGCTCCCCCACTTCCTCCTCGACGGGCGGGGCAAGCTCGACACCTACTTCAGCCGCGTCTACAACCCGGTGTGGACGAACCCCGACGGGTTCAGCTGGCTCGAGGTGTTGAAGGACGAGAACCGCGTCGGATGTCACGTCGCCCTCACCCCGACCTGGTCGGAGACCGCATGGTTCGCCGACTACGTGCTCCCGATGGGCGTCGGCGCCGAACGCCACGACATCGCCAGCTTCGAGACCCACGCCGGTCGGTGGATCGGCTTCCGCCAACCGGTGCTGCGCCGCTACGCCGAGCTCAACGGCGAAGAGATCGAGCCTGAGCGGCGGACCCACGAGTTCAACCCCGGCGAGGTGTGGGAGGAGAACGAGTTCTGGATCGACCTGTCGTGGCGGATCGATCCCGACGGCGCACTCGGAATCCGGAAGTGGTTCG
The DNA here is from genome assembly GCA_035557475.1 of Ilumatobacteraceae bacterium. GTDB lineage: Bacteria > Actinomycetota > Acidimicrobiia > Acidimicrobiales > Ilumatobacteraceae > JALOLG01. The sequence goes on from DATMDV010000165.1 coordinate 1,689, forward strand.
AGAGCGACGATCGTCCGGGCACACCCGTCGGCGTCGACGAGTACTACGGGCGGATCTTCGCCGACAGCGTGCCCGGGCTCGCCGAGGCGGCAGCCGCAGCCGGGGTCACGCCGCTCGAGTACATGCGCGACCGCGGCGCCTACGCCGTACCGGGCGACACCCACGCAGCACACGAGCGGATCGTCTCCGGAGCCGATATCGACGGTTGTGCGCCCGACGAATCCGGCGTGTATCGCCGGACCGGCACCGCTGGCGCGTGGGACCAGACCGCTGAGTCCCTCACCACGACGAAGCTCGACGGCCTCGGCGACGGTTCGCCGGCGGTCGACGTCGATGGCGACGCGAGGCTCGGCTTCCCGACGCCGTCGCGCAAGCTCGAGCTGTACTCGACGACTTTGCGCGACTGGGGGTGGCCGGAGCACGCCACACCGGGATGGATCCCGTCGCACGTCCACTGGGAGGACCTCGACCTGGCGGGTGACGAGCGGATCCTGCTGCCCACGTTCCGCATCCCGACGCTGATCCACACCCGCTCGGGGAACAGCAAGTGGCTGAACGAGATCAGCCATCGCCATCCATTGTGGATCCATCCGTCCGACGCCGAAGCGCTCGGCATCGAAGAGAGCGGGCTCGTGCGCATCACGACGCGGATCGGCCACTTCGTGATCCAGGCCTGGCGCACCGAGGGGATCCGGCCGGGTGTCGTGGCCGCCTCGCACCACATGGGCCGCTGGCGGCTCGACGACGACACCTCGCGGTCGTGGATCGCCGGTCGGGCCGACGTCACCGCTGACGGCACGCAGTGGTCGCTGCGCCGTACCCACGGCGACCTCGCCTACGGGAGCGACGACGCCGACACCGCCCGCATCTGGTGGCACGACACGGGCGTCCACCAGAACCTCACGTTCGCGGTGCAGCCCGACCCGATCTCGGGGATGCACTGCTGGCACCAGCGCGTGCGCGTCACCCCGGCACTCGCCGACGACGAGTACGGCGACGTCGTCGTCGACACGGCCCGCTCGCGCGACGCGTACCGAGAGTGGCTCGCCAAGACCCGACCCGGGCCCGGGCCCGGCAACCTGCGCCGCCCGTTGTGGTTCGCCCGACCGATGAAGCCGACCGCGTCCGCCTATCTCTACTCAAATCCCGACCCAGCTAGTGTGGAATCGTGACGAGCGAGTTCAACGAAGGGGCCACGACGCTCGACCGGTCGAGCCCGCTCCCGTTGTGGGCGCAGCTCGAGGCCGAGCTGCGACGCCGCCTCGGGCACGGCCACTTCGAGCATCGCTTCCCGACCGATCGCGAGCTGATCGAGATCTACGAGGTGAGCCGCCACACCGCCCGCCACGCGGTCGCCAAGCTCGGCTCCGACGGCATCGTCAAGCGCGAGCGCGGCATCGGCACGTCGATCGACCACCAGCAGTTCGAGCAGTCGCTCGGCTCGCTGTACAGCCTGTTCCAGCTCGTCGAGAACAGCGGCGTCGAACAGCGCAGCCGGGTGCTCGAGCTCGGTCGTGCCAAGCACGTCGAAGCCGCCGGCCACCTCGGGCTCGCCGCCGATGCCCCGTTGCTCCATCTCAGCCGGCTGCGGCTCGCCGGCGACGAGCCGCTGGCGATCGATCGGCTGTGGCTGCCGTTCGAGATCGGTGAGTCGCTGCTCGATGTCGACTTCTCCCACACCGCGCTCTACGACGAGCTCGAACGCTCCGTCGGGCGCCGTCCGAGCAGTGGCTGGGAACGCATCCGCCCGGTCGTGCCGGGTGAGGCCGACCGCAAACTGCTCGGTCTCGACGGGCTCGAGGCGGTGTTCTCGCTGCAGCGCCTCGGCATCCTCGACGACCGCCCGATCGAGTGGCGCATCACGCTCATCCGCGGCGATCGATTCAGCTTCATGGCCGACTGGTCGGCCGGGCAACGCTCGGGGTTGCGCCTGGCGCGCGCCGGGTAGGAAGACGATGTCGCCGCCATTGCATCCCGACGTCGAGATCCTCGCCCCGCTGCTCGGCACGTGGGAGGGCGAGGGCAACGGTGAGTATCCGACGATCGAATCGTTCGGCTACATCGAGACGATCACGTTCGGCCACGTCGGCAAGCCGTTCCTCGCCTACGCCCAGCGAACCCGCGCCAGCGACGACGGCCGCCCGCTCCACGCCGAGACCGGCTACTGGCGGGTGCCGGCCGTCGGCCGCATCGAGTTCCTCGTCGCCCACCCGACCGGGATCACCGAGCTCGCCGAGGGCACGCTCGTGGTCGCCGACGGCGTGATGTCGATCGAGCTCGACGCCACCGTCATCGGGCGCACCGGCTCGGCCAAGGAGGTGACCGCGCTGTCGCGCTCGTTCCGGATCGACGGCGACGCGATCGACTACACGGTGCGGATGGCGGCGGTCGGCCGACCGTTGCAGCACCACCTCGCGGCCTCGCTGCGGCGCTCACCCTCGCCCTAGGCGGCCAGCCGGCTACGGCGGCTTGGCCCCCTCATCGCCTCGACAGATGCGCTCCAGCACGGGCACTCTGCGCTGCATGACGGAGCGGGCCCTGACACAGCGTGAGGCCTCTCGAGCTGCTCGATGCTTCCTCGCCCAGTTCAACGAGCGCGAGTTCGAGTCGACGTGCTATCTGCCTTCGAGGATGCAGGCGGCGACGGGGAGTTCGACGGGATCGGAGAAGATGTTCCAGATGAACGTCCGGGTTGGTATCCCGGACGCGCACAGCGCGACGACACCGTCATCGATCCAGACGCCGCGCCAAAAGTAGTCGTCGGCGTCGGCGAGATCGGTGAAGTTGCGGACGACGACCGGTTGGCCGTCGAGTGTGACGATGGTGAACGGGTCGTCGCGCGTTACGGGTTCGATCAACTGGTAGGAAGCGCGTGGCGATACCGCTCCGAGCGCCGGCGCGGATCGGGATGGCTCGGTGTCGCCGGGAGAGAAGATCTTCCAGGTCGATTCCGGGCCGGAGACGACAACGGCGTCGTCGTGCAGCACATCGCGGATGAACTCTGACGCGTCGGAGACGAACCGCGGAGCTCCGGTGGAGACCTCGATGATCCGTGGTGGGCCGAGATCCGAACGCGCATTCTCGATCCAGACGGGCGTGCCGTCGGCGAGCACAGCGATCTCCGGTCTCGATCCGTACTCGAGGGTGCCGAGTTGGGTGACGGTGCCGTCGTACGTGACCTTCAGGGCGCGGGCGGTGTTCGGGTCGTCACGGATCGCAGTGGCGACGATCAGCGCGTCGCACGTCGGGGTGAGCACTGCGGGGAGGAACTCGGACCGCGGCTCGAAGAAGGGCACGAGCTGATCAGACGTGATGGTCGCCGCGAATTGGCCGGTCTCGAGGTCCACGACCCACAACGTGTCGTGTGCCGGGTGCACGATGCCCAGCCCGCAGCCCTGTGCCGCCTCGGCACGGCTGTCGTAGATCCGCACCGCGTCGAACGTGACAATCGTGTCCGGGTCGATCGCGGCACCGACGTAGTCGACGACGAGATCTACTGGTGCCGAAGTGGTGACGCACAACGTGCCGTCGGCGGCAACCGCGACAACAGCACCGTTGGCGACATCAACGTCAGGAACGAAGTTCAGGTTCGAGCCTTCGGGGGCGACACCGCAGGTGTGTAGCGCCACGAAGCCGGGCGCCTCCGCCCGGGTAGCCGTCAGATTGACGAACCCCGTGGTTGCGCCGACCCCACCCGTGTCGATGCTGATCGTGCGGGTCTCGCCCGACGCCCATGGTGCGGCAACGCTGCCGGTGCCGTTGCGACTGTCGACAATTCGTTCGGGGGAAGGGAGCCAGACGGGATCGGTGGCGTCGCCGTCGACGCGGGCAGCCACGTCAATCACGAGATGCGTGTCGGCGCTCGTCGTGAGACACACGGTGCCGTCATCGTCTAGGGCGCTCACCACGAAGTTGGCGACGTCGCGACCGGCGACGAAGTTGAGCGTTGACGTCGTCGGGGCCTGTCCGTCGCACCCAGCGATGGTCACGAACCCGGCCGCCGCCGGTCCGGTCGCCGTCACATTCAACGCGAGCGCAGCTGCGTCGCCCGCCCCCGGCACCGCGGCAGCCTCGAACACGAGGCTCGACCCGGCAGCGACCCGGCCGGCAGCGTCGACGCCGAGCCCGGAGCGGGTGTCCAGCCCCCGCACAGGTGCATCGAGTAGCTCGATCGGCGATCCGGCCGGCAGATAGCCGAACACGTCCACGATCACGTCGGTGACCGCCGACGTGACAACACAGACGGTGCCATCTGCAGACAACGGCGCGAGGACGGCGTTCGCGGCGTCGATGCCGGCCCTGTAATTCAGGTTCGACGTCTCAGGCACGACATCGCCACAGGGGAACATCGTCACGTATCCGGCGGCGGCGGGACGCGTCACCGTCACATGCAGCAGCGCCCCCGCCGCGTCGAGCGGTACCCCGGCCTCACCTGCGACCTGCACCTCGAGAACTCGCTCTGGTGGCAGCGCCGCAGGCCCGGGATCGGCGTGCGCAACCCCAGACACGATGCACGCCACGAAGACAGCCGCGACACCACCGGCGAGCCAAGCGTCACCCCTGCCATTCACCAGCCGCCGGCAGCGCCGACCGACAGCAGCCCCACTCTGCATCCCTCCCACCGTAGACACGAAACCAAGCCGGTGGCGGTCAGCCCGAGTGAAGTTGCTCGGCGGTGGTGATGATGTGTGCCTGCCGCCGGAACTTCGATCGGCACAGCGCGTCTTGGAATGACTCTCGACGTTGCGTACACGCTGCGAGAAGCCATACGGAGCGCTGTGACGCCCTCGGCCAGCCGTTGCAACACCACCTCGCGGCCTCGCTGCGCCGCTCACCCTCGCCGTAGGCTCGGCTACATGTTGAGCTCGAACGTCGTGATCGTCGACGCCGTGCGCACCCCGATCGGGCGGCGCGGCGGTGGCCTGTCCAGCATGCATCCCGCCGACCTGCTTGGGCACGTGCAGTCGGCGCTCGTCGAGCGGGTCGGCATCGACCCGGCCGAGATCGGCCAGGTGGTCGGCGGCTGCGTGAGCCAGGTCGGCGAGCAGAGCTTCAACGTGACTCGAACGGCGTGGCTGGCGGCCGGCCTCCCGCTCACGACCGCCGCCACCACCATCGACACGCAGTGCGGGTCGAGCCAGCAGGCGACCAACCTGGCGACGTCGCTCGTCGGCAGCGAAGTCGTCGACGTCGCGGTCGCATGCGGGGTCGAGCTGATGAGCCGGATCCCGATCGGCATCAACAGCTCCAAGAAGCTCGGGCTCGGCATCCCGATCCCGAAGCCGTACTTCGCGCGCTACGAGATGACGTCGCAGTTCGAGGGCGCCGAACGCATCGCCGACAAGTGGGGCATCACGCGCGCCGACACCGATGCGTTCGGGCTGGCGTCGCAGGAGCGGGCCGCGAGGGCGTGGGCGGAGGGTCGTTTCGACGGGCAGTGGATCGCGATCGAGGCCCCCGACGTCGACGACGAGGGCAACCCGACCGGCTCCACGCACACGGTGGCGCGCGACGAAGGCATCCGCGAGTCGTCGCTCGAGAAGCTGGCGACGCTGAAGCCGGTCGGTCGCGAGGACGGAGTGCACACGGCCGGCAACTCGTCGCAGATCTCCGACGGCGCGGCAGCCGTGCTGATCATGACCGACGACAAGGCGTTGGCGCTCGGCCTCACGCCGCGCGCCCGCATCCTCGACACGTGTCTCGTCGGCGTCGACCCAGTGCTGATGCTGACCGGGCCGATCGACGCCACGCAGCGTCTGCTCGATCGGTCGGGGCTGTCGATCGACGACATCGACACGTTCGAGATCAATGAGGCGTTCGCCTCGGTCGTGCTGGCATGGGCGAAGGAGACCGGAGCCGACCTCGAGAAGACCAACCCGAACGGCGGTGCGATCGCGCTCGGCCACCCGCTCGGGGCGACCGGCGCGTTCTTGATGACGAAGGCGCTCAACGAGCTCGAGCGCATCGGCGGTCGCTACGGCCTGGTGTCGATGTGCTGTGGCGGCGGCCTCGGCACCGGCACCCTGATCGAACGGCTGTAGGCATCGAGCGGCGGCTCACGCGCCGGGACCGATGAGTTTCGCCTCGCCTCGTCGTCTCATCACCTGTCCAGTTCGAGGAAGGACCATCGACGATGGCGACGTTCGTGTTGATTCCCGGAGCGGGTGGCGATGCCTGGTACTGGCATCTCCTCACCCCCGAGTTGATCGAACGAGGTCACGACGTAGTGGTCGTCGAGCTCCCGGCTGACGACGACACCGCCGGCCTCGCGGACTACGTCGACGTGGTGATCGACGCCATCGGCGACCGCCGCGATCGCACCGACCTCGTCCTCGTCGCCCAATCGTTGGGCGGATTCACGGCCCCATTGGTCGCTGCCCGGGTGCCCGTCGAACTGATCGTGCTGGTGACGGCCATGATCCCTGCACCGGGCGAGCCGGCCGGTGCATGGTGGACGAACACCGGTCAGGACCGTGCGATGGCCGAGCACGCGGCACGTCACCGGACACCCGCCACGCTCGATACGCCGGGGGACATCGAGGCGATCTTCTTTCACGATGTCCCACCCGACGTCACCGCCGTGGCGATGAAGGGTGGTAAGGATCAGTCCGGCACGCCCATGGAGAAGCCGTGGCCGCTCCCGGCGTGGCCCGACGTGCCGACCAAGTTCCTCCTGTGCCGCGACGATCGACTCTTCCCGGCCGAGTTCATGCGCCGGGTCGTCCGCGAGCGCCTCGGCATCTCGCCCGACGAGATCGACGGCGGCCACCTCGTCGCTCTCAGCCGTCCGAAGGAGCTGGCCGAACGACTGGACACCTACGTCAGCGAGGTGAGTCGCCAATGACCGGCGAAGGACTGTCCCCGGCCGGGTTGGAACGGCTGCACGACCTCATGGCCCGCCACGTCGACGCGGGCAAGATTCCAGGGCTGATCACCCTCGTCGCCCGGCACGACGGCGGGAGCGATGACGTACATGTCGACGTGATCGGCACGAAGGCGATCGATGACGACACACCGCTCCAGCGAGATGCGATCTTCCGGATCGCCTCGCTGACCAAGCCGATCGCGGCCGCCGCGGCGATGATCCTCGTCGAGGACGGCGTGCTCGATCTGAACCGCGCGGTGGACGAGTTCCTCCCCGAGCTCGCCGATCGCCGCGTGCTTCGCAGCCTCGAGGGACCACTCGACGACACCGTTCCCGCCAAACGCGCGATCACGCTCGACGACCTGCTGACGTTCCGCATGGGATTCGGCACCATCATGGCCCCGCCCGATACATATCCCATCCAGACCGCCGAGCAGGAGCTCCAACTCGGCACGCTCGGTCCACCGTGGCCACCGACGCCGCACACCCCGGACGAGTGGATCAGGCACTTCGCCTCCCTCCCGCTGATGCACCAGCCGGGCGAGCAGTGGATGTACAACACCGGGTCGACGGTGCTCGGCATCCTGCTGGAACGCGCCGCCGGCCAGCCGCTCGAAACGTTCCTGCGCCAACGGCTGTTCGACCCGCTGGGCATGCGCGACACCGCGTTCAGCCTGTCGGCCGACCAACGCAACCGTTTCACGACTGCCTACACACCCGATCCCGCGACCGAAGCGCTTGGAGTCGTCGACGGTGTCGAGGACAGCTACTGGAACCAACCTCCTGCCCTGCCCAACGCGGCCGGATGGCTGGTGTCGACGATCGACGACTTCTGGGCCTTCGTCGCGATGCTCCTCGCCGGCGGCGTGCACGACGGCGACCGGATCCTCAGCGAGCGCTCGGTCGAGTTGATGACCACCGATCATCTGACGCCCGAGCAACGCGCCTCCGCCGGCGTGTTCCTCGGCGAGCACGACGGTTGGGGTCTCGGGATGCTGGTGCCCGCGACCGTCGCCCCGGCCTCGTCCATCCCCCACGGCTTCGGATGGGACGGCGGTTCGGGCACGACGTGGCGCTCCGATCGTGCGCGGGGCCTCACGGGAGTGCTGTTCACCCAACGGGCCATGACGTCGCCCGAACCACCCGCCGTGTTCAAGGACTTCTGGAGCGGCGCGTACGCCGCGATCGGCGACGGATCTCAGCCCTCGCCGCGGTAGTCGATCATCCACTGGCTGGGCAAGGTGTCACGCCCGAGCAGGTGGCGCCCGGCCAGCTCGAAGTTGACCTCCTGCGTACCGATGTGTTGGACGGCCGTGCGGGCATCCCGCAAGCAGCGGTCCAACGCGGACGTGCTGTAGACGCTGGTCGCCCCCGCCGCCGAGTACAGCAGGTCGATCGCTTCGAGCGCACTGTGCGCGGCGTGGGTTGCGGCGAGCCACAGCGCGCCTCGGTCGGCCATCGTCGGCGGATCGCCCGCCTGGACATCCAGCCAGAGGTCGCTGAGCTTGGCGGTGAGGTATCGACGACCGGAATCGACGAGCGCGTGGGCGCGGCCGAGCCGGTCCTGCACCGTCGGCCTATCGGCCAACTTGTCCGTCGACAGCATCACCGACTTGGTGTCGGCCAGGGTGACGAACTCGTCGATCGCATGCCTGGCGATGCCGAGCGACACTGCGCTGATGAACGTGACGAACATCGCGATCGGCGGCATGTGGTACAGCGGTCGGTCGACGGTGGGCGGCTCCTGGAACCACATCGTGCGTGATGTCGGCACGATCACGTCGGTGACCGCGACGTCGTGGCTGGCCGTCCCCCGCAGGCCGGTCGAATCCCAGGTGTCGATGACCTCGGCGACCGACGCAGGAAAGAACACCTCCCGCATCAGCGGCATGCCCGTCGGACCGATGACAGGTGCGCCGTCGCGCAGGACGACGCAGCCACCGATGTACCAGGTGGCGTGGCTCGATCCGCTCGCCAGGGGCCAGCGGCCGGAGACCCGAAGGCCACCGTCGACCTCGACGGCCACGCCGTCGGGGCGGAAGGCGCCGGCAGAAATGGTGGTGGGGTCGCCGTAGATGTCGCGAGCACCCTCTTCCGGGAGCATCCCGGCGAACGTGGCATAGCAGCCGCCGATCATCACGCACCATCCGACCGAGCCGTCGGCGTACGACGCAGCCTCCACGACGTCGAGGAACGTCACGGGGTCGACCTCGCGACCGCCGATCTCCACCGGCGCCAGCAGCCGGAACACCTCCGCCCCTTGCAGCGCCCCGATGACGACGGACGGCACGCGCCGTGTCGTGTCCGTCTCGGAGCACTCGGCTCGGATCATCGCGGTCAGCTCAGCGACCGCGCTCACTGGATCGCTGATTGTCGTCGCCGACCCGTTCCTCGCACCCGGCTGACCAGTGGTGTCATGTCGCGTTGTCGCCATGCGCCGACGCTACGAATCGCGACGGTGATCCGCATCGGGCAAATTATGCAGATCGGTCGGTCAGCACCGATTCTGCAACCGCCGGTTCGGCTTGGCGGACGGCGTGTGCGATGGCCGCCCCGAGCAGCTCGGCCAGCTCGGGCGTGTCGCTGATGCGCACCGGTGTCGCGGCCACGCACGTGTTGCCCGACCAGTGCGAGAACACGATGATGCGATCGCTCTCGTGCCACGTGACGCGGAGGAACTCGTCGGCGCCGAGCGCTTGCGGCAGGAACACCCGATGGCGGTTCCCCTGCCATGACTCGGTCATGTCGCCAAGCGTCGCCGTCACGCCCGGCAGTGTCAACAGCCGATCGCGTTGCGGTTCAGCCGCACCTCGCTTCGCTCAGCCGCGGCGGATGCGACCCCGCAGTGCGGCGAAGCACATCGACATGCTGACGGCTCCCACGATCGAGATCGCGATCACGGCCTTGACGAGATCGCCCCACTCCCAGCCGTCGACGAGCAGCGAGCGCAGCCCCTCGAGGAGGTAGGTGACGGGGTTCCACGTCGCGACCGTGTCGAGCCAGCCGGAGAGCTGCTCTCGCGGCACGTACGAGCTCGTCAGGAACAGGAACGGGAAGAACAGCAGGAAGCTCGAGTTGACCGCGCCCGGGTTGCCGGTCTTGAGTGCGATCGCATAGCCGAACCCCGAGAACGCCAGGCTCCACATCGCTCCGAGGAGGATGAAGGCGAGGATGCCGAGTGGCCCGGTCTCGAAGCGGACACCGACGATGAAACCCACGATGACGATCGGGATGATCAACGCGCAGGCGACGGTGACGTCGGCCACCATGTGCCCGAGCAGGATCGCCAGGCGTCGGACCGGTGTGAGCAGCAGGCGGTCGAAGTAACCGTTCTGCACGTCGAGCACGAGTGCGGGGGCACGCGACACCCCGGTGACGCCGAGCAGGATCGCCGTCGGCAGTTGGAAGGCGGTGAAGTCGAACCCCTCGATCTGCCCCTCGGTGAGATCGGAAAGGGTGCCGATGTTGACGAGGAAGAAGAACAGGGCGATGAAGATCGGTGGGATCACCGTCTCGACGTCGCGGGGAATTGCCCGCAGCGCTCTTCCCGCAATCGTCGCCGTGTCGGCGAAGAACCCGGCGGCGCGCGGTTCGACTGCCGCCACCTGGTTCCGAAGTGTTGCAGTTGCGATGGTCATGATCCGACCCCCTGGGAATCGTCTTGTTCGAGTCTGTTGCCGGTGAGCTCGAGGAAGACATCGTCGAGCGAGGTCGTCCGCAGTGTCAGGTCGCGCACGGTCACGTCGCACGCGCTCAGGGCCACCGCCACCGGGCTCACGGTGGCCGACCCATCGGACGTGGCGACGATGAGCTCGGTCCCTCGGGCCTCGACCGACAGCACGCCGGGCACCTGCTCGATGGCCGAGCAGACGGTGGACGCATCACGGTCGAGTCGAGCGACGATGACATCGGTGCCGATCGACTTCTTGAGGTCGGCTGGTGTGCCTTCGGCGACGAGGTGACCGGCGTCGATGATGCCGACCCGGTCGGCGAGCACGTCGGCCTCCTCGAGGTATTGGGTCGTGAGGAAGATCGTCATCCCGAGGTCGACGTTGAGTCGCCGAACCTCTTCCCACACCGCTGCCCGGCTGACCGGGTCGAGGCCGGTCGTGGGCTCGTCGAGGAACAGGATCTGCGGGTTGTGGACGAGCGCCGCGGCGAGATCGAGGCGGCGTCGCATGCCGCCCGAGTACGTGCTGATCCGGCGGTCGAGAGCGTCACCGATGTCGATCAACTCGGCCAGCTCGCCGACGCGGCGGTTGGCGTCGCTGCGAGTCAGGCCGTAGAGCAGCCCTTGCAGCCGCAACAACTCGCTGCCGGTCTGGCGCGGATCGAGGGCCGCCTCCTGGAGGGCGACGCCGATGCGCAGGCGCACGCTTGCCGGGTCTTCGACCACGTCGAACCCGGCGACCGTCGCCGACCCACTGGTCGGGCCGAGCAACGTGCACAGCATCCGCACCATCGTCGACTTCCCCGCACCATTCGGCCCGAGGAAGCCGTAGATCTCGCCGGACGCGACGTCGAGGTCGACCCCGTCGACGGCGGTGACTTCGCCGTATTGACGCACCAGCGCCGTCGATCTGATCGCGGAACACATCTCATTCTCCCCTGTCGGTTCTGGCCGGTTCCGGTGCGCTGACGCCCGTACTGCGAAGTCGGTCGATGTCATCTTGGTACTCCTCTGGGGGGTTGATCAGGACCGGCGACGCGCCGGACGAAGAGGTCGATCACGTGTTCAGACGTCGCCACCCTGCGTAACTCATCGTTCTGACGCCGGAGTTTCCGACGGGCCGGGCGCGTCGGGCTGGCCGCGCCGGTAGAACAGACGGCGTGGGGCGTCGGCTGTGGCGATGGATCCCGGTCGGACTCGTCGCCGCATGCGCCAACGCGGCTGGCGGACACGCGCCGAGCGTGGCATCCGATCCCGTCGTTGCGGCGAACGCCGTCGTCGAGCTCGTCGTCGACGGTGACACGATCGACGTCACGATCGACGGAGACACCGAGCGGGTGCGGATGATCGGTATCGACACACCCGAAACGAAGAAACCAGACACGCCCGTCGAATGCTTCGGGCCGGAGGCGACGGCGTTCACCCAAGCGCTCCTCACCGAGGGCACACCCGTGCGTCTCGAGCGTGATGTCGTCGGTCGCGACGACTACGGGCGCATCCTCGCCTACGTGTATCGAGCCAGCGACAGCATCTTCGTGAACTACGAGATCATCAGGCACGGGTACGCGAGGCCGCTGACGATCGCGCCGAACAGCGCCCACGCCGAGCGGTTCGTCGAGGCTGCCCGGGCCGCCGAGCACGACGACACCGGCCTCTGGTCCGGCTGCGGCAGCTGACGGAACACTCACCCAGCTGATCCCGCTCATCCGGCCGCCAGCGTGGCGCGCGGCTCGTAGGCGGCGATCCGGAACGCGTCTCGCTGCTGAGCGAGGTAGGCGAGGAGGCCGTCGCGCTCGTCGGCGATCGGGGAGACGAGTCCTGGCATCGTGTGCTCCTTTGTCGGACGCCGTCCATGACGGACGACTCTCGGTTACGAACGGCTGGTCCTCGACCGTTTCTGACTCCACAATGCGGCCAAAACCGGTCACGGAACGTCCGGTTTGCGACATTGGGCCGGACGCTGGACCAGCAGTAGGTTCGTTGTCATGTCTGATGTCCCAGGGTCCGGCGTCGCAGTGTCCGGCGTCGCAGCGTCCGGTTCGGCGGTCGACGTTCGCGACCGTTTTCCGGGGTTGGCGAACGGTTGGGCGCGGTTCGACGGCCCGGCCGGCACCCAGGTCGTCGACACAGCCATCGACGCCTCGGCCGACTGGCAGCGCAGCGGCAACAACGCCAACAGCCACGGCGCATTCGCGGCCGCCGAGGCCTGCGACGCGCTCGTCGAACGCACTCAGGCCACGATGGGCGAGTTGCTCGGCGCCGATCCCGCCGGATTCGTGTTCGGGCCGTCGACCACCAACAACGTGTTCTCGATCACACGGGCGATCGGGCGCGACCTCGGTCCTGGTGACGAGATCGTGTGCACACGTCTCGACCACGATTCGAACATCTCGCCCTGGTTGCTCATCGCAGCCGACACCGGTGCGACCGTGTGGATGGCCGATTTCGACACCGCGACCGGCCGCCTCGACACCGCCGCGGTGACAGCGCTCCTCGGCGAGCACACCCGTTGGGTCGCGGTGACCGGGGCCTCGAACGCGATCGGCACGATGCCCGACATCGCCGCGATCACGGCAGCTGCCCATGAGGTGGGCGCCAAGGTGGCGGTCGACGGTGTCCACCTCACACCGCACGCACCGGTCGACCTCCGTGCCGTCGGGTGCGACGTGTACTCGACGTCGTCGTACAAGTGGTACGGCCCGCACGCCGGCATCACGTGGGTCGAACCGGAACTGCTCGATCGGCTGCAGGTGTACAAGGTGCGGCCGTCGCCGGCCACCGGACCCGGCCGGCTGCAACTCGGCACGCCCGCCTACGAATCGTTGGCCGCCATCGATGCCGCCGCCCGGTTCCTCATCGGCGTGGGCATGCCGACGCTCGCCGGGCACGAGCGGTCGATCTTCACCCGGCTGCTCGACGGGCTGCTGTCGATGCCGAACGTCCGGGTGGTCGGTCCGCACGACACGAGCGACCGGGCGCCGACGCTCGCATTCCTCGTCGACGGCCACACCCCGAACGCGGTGGCCCGCGCCCTCGCCGCCCGCGAGATCGCGGTCTGGGACGGCAACTACTACGCCGTCGAGGTGATGGACAGCTACGGCCTCGACCCCGAAAGCGGAGCGGTCCGCGCCGGCATCGCCGTCTACACCGACGACTCCGACGTCGACCGTCTGCTCGACGCTGTCGCTGCGCTCTGACCCGGCCGCCGATTCATGGCGGTCCCGTGGAAGATGCGAGTGGCCGCTTCGTCTTCGGGTGCCGAGCATCCGCGGTCTGACGGCGGCTGCGGTTGGTGGTGGTGCCGTGGAAGTGTCGGGTGCCGTCTGGTCGGTGGATGGTGATGATCCGGTGTTTGTCGAGGGCGAGTCGCCATCTTCCTTCGTGAACCAGATGGTGGTGCCGGCCGCAGAGCGGCAACAGATTGTCGAGATCTGTGCTTCCGTGGCGGAGCCAGGCGATGACGTGGTGGATGTCGCAACGATCGAAGCTCACGTCGCAGCCCGGGTAGGCGCAGGTGCGGTACATCGCCCGCAGCGCCCGCCGCTGCGCCCGATTCGCGACTCGAACCTCGCGGCCGCAGTCGAGGGCCTCGCCGTTGCTGTTGAGCACGATCGGCACGATCGCCGCCTCACACGCCAGACGGCGCACCGTCTCGGGTGGGAGCGGGATCCCGTCGGCGGTCTCACACACCGAATGTTCGTGCAAACCGTTGAGCATCGTGTCGTAGTCGACGTGGACACAGATCTCCGGTACGCGCCGCTCGCCCGATCGTTCGCCCGACACCGCCGAAACCACCGCATCGGCCAACAGCACGTCGATCGGGCTGCCCGAGTTGCCGTCGTGCTGTTTCAACGTCGCCAACTGGGCGTCGATCGCCGCCCACAGTTTGGCGTCGCGTTCGGGGTCGAGGGCGAGGTGGGTGTGGTGCATGCCGGACGGTTTGTCGACCCAACGGCGCACCGACACCGACGCCTTGTGCTTGTCGAGCTCGCTCTCGCCTTCGTCGCCGGCGAGGCGTTTGCCCAACAACCGGCACCGTCGTTCGAACATCGCCACCGGCTCAACCCGAGCAAACCCCAACAGGGCGTCTTGCAACGCGCCGAGCCGTTCCCGGCCGGCGTCGTCGAGGCCTTTGGCGGCGTTGGCGACGGCATCGACATGACCCGCCGACACGGACCCTGTCGCCATTGCATCTTCGAA
>DATMDV010000166.1:0-4391 GCA_035557475.1 Ilumatobacteraceae bacterium
CAGTGGATGTCGTTCCAGCGGTCAGCGTGGATCTGAACGCCGACCGGCAGACCGTCGACGAGCCCGGTCGGCAGCGCGAGCGACGGGAGCCCGAGGAGCGGTGCTGGGGTGGCGAACTGGAGCATGTGAGCGATGAAGTCGATGCCGCGCTCGAGGTCATCGTCGCCGGGGAACTGCGGCTCCGGCCACACCGGTGTGACGACGATCGGAGTGGTGGCGAACATCGAGCGCCAGATCCGCATCAGCCGACGCCGTTCGGGATAGACCGCCATGCGCGACAGGTCGGTGACGTACGGGTAGGCGATATGACCCTCGAGAGCGGCGACGAGTCGCGGATCGATCACCGGGGCGACGGCGTCGAGCAGCGCCGGAATGTCGTCGCACATGATCCGGTTCCACACCTCGAACACGTGCTGGAACTCGGGTAGCTCGACCTGCTCTACCTCCCAGCCGGCGTCGGCGAGTGCGTCGGCGGCGAGCCGCACTCCCGCCTCGATCGCGGGCGCGAGCGGACCGTCGAGACCGGTGGTGACGATCCCGGCGACTCGCCGTTCGATCGGGGGCCGATCGAGGGCAACGTCGACCGAGAGTGGGTCGCGCTGATCGGAGCCGTTCAGCAACCCGAGGGCCAACCGCACGTCGGCGACGGTGCGTGCCATCGGTCCGTCCGTTGCCATCATTTGGCCGCACAGTGCGCCGTCGATCGGTTCGATCGTCGTCGCGTGGGGCACGCGATGCATGGTCGGTCGCATGCCGACCACGCCGTTGCAGAACGCGGGGGCGCGCAGCGACCCGCCGATGTCGTTGCCCAGCCCGAGCGGCGACATTCGCGCACCGAGCGCCGACCCCTCTCCGCCGCTCGAGCCGCCAGGCGTCAGCGCCGGGTCCCACGCGTTGCCGGTGCGGCCGCGGAGTCGGTTGCTGGTGTCGATGCGGAGCCCGAGCTCAGGGAGGTTGGTGCGGCCGATCGGGATAGCACCGGCGGCGAGGATCCGATCGACGATCGGCGCGTTCGCCGTCGGCAGCGCCTCCGCCAGCACCGTGAGGCCGCTCGTGGTCGGCGTACCGAGCAGGTCGATGTTCTCCTTCACCGTGATCGGCACCCCGTACAGCGGGCCGGCCGGCGGAAACCTGTCGGCTGCGTCTGCGGCGGCCCGTGCCTGATCGGCGAGCACAACGGTGATCGCGTTCACGGCTGGATTGATCTCCTCGATCCGTGCGAGGTGGGCCTCGACCACCTCGCGGCTCGAGACCTCGCGCGAGCGGATCATCGCCGCGAGCTCGATCGCGGAGCGCTTGCAAAGTTCGTTCATGAGTCCGAGTGGGACCCGGGTGCGAGCGTCCGAATCCAGTCCCTAGTCGACGCCAGATCGACTGCCATCAGCGCGGTGGGAACTCGATGGGCAGGAGTCCCGACAAGTACTCCTGTCGGACGTCGATCACGATCAGTGCGGTGTTCACTTCGTCATCATGCCCGCACCGCGGGCCAGGCGCGAGCAGCCGAACCCAGGACCGCAACTCGATGACCACACCAACACGCGCAACCGCCCGCCCCACCGAAGTAGAGCGGGCGGTGCGCCTGACACCTATGCGTCGTCGGTGAGAAACGTTTCGTTCAGGCCGACGAGCACGAGGACGCGTACAACTGGGGCTGAGGGGTTGACCAACGCGAATCGGCATCCCATGCCGTCGAGGTAGCTGCGGATTTTCAGCAGCATCGCGATGCCGCTCGAGTCGATGAAGTCCACGTCGCTCAGATCGAGCGTGACGACGTCGCCCGGACACGGGTTTGCGCGCATGACGAGTGCGAGGCCGTCGCAGGCGTTCGCCGCGTCGAGCTCACCGCGCATCGACAGACGCACATGTGGCGTCGCGTCCACGCCTGTCATGGGGGACCTCCGGGGTCTGGAGAGATCACAGATTGTGAGTCCTCGCGGTGAAGACACGCTGACCCTACGACCAAGCAGGATCCGAGATCAATAGAGCAAACCACACGAATTGGTGACAATGATGACGTTCGCGCCACCAAGTCGCCGCCGCGGTTCGGCGCTCCCGGCCAGCGTCGAAGTGGGATCCTGTTGCCGGGTCAGCCACCCGATCAGTTGGTCGGCTCCTCAGCGTCATCGTCGAGACGGAAGCCCACCTTCATCGTGACCTGGAAGTGCCCGATGGACTCCTCGACGAAATGGCCGCGGACCTGCGTCACTTCGAACCAATCCAGATTGTGCAACGTCTTCGCCGCACGAGTCGCGGCATTGCGGATCGCGCCATCCACACTGTCGGGCGACGACCCGACGATTTCGGTGACTCGATAGACATGGTCGGACACGAGACTGCCTCCTCAATTGCGTCGGGACTCACTCATGATCGAGCTCCGTAGGTCTCGATCGGACAGACCCGTGGTAGTCCACCACAGGACGGCCGCAAGCGCACAGATTGCTTGATGCGGATTGCTGGTCGCGGATCGGCGGCATCACGAGCCCGCGGCGGCGACGAGTCCGAAACGCTCTTCCATCGTGAGGCCACTGGCGTGCAGTTCGGCCGCGAGATCGACACCCACGTACCGCAGGTGCCACGGTTCGTTGGCGTAGCCGGTGATGACGGCCTTGTCGGGCGGGTAGCGGACGATGAAACCGAATCGATGGGCATTGTCTCGCACCCAGGCGCTCGATGCCGTGTCGCCGAACTCCGCGTCGTCCGGCAGGTCGACTTCGCCGACGTCGACTGCGAGGCCGGTCTGGTGTTCGCTCCGGCCCGGCAGCGCCACCCGCTCGGCGGCGACCTGCGTCCCGAAGTCGCGCACGAACCGGTCGTACACCTCCTGCTGGTCCTCGAAGGACCGATAGCCGCCGGTGAGTTGGAGTTCGTACCCGTCCTGGAGTGCGGCGTCAACCATCGCCTCGAATGCCGCGGCGACGACGGGGGTCGCCTCGGTGTAGGGCGTGCCCGGCTTGATCGGCACGGCGGGGGTCACGAGCTCGGGTGGCACGTAGCCGTCCGGCAACGGGCGGTCGCGGTTGACGACCCACCAGTCGCTACCAGGTTGGTCGATCCCAGGGTTCACCGACCCGTCGGCTACTGCCGGCGATTGCGCCGACAGTGCCGAGGTGGGCGGCGCGAGCGCGTCGTCCGCTGCCCGTCGCGCCCCGGGATCGTCGCCGGACGCGGTGAACCAGGCGAGCACAGCGATCATGGCAACAGCGCAGCCGGCGATCGCCCATGGCCGCAGGTTGGACGGGCGGCGAGCCGGTGGCGGCCCTTCAGGGTGGTCACTGGTTGAAGGGCGCACCAGCGGGTCGATGCTCAACTCAGATCCGTCCCAGCAGCTCGGTTCGACAGTCGCGGAAACACGGGTCGGGAGGGTAACGGGGACCGAGCAGTGATGACCGTCGACTTGTTCTCCGCCGGCAGTCAGTCCTCACCCAACGCCGTGACAGTAGCCAGCGGCACGATGTGAGCAGCCTTGGCGGCCAGCGTCTGGTCGATCGTGATGAGGGCGTCGGCTTGCAGCTTGCAGACGGCGAGGTACTCCGCGTCGAACGTCGTCTCCCACCCGTGCTCGCGTGCGATCCTCCACGCGGTGCGACGCGACACCCGGTCGCCGAGCAGCCTCATCTTGATCTCCGTGAGACGCTCGTGCCGATGCAGCGCAACCTCTTCGGTGATCTCACCACCGCGCACTGCCGCCAAGAGCAAGGACAGCGCTTGGGAGCGGATCAGGTTGGGAGCCACGAGCTGGTGAGCGGGACTGACGGCCACATCGTCGGCCACGATATGGAGCAGGGTGCGAGCGTCAATCACGTAGCGAGCCACTTCCGCACGATACGACGAGCGGATCGCGGCGCGACTTCGGACTACGCAGCACCGAGACTCGGGCATCACGAGCACCGGGTGTGTCCTCGAACGCCAGCTCGGCGCCCTCCGGGACCATAGGGTGCAGACCGATGCATCGGATCTTCACGACCAGCGTCGCAGCCGTGTATCCGCACTACGTCACCAAAGTCGAGCGCAAGGGACGCACGAAGGCCGAGTTGGACCAGGTCATCGGATGGCTCACCGGGTACGACGAACCGACGTTGAGGCAGCACCTCGCAGCAGACACGACGTTCGACGCGTTCTTCGCTGAGGCCCAGCTGAACCCGAATGCCTCGTCGATCACCGGGGTTGTGTGCGGCGTTCGCGTGGAGGACATCGACGACCCGCTCATGCAGAAGATCCGCTATCTGGACAAGTTGGTCGACGAGCTTGCCAAGGGCAAGCCGTTAGAGAAGATCCTGCGCGCGTGACGACCGCACACAAGTGCCGGCACTCGGCGGCTTCGCGATCGCGAATTTCAGCTGCACGCCCGGTTCGTGATGGGTGGGGTGCGGGGTGGTGGTCATCGGGGTGCT
>DATMDV010000167.1:0-2141 GCA_035557475.1 Ilumatobacteraceae bacterium
CAGCTCGGCGAGATCGTGTTGGAGAAGGCGTGCGCTCAGGCGCAACTGTGGCGCGACGAAGGCCTCGACCTGTACCTGTCGGTGAACATGTCCGCCCGCCAGCTCGCCGACGAGTGCCTGCCGACGCGGCTGGCCGGCATCGTGACCCGGACCGACACAGGCCCCGGGCAGCTGTGGCTCGAGATCACCGAGACCGCGCTCGTGGAGGATCTCGACCAAGCACGCAAGGCGCTCCGCCAGATCGACGAACTCGGAGTGCGCGTTTCGATCGATGACTTCGGGACCGGATGGGCGAGCCTCACGTATCTGCGCGAGTTTCCGGTCCACGCCCTCAAGATCGACCGCCTCTTCGTCAACGGACTCGGCAACGAATCCAGCGACCTCGCGATCGTCAAGTCGATCCTCGCCCTCGGACGTGAGCTCGGACTCGACGTCATCGCCGAAGGAATCGAGACGCTCGACCAGCGCGCGATCCTCTGCGAGCTGGGCTGTGAAACGGGACAGGGCTACTTCTTCGGCCGCCCCACACCGCCCGACGAGCTCCTCGACAAATGGCGAGGCGACCACCGCCTGCCATCGCCCCGTACTTACACCGCACCAGCTCCTCCATGAATCGATCGACTCGATCTCGGGTCGTCGATGTGCTCCGGTCGCAACGTTCTGATGCCTCGCGCCCACAGCTCGAGGCCGACGCCCATCGGCTGTCGAGAGGTGCGCGACGTAACCTGCCGGCAATCCTGGGTGATGAGCGGAGAATCCCTCCGATTACGAGTCGTTCGACAAGCTGGGCCGAGCAGGTCTGCTCGCCCAAGCGAACAAGCCCTCCGCCTGATCGTTCACGAGGACGATCGTTCCGTCGAACGTCGCCGCGACCATCGCATCCGGCGCCGGGCCAACAGCCCGGGCAGCGCATCCTCTGATGGGCTCGATCGAACCCTCCCTTCATGCGGGAACCTCGCACAGCGGCTCCGAAGAGGTCATCGGCTCTACCACCTCGTCGACGTCGGCGACATGTACGTCACGTTGCTTTTGCTCAGGAGCCTCGTTTTAGGTGTAGGGCGTCGGCGAAGCTGAACGATCACCACCGCGTTCGGCGACTGGCACTGACCGAGCAATCCCGCGTATCGGCCGCGGTCATCGCAGTCGGCTGAGTCGACCGCGGCGGAACCCAGTCTCGTTGGAGTGCCGAAGGCCCGTCAGTCTGAGCCAGCGGCCGGCACCTCGCTACCAACCCCCTTGACTCAGTACGGTCAGGGTTCAGCCGGCAGGGACCCACCAGCCGTTGAGGTCGACGATCACGTTCGTGGCCGATGACGTGAACACGCATCCGGCGGAGCCGGCGCCGACTGGCACGATTGCGCCGTTGGAGTTGTCTTCGCCGACACGTTGGTTGAGTGTCGACGTGTCGGGGATGTTCGTGCCGCAGCCAAACGCCGTCGCATACCCGTCGGCGGTGTGCCCGGTGGCGGTCACGTTCACGCTCACCGCAGACGCCGTCCAGCCTGTCGGCACATCGAACGGCACCTGCGCGCCGGTCCCGACGACCCCAGTCGCTCTGGTGTCGAGGAGGCGTTGCGGCACGGCGGGGAGGTACTCGAGGGGTGCGGCAGGTGAGAACACGCCGGTCACGTCGACCAGCACATCGGCGGCCGTCGAAGAGAACACGCAGATCAGCCCGCCGGGTGCGACGGCGACGATCGCGTTGTTCGGGCGTGCCTCGCCTGGCCCGAAGTTCACGGTCGAGGTGTCCGGAGGTGTCGTGTCGCACGGGTACGCCGTCACGAACCCGGCCGCATCGGCGCCGACGGCGGTCACGTTGATCGCGACTGCCGACGCGAGCGGATCGCCAACAGGAACCTCCAGCACCGTGCCAGCCGCGAGCCGTCCCGACGTTCCGACGCCTGACCGGGTGTCGGCCACGCGACGTGGCGCAACGGCGGTCATCGCGTTGTCGGCGGTCGCTGACAACCAGGCGGTGATGTCGACGATGAGGTGAGTTTCAACCGACGAGTACACGCACACGTCGCCGTGCGAGTCGAGGGTCGCGATCGTCGAGTTCGCGATGTCGCGGCCAGCTGCGAAGTTCACCGATGACGTCACCGGCACAGACGCCGTGCACGGGTACACGGTGAGGAACCCAG
>DATMDV010000168.1:0-6956 GCA_035557475.1 Ilumatobacteraceae bacterium
CCGAACCGAGTGAGAGCCGCGCACGCCGCCAACGTGGACTGAAGCGTCCCTCACCATCCGTCCCAGTGGACGATCTCGGAGAGCGGCTGACGCTTGGCGGGCTTGAAGTCGGTGCCCTGCGTGTAGGCGATCGGGAACAGACCGGCCTGGGAGACCTTGTCGTACGGGATGCCGAGCAGCTCGGCCGCCTGCTGCTCGCCGCCGCGCATCATGTGGATCGTCGTCCACGCTGAACCGAGGCCCCGCTCGCGCAGGGCGAGCATGAAGCTCCACACCGCCGGGAGCAACGAGCCCCACGTCGACGCAGTCGCGAACGACGGCAAGTTGTCGAGTCGGCCGTCGATGCACGGAATCAACATCATCGGCGCGCGGTGGAAGTTCTCGGCGAGGTAGATCGCCGAGTCGCGCACCGCGTCCTGGCGTTCGCCGCGTGTGTCGCCCTCGGCGTACGTCGGCGCAGTTGCCGTGCGGTACTCGGCGAAGTTGGCGGCGTAGACGTCGGCCAGCGCCTGCTTCTTCGCCTGCTCCTCGATGACGATCCAGTGCCAACCCTGTCGATTCGATCCGGTCGGCGCCTGGATCGCGATCTCGATGCACTCCTCGACGATCGATCGCTCGACGGGTCGCTCGAAGTCGAGACGTTTCCGGACGGACCGGGTGGTCGTGAGCACTTCGTCGGCGGTGAGGTTCAGGTGCATCGGCGGAGTCTGTCAGCGCCGTGCCACGATGGTCGCCGTGGACGAGAGGTCGGAACCAGATCCCACGGATCATCGCCAGGTCAACCGCTCGAACTGGGCGAGTCGTGTGCCCCACCACACGGCATCGACCGAGTACGGGCTCGACCGCTTCGTGTCCGATCCGTCGCACCTCTCCGACGTCGTGCGCTTCGACGTACCACGCCTCGGCGACATCGCCGGCCTCGACGCGGTGCACCTGCAGTGCCACATCGGCACCGACACACTGTCGCTCGCACGCCTGGGCGCCCACATCTCCGGCCTCGACTTCTCGCCCGAGGCACTCGAGGCGGCACGGCGCCTGTCGCGCGACGCCGGGCCCACGGTCGAGTACGTCGAATCCGACGTGTACGCCGCCGTCGACGTCCTCGGTGCGGCGCGCTTCGACCTGGTGTACACCGGCGTGGGAGCACTCAACTGGCTGCCGAACGTGCGCCGCTGGGCCGACGTGGTGGCGGCGTTGCTGCGACCCGGCGGCCGGCTGTTCATCCGCGAGGGGCACCCGGTGCTGTGGAGCCTCGCCGACGCGCGCGACGACGGCGTCGTCGCCATCGAGTACCCGTACTTCGAGACTTCAGGCGTCGCCTTCCACAGCCCGGACACGTATGTCGGGCACGAGGGCGAGCTCACGCAGCCGTGGACCATCGAGTTCAACCACGGACTGGCAGAGATCATCACGGCCGTGATGGATGCCGGGCTCGACCTGGTCGCGATCGAAGAACACGACTCGGTGCCCTGGCCGGCCCTCGAGAACCAGATGGATCTCCTGCCGAACGGTGAGTTCCGGCTCACCGACCGCCCCGAACGGCTTCCGCACAGCTACACGCTGCAAGCCCGCAAGCGGTGAACGATACTCGGGCCGGCATCGGTGATGTGATGGTGGCATAATCTGTTATCATGACACCATGATCCGTACGCAGATCTCGATGACGGAGGCACAGGCCGAAGCGCTCCGGCGGGTGGCGGCGACCCGTCGGATCTCGCAGGCGGCCGTGCTCAGGGACGCACTCGACATCGTGGCTGCGAACGAGGAACAAGCGCGCCGTATCGATCGGGCAAGGCGAGCGCTCGGGTCGTTCAGCTCCGGCTTCGCCGACACGAGCGCCGAGCACGACGCTGTGCTCGACGATGTGTTCTCGCAATGAGCGAACCGGTGTTCGTCGATACGTCGGCGCTCTACGCGGCCCTCGACGCGACTGATGCGAACGCGCCGACAGCGGTCCCGATATGGGCTCGGCTGCTGAACGATGTCGAGGTCGGCACGATCGAACTGTTCACGCACAGTTCAGTCATCGTCGAGTCCGTCGCTCTGGTGCAGCGCCGGCTCGGGATGCCAGCGACGCGTGTCCTCGTGGACGAATTCGTCCGATTGATGACGGTGGTCTGGATCGACGCCGAGCTGCACGCTCGGGCGACGACGGCGTTGCTCGCTGCGAATCGCCGCGACGTGAGCCTCGTCGATTGGACTTCGTTCGAAGTCATGCGCGAACGGACGATGGATGTCGCGTTCGCGTTCGACGAGGATTTTTCGAGGCAGGGGTTCACCGTTCTCGCAGCGTGACTGCGGTTGCCGCGTGCGCCAACCACACGCTGCAAGCCCGCACGGGGTGAGCTGACAGACTCGGCGGCATGTCCGATCGCGTTCTCGTCTCCATCTCCGACGGCATCGCCGACGTGAGGTTCAACCGCGCCGACAAGCGCAACGCGCTCGACGGCGACATGTTCCTGGCGATCGCCGAAGCCGGGGAGCGGCTCAAGACCGAGCCCGGCGTGCGCGCGGTCGTGCTGTCCGGTGAAGGCGCGTCGTTCTGCGCCGGCCTCGACTTCTCCTCCTTCCAGGCCCTTGCCGAGGGCGCCAACGGGCAGACGGAGCGCAGCGGCAACCCCGGTCGCATCGAGGACGGGCGGATCACCCACCTCGGCCAGCAGGTCTGCTGGGTGTGGCAGGAAGTGCCGGTCCCGGTGATCGCCGCGGTGCACGGCCACGCGCTCGGCGGGGGGCTCCAGATCGCGCTCGGCGCCGACATCCGCATCGTCCATCCCGACACCCAGCTGTCGGTGCGTGAGGTGCATTGGGGCCTGGTGCCCGACATGACCGGGACGTTCGTGCTGTCGCGCCTCGTGCGTCCCGATGTGGCGCGGGAGCTGACGTACACGGCGCGCGTCATCAGTGGCACGGAGGCGTTGCAACTCGGGCTGGCGACCCGCCTGAGCGACGACCCGCGCGCTGATGCGATGGCGTTGGCCGGGGAGATCGCGGCCCGGAGTCCGGGCGCAGTACGCGGGTCGAAGGATCTCTTCAACCGGATGTTCGCCGAAGGCGCCGCCGCCCAGTTCGCGGCCGAGCGGAGCGTGATCGGCGCCCAGGTCGGCACCCCGAACCAGATCGAAGCGGTGATGGCGAACATGGAGAAGCGCGTCGCCAACTTCGCGGACTGATCCAGCCCGATGCCACTCGTCACCTGCAACCGTCTGCTCGCCACGTACGCCGAGGCCGCGCCCGATCGGGCGGCCATCACGTGCGGCGAGCAGAGCATCACCCGCGGCGAGTTGCGCGACGCGGCGGAACTGCTGGCCCGCGACCTCGCGGCCAGAGGTGTGCAGCGTGGCGACATGGTGACGATCGCGCTCCCGAACTCGATCGACTGGTTCGTCGCCCAGCACGCGATCTGGCGGGTCGGCGCGGTGCCGCAGCCAGTCTCGGCCCGGCTCCCGCACCGCGAGTTGGAGGCGATCGTCGAGCTGGCCGATTCGCGCGTGGTGTTCGGCGTCGAGCCCGACGCGCTCCCCGGTCGCACGTGTCTGCCGATCGGCTACCAGCCGACCGAAGTCGGCGGTGACATCACGTTGCCCGACATCGACGATCTCGACCTGGCATCGCCCGCTTGGAAGGCGCCGACGTCGGGCGGCAGCACCGGTCGCCCGAAGCTGATCGTGTCGGGTGACCCGGCAGTGCGCGACACCGACGTGGCGTCGATGCTGCACGTGCGACCCGACGAGTGCATGGTCGTGCCGGGCCCGCTGTACCACAACGGTCCAGCGGTCTGGGCCACCGAAGGGCTGATGCACGGCAACCACCTCGTGCTGTTGCCGCGCTTCGACGCCGAGGCGACGCTGGCCGCGATCGAGACGAATCATGCCAATGTGATCTATCTCGTGCCGACGATGATGAAGCGGATCTGGCGCCTCCCCGAGGAGGTCCGCGAGCGGTACGACGTCTCGAGCCTGCGGGTGGTGTGGCACCTCGCCGAGCCGTGTCCCGTGTGGCTCAAACACGCGTGGATCGAGTGGCTCGGTCCGGAACGGATCTTCGAGCTCTACGCCGGCACGGAGGCCCAGACCGTGACGATCATCACCGGCGAGGAGTGGCTCGCCCACCCCGGTTCGGTCGGGCGCGGACCGGAGGGCTCGGTGATGATCACCGACGCCGACGGGAACGAGTTGCCCCCCGGCGAGATGGGCGAGGTGTGGTTGCGCTCGGTGACCGGCAAGGAGACCTACCGCTACGTCGGTGCCGAGGCGCGGACGCTCGGCAACGGGTGGGAGTCGCTCGGCGACATGGGCTACGTCGACGTCGACGGCTACCTGTACCTCGGCGACCGGTCGGCCGACATGATCCTCGTCGGTGGCGCCAACATCTACCCCGCCGAGGTCGAAGCGGCGATCAACGAGCACCCGGCGGTGCGCTCGGCATGCGTGATCGGATTGCCCGACGACGACCTGGGGAACACGGTCCACGCGATCATCGAGGCCGACCCCGATGCAGTGGTCGAGGACGAGCTGCGGGCGTTTCTCGGCGAGCGGCTGGTGACGTACAAGGTGCCGCGCACGTTCGAGGTCGTCGACGAACCGCTGCGCGACGACGCCGGCAAGATGCGCCGCAGCGCGCTGCGTGCCGCTCGCGTTCCTCAGACCTGATCAGTCACACGCACATGTCGGGTGCAGCGATGCCTCGGCCGCACACGTTGATCTGATAGGCCCGCTCCACGCGAAGCTCGCCACTCTCGGTCGTTCGGTACCACACGGCATACCGGACCTGAGTCGTCGAGTCGTCCAACAGCGTCAACTCGACGACCACGAGCCCGAGTGCGTCGTAGGACTCCACGACCGGTTCCCGGCCGTCGCCCGGCGTGCGCATGTCGTACCGGGCGATCACGGCTGCTGCGATCTCGTCCGGACTGCGTGCCCCTCCCGTGATCTCGCGGATGTCGGTTGTGGCCTCGAGCGGATCGAGGTCGTGCTCGCGAGCACCGATCAGCCCCCACGGTGGGACCGGAAGCGGAGCGAACGTCAGGTCAACGTCATCGTCGACGCCGAGCGCCTCACACGCCGACTGGATGGAGTCGTGTGGACACGTGAACGATGTCCCGCCGCCGCTGGTCGACCACGTCCCGTCATCCGCGCGCTCCAGCGGATAGCCCAGACCGTCCGGCGGACCGTGTCGGAGGAGCACGGGCGGGACGGTGATCATCACCGAGTCGCCGGAGCAGATCAGGCCGTCGATCATCACGCTCGTCTCGGGGACCGCCGCCGCCATGTCGAGGACCGGCGCAGTACATCCCGCGATCGGAACCGAGAGAACCGCGATGTCGGTGACCTCGACCGACGTCAGGTCGGGGGCCGGCTCGATGAGGAAGACGGTACCGGCGGCCGGTACGAGCACCCGGGGAAAGTCGCCGCCGTAGCTGCACGCTTCACGCCAGGGATCGGGGAACGAGGCCACGACGAGGCACTGGTAGCCCACGATCTCCTCGTAGCTTGCGCGGTAGGCGACGAAGCCATCGGGCAGCGCTGATGCGATCGGTTGCAGAACGACCGGGTCACCCGTCCGGGGCGGGACGACGTACGTCGCCTGCTCGCCGCCGGGGGTCCTCGGCGCAGCCACGAACCAGAAGTGCTCCAGGGACTGTTCGGTGGAGCACGACGTGTTGAGCCACCGGGCGGGGATCAGCGTCGACGGCGCATATCCGCACACCTCGTCGATCGCGGTGACGGAGATCCCCTCTGGGTCGAGTCGACCGAGGGTGACCTCGAACGCCTGCTCGGCGAACGCGACGGTCCACGTGGGGATGTCTTGCAACTGGCGGTTCGTGAGGCATGCGTCGGCGCTGCCCATCTCGCTGACGAGTTGCACACACATCCCGCCCGCCTGGTCGAAGTCGGCCTCGGTGATCGCGACAACCGGCTGGTCGGGATCGCCGGCGACCGCAGGTGCGGTTGATGCCGGCGCTGCCGTCTCGCTCGGCTCGCTCGAATCGATCGGGGCGACGGCCGGCAGCGAATCGACTGCGGACACGGGCGTCGAGACGACCCCCGTGTCGGCGGGGGCTTCGCGCACCGTCTCGGTGGCCGGCCCGGCGATCCACACCGCGGCGACGACGGCCGCCGCGGTCGCGGTCACGATCGCGACCGGCACGATCCAACGCCGCGGCGTACCGCGTGCGCCCGTGAGGCTCATCACCGGCGGCGGCGCGGTTTCGGTCGCGGCGCGCATCCGAACGCCGGCGTCGCGGAGCACACGGTCGATGCGCTCATCGTCCTGAATGTCGTGGGAGTTCGGGGTCTCAGGCATGGTCACGCCCTTCGGCATCGGCTGCGTAGCGCCCGGCGAGGTGTGCCCGCGCGCGTGAGAGGTGGGTCTTGACGGTGCCTTCGCTGCACTCCATCACGTCGGCGACGTCAGCCACGGAGAGATCACCGACGTAGTGGAGGACGACCGCCCGCCGCTGCTGGTCGGGGAGGTCGCGTACCAATGACCACAGACGGTCGTCCGGAAGCGCATCGCTCGCCGATTCGGCCCGCACGACCCGCAGCCGTGTGAGCGCTCGGTGCTCACGGCCGATGCGGCGATGCACGTTGGAAGCGCGATTGAGAGCGACCCTTCGCACCCATGCGCCCGGCTTGTCGAAGCCATCCACCGAGGCCCATCGACGTTGCGCCTCGACGAGTGCCTCCTGGACGACATCCTCGGCGCCTGCCCGGTCGCCGAGCAGGGCGGCGATCACCGGGACGAGGCGGCGGTACTCGTCGCGATAGAAGTCCTCGAACTTCTGTGTCCCACGCTGCGCGGTCACCGTCACAACCCTCACACACCGCAGACCGCGATCAGGTTGACGTCGGATCATCTTTCCGATCCGTCGCGCGATCCCGTAACATGACCGGACCGTCTGGGCCAGCGTCGTCCCGGGCTCCACCGCAACTTCGAGTTTCGTGGAAGTCAGC
>DATMDV010000169.1:0-2061 GCA_035557475.1 Ilumatobacteraceae bacterium
GTGTGTGCGGCGGTGGGAGATGCTGGCCGACGCCGACGGTGCGCATCGTGACTCGGAGGCGGCGGTCGAGCGGCGCACGGCGACGGTGATGGAGTTCGACGGCGTGCTGCACCTCGACGCTCGCGGCGGGGCGGTGCATGCGGCGTCGATGGTCGAGATCTTCCAACGGTTCTGCGACGCCGAGTTCGCCACCGATGTGGCCTGGGTACGCGACCGATTCGGTGAGGAGGCCCCACACGGTTTGATGCCCAGGTCCGATCGTCAGCGCCGTTTCGATGCCTTGTTGGCGATCTTCGAAGCGGCCGCCGTGGCACCCGTCGACGGGCAGGCACCCGAACCGGTGGTCAACATCGTCGTCGACCAGGTGACCTACGAGACCCACATGGCCCGCCGTCGCCTGATCCCGACGCCGAAGGATCTGCCCGACGTGAGCATCGTCGATCGGCGCTGTGAGACGACCAGCGGGATCCTGTTGGATCCTGACGACGTGATCGCGGCGGCGTTGGCTGGGCGGGTGCGTCGGGTGGTGTTCGACTCGGCGGGCGTCGTGATCGACATGGGCCGCAAGAGCCGTCTGTTCGCTGGTGCGGCTCGAGAGGCGGTGTTGATGCAATCGAGTCGATGTATCTGGCCCGGATGCTGTTTGCCGTCCGGGCGTTGCCAAGCCGATCATTCCGATGAGTGGGTCGCACACGATGGAGCGACGCGGCCTGGCAACGGCGCCCCGCTGTGTGGGCGACACAACCGGTGGAAGAACAGGGGGTTCCGCACCCGCCGCGACGACAACGGCCACTGGCACACCTACCGACCCGACGGCACCGAGATCGCCTGACCACGCTCCCTGGCTGGGCGAACCAGACGGCACCGAGATCGCCTGACCACGTTCCCTGGCTGGGCGAACCAGACGGCACCGAGATCGCCTGAACGTCGCTCGCCACCGGGCCGAGTGACACCGGGATCGTCCGACCCTCGGCCACTAACGTGCTCGCCATGCCGGTGACCGAGGACCGCGGAGCCAACACGGCGTCGGTCGTGCCGGGGGAGGGGTTCCAGTACTACCGCGGTCGGTACTGGAACGACCTCGAGCAGGTGGTGCGCACGCTCAACGAGCGGGCGACGGGCGATCCCGACCAGTCATGGTCGGACCACCTGCGCGACAACTACGGCCCGTTCCGCCACGCGCTCGTGCTGAACTGCGGGAACGGCTGGGTCGAGCGTGACCTGCTCGCCAAGGGTGTCGTCGAGTCGGCCGTCGGCGTCGACGTGTCGGACGATCTGCTCGAACAGGCTCGTCGCGAGGCGGCCTCGACCGGTCTGCCCCTGCGCTACGTCCACCTCGATACGAACCGCGCCGAATTCCCCGACGAGGAATTCGACCTCGTCGTCAACCATGCGGCGATGCACCACGTCGCCTACGTCGACCGAGTGACGCGCCGGATCTGCGAGCTGCTCGGACCCGACGGGGTGTTCGTGTCCTGGGATTACGTCGGTCCCCACCGCAACCAGTACACCGCCCTGCAATGGGAGCACGCGTGGACGACCAACGTCGCGCTCGCGCCCGGGCTGCGCCAGGTGATGCGGTACCCGCACATGCCGACGATGTTGGTCGACGATCCCACCGAGGCGGTGCACTCCGAGCTCATCGTGCCGACGATCGAGCGGTACTTCACGATCGAGCACCACGCCCGCTTGGGTGGCGGCGTCGGGTACCTGCTGCTGACTCACAACGACGCGATCCAGTCACGATCGCACGACGAGATCGACGGTGCCGTGCAGGCCGTCATGGCTGCCGACAGCGAGCTCACCGACGCTCATCCGGAGACCACGCTGTTCTCGTACATCGTCGCCAAACCGAACCCGACGTCACTCGCCGACCGCGGCCGGCTCGCGGAGTGGACGGCCGCCGAGGACGATCGCGAGAGCCGTGCCGCAGACACCGGCGGGGTGTACTACACACCAACCGCGATCGGAGCCATGTCCGAGACGCTGGTCATCGCCGAGAACGCGGTCGCGAGTCCGGGGCCTGCCCGCGAGGTCGTGCTCGCGACGACGCCGGGTCGC
>DATMDV010000170.1:0-15485 GCA_035557475.1 Ilumatobacteraceae bacterium
CGTGCGCGGCATCGCCGCCTTCGTCGGACTGCTCGACATGCTCGGCGAGCGTGTGGGCGCCGACGGCGTCGGTCCCGGCGACCTGCTGCAGACCGCGATCGAGGAATCGGGGTACCTGGGCGAACTCGAAGCCGAGGACACGGTCGCGGCGCACGGTCGCATCGAGAACCTGGGTGAGCTCGTCGGATCCGCCCGCGAGTTCACCGTGCTCGACGAGTTCCTCGAGCAGGTTTCGCTGGTGGCCGACACCGACGACCTCGACGACGACGACCAGGTCGTGCTGATGACGCTGCACTCGGCCAAGGGCCTGGAGTTCCCGGTCGTCTTCCTCGTCGGCGTCGAGGAGGGGATCTTCCCGCACGTGCGCGCGCTCACGGAACCCGACGAGATGGAAGAGGAACGCCGGCTCGCCTACGTCGGCATCACGCGGGCGATGCGGCGCCTGTTCCTGTCGCACGCGTGGAGCCGGATCCTGTTCGGCAGCACCCAGTACAACCCGCCGTCGCGATTCTTCGACGAGATCCCCGAGGAGCTCGTCGAGTCGACCGGCAACATCAGCGGGCGCTCGTCGTACGGGCGGGCGAGCTATCGCCAGCGTGACGATCGCGGCACGTACGACCGTGGCGAACCTCCGCCATACCGCCGTCGGGGTGTCGCCGTCGACGACGATCAGGCGAGCGAAGCCCACCGCGAGCGCGTGGTCGACGCCGCGCTCGCGGCCGGACGACGGACCACGCTGCAACCGTCGAACGCGCAGGATCTCGGGCTGCACATCGGAGACGATGTCGAGCATCCCGCGTTCGGCGAGGGTGTCATCATCGACATCTCCGGCGTTGGCGAGAAGGCCGAGGCGGTCATCAACTTTGCCGGCATCGGCACGAAGCACCTGGCGCTGGCCTGGGCGCCGCTGAAGAAGCTCCGTCGCTGACCGGGTCCGTGCACGAATCCGCACAGAACGATCTGGGGCTCGGACGGGTGTGCGCGAATCCGGACAGAACGATCTGACGCCCGCCGCGTTGTCAACGTGCTTGAATCGCGGGCGATGAAGGCAGCGATCCTGGTCGAGAGCCTCACTGGCAACACATGGAAAGCCGCCGAGATGATCGGTTCCAACCTCCAGCAGGAAGGTTGGACGATCACCGGGCTGTCGAAGGTCAAAGCACCCGACCACGCGTCGATCCAGGCGGCCGACATCGTCCTCGTGGGGACATGGACGCACGGATTGTTCGTCGTCGGCCAGACGCCATGGGCCGCGGCCGCGATCTCGAACCTGCCGGCGATGCGCGGCAAGCAGGCGGCCGTGTTCCTCACGTTCGCACTCAACGCGGGCAAGAGTCTCGAGCGCCTCAGCGGCGCGGTCTCGGCCACCGGCGCCGACGTGATCGGCGGGCTGCAGATCAAGCGCAACTTCCTCGCTCAGCACACCGAGGAGTTCGTGAACCGCCTGATCGGCGCCGTCGAGTCGGCCTGAAGCGCGGCCGCGCGAAAGCCGGCCCCCGGGATCAGTTGTGGGCGGCCGCCTTCGTGACCGATTGGACGAGGTGGCTCGGGAGCACGTCGTAGTGGTCGTGGTGGCTCCAGAACGTCCCCCGTCCGGCCGTCATCGCCCGTAGGTCCATCGCGTAGCGTTGCAGTTCGGCGGTGGGCACGTGGGCGGTGATCACCTGGTATCCGTGCCCGTCGACGTCGCTGCCGACGATGCGCCCGCGGCGGGTGCTCACGTCGCTGAGCACGTCGCCCTGGAGATCGGTCGGCACCGTCACGGTGAGCACCGAGATCGGCTCGAGGATCACCGGCGAGGCGTGGGTGACGGCCTCGCGGAAGCCCTGTGCGGCGGCCGTCTTGAACGCCATGTCGGATGAGTCGACGGAGTGCGTCTTGCCGTCGTAACACTCGACGCGCACGTCGACGACCGGGAACCCGTGGGCGCCGCCGGTCGCGGCGGCTTCCTCGACGCCCTTGTTGACGGCGGCGATGTAGTTCTTCGGGATCGCACCACCGACGACCGCGTCGACGAATTGAAAGCCATCGCCGCGTCCGAGCGGTGCGACGCGAAGGAAGGCGACGGCGTACTGGCCGTGCCCACCGGACTGCTTCTTGACCCTGCCCTCGGCCTGACCGGACGCCAGGATCGTCTCGCGGTACGCGACTCGAACCTCCTCGGTCGCGACGTGAACGCCGAACTTGCGCTCGAGCCGGGCGAGTGCGACGGCGACGTGGATGTCGCCGACACCGCGCAGCACGGTCTGGTGCGTCTCGTCGTGGAACCCGACCACGAGTGCCGGATCCTCGACCACGAGCCGCTGGAGGGCACCCGACAGCTTGTCGTCGTCGGATTGCGTCACCGGTTTCAGCGCAACCCCATATCCGGCTGCGGGTGGATCGATGCGTCGCACTCGCACCGGCTTCCCCTTCGGTGCGAGCGTGCTGCCGGTCGAGGCAGAGACGAGCTTCGACACGCCGCCGATGTCGCCGGCGACGAGCCGGCTGGCGTCGATGTGTTCGCTGCCGCGTAGGTGGAACAGGCCGTGCATCCGCTCGGTGGTTCCGGTCGTGGCCTCGACGAGGTGATCGTCGTTGCGGATCGTGCCCGACAGGACCTTGAACAGCGAGATCTGCCCGACGTATTGGTCGGCGACGGTCTTGAACACGTAGGCGAGCGGCTCACCGGCCGCATCGGCGTTGACGTCGACCTCGCTGTCACCCGCGACGACCTTCGACGGCCGGTCTGCCGGCGACGGTCCGAGCTCGCAGATGAAGTCGGCCAGCCGGTCGACGCCGACGCCGGTGTGACCGGAACCGACGAGCACGGGGAACTCGGTGAGTTCGAGCACCTCGTGGGCGAGTGTGCGCTCGAGATCGGCGATCGTCGGGATCTCGCCGGTGAGGTACTTCTCGAGCTGCTCGTCGTCGCCCGACACGATCTCTTCGATCAACTCGTCGTGCAGTCGGTGCTCCTCGTCGGCGATGTCGACGGGAAGTGGAGCCTTGTGATGGCGCCCGTCCGGGTCGTACTCGAGTGCTTCCTCGGTCAGCACGTCGGCGACTCCGTGGAACGCCTCCTCCTCACCGAGCGGCAACTCGAGCGGAGCGCAACCGGGGCCGAAGACGCGGCGCAGCTGGGCGAGCACGGCGTGGAAGTCGGCGCGGTGCTTGTCCTCGCGGGTCACGAAGATCATCCGCGGCAGACCCAGCGCGACACACTTGCGCCACGCGCTCTCGGTGCCGACCTCGATCCCGTCGACCGCGCTCGTCACGATGATCGCGAGGTCGGCGACCGACAGTGCGGCATCGACGTCGGCCACGAAGTCGGGATAGCCGGGGGTGTCGATCAGGTTGATCTGGTACGTGTTGCCGTCGCTCGCCTGCCATTCGAATGGAGCGATCGCCAGCGAGATCGACATCCGGCGGGCGATCTCCTCGGGCTCGGTATCGGTGATCGTGTTGCCGTCCTCGATCGTTCCGGCTCGCGTCGTGACGCCGGCACGATGCAGCAGCGCCTCGGCCAACGTGGTCTTTCCCACACCGCCGTGCCCCACCAGTGCGACGTTGCGGATCCTGTCGGTCGGGTGTTGCTGCATTCGACCTCCGGTTCTTCAGCTCATCCCCCACCCGACTCTAGTGAGCCGGGCGGACCGCGCAATCAGGCGGTCAGCCGGAACCACTCGTGACCGTGTCGGTCGTGACGCCGCGCAGGTCGATGATCAACGTCCGTTGGTTCTCGACGATCGGCCGCACGTCATTCGTCGGTGGCGCCAGGTCGGTCACGTCGATCGTGCGGCCATCGCAATCGGTGAATGTGCTGGTGCCGCGCACCGCCTCGATGAGGCACGATCCGCTGCGGTCGGCTGGGTAGGCCCAGTAGACCTCCCAGCCCTGCGAGTCGATCGAGCCGGCGTGGTTCACGACGATCGACCGCTCGCCGATCGTGGTGTTCAGCCCGGGGATGAGCAGCGGCCCTCGCTCGCGGATCTCCTCGGCGACCGACTCGACGTCGCCGAGACGGAACGTGCTGGGGGCGAGCCGCTCGCTCGTCGACGCGTCGCCACGCGAGATGTAGGCCGCGACTCCCCACGTGAACAATCCGATCACGGCGATGAGGAGGGCGCCCGCCACGACCGGGACGACGGCGCGCCCGACCGGCGACCGCAGCTGGGGAAGACGCACGTGCTCATTGTGCCGTGCCACGTGTGCTCATCGTGCTGCGCGTGTGCTGGTTGGCACGGCGCTGGTTGGTTGGTTGGGCGCCGCTGGCATGGCATAGGGTCCAAACCTCGTGAAACGGCCGTACCGCGTCGTCGTGGCCAAGCCTGGGCTCGACGGGCACGACCGCGGTGCGAAGACGATCACGCGGGCGTTGCGGGACCACGGGTTCGAGGTCATCTACACCGGGCTCCACCAGTCGCCCGAGCAGATCGCCGAGACCGTGCTGCAAGAGGACGCCGACGCGGTGGGCCTGTCGTTGCTGTCGGGAGCGCACCTGACGCTTTTCCCGCGCGTGATGGCAGAGTTGAAGTCGCGCGATCTCGACGACGTGTTGGTGTTCGGGGGCGGTGTGATCCCCGACGCCGACGGTCGCACGCTGCGTGAGCAGGGCGTCGCCCAGGTCTTCGGACCAGGCTCGTCGCTGAAGGCGATCAGCCAATGGCTGGAGGACGAGCTCGACTCGAGAGAGTCGGAGAAGGACTGAGGATCGGTGGACCTGTTCGAATATCAGGGCAAGCAGTACTTCGCCCGCTACGACATCCCGGTCAGCCCAGGTGGCGCCGCCGACACGGTGGACGAGGCGGTCGCCGCGGCTGAAGCCGCCGGCTACCCGGTCGTCGTCAAGGCCCAGGTCCAAGTCGGCGGACGCGGCAAGGCCGGGGGGATCAAGCTCGCCAACGACGCCGACGAGGCGCGTACCCACGCCGGGAACATCCTCGGCATGGACATCAAGGGCCACGTCGTGAAGCGAGTCTGGGTCGAGCATGCGTCCGACATCGAGGACGAGTACTACGCCAGCTTCACGCTCGACCGGGCGGCCAAGCAGCACCTCCTCATGTTGTCGGCCAAGGGCGGCGTCGACATCGAGGCCGTTGCCGAGGAGGATCCCGACGCGATCGTGCGGCTCCACATCGATCCCGTCGACGGACTCAGCGCCGAGGCCGCGCGCACTGCCGCCGTCGACGCGAGGATCCCCGACAAGGCGATCGACGGTGTCGCCGGCATCCTCGTGCAGCTGTACCGGTGCTTCACCGAGGGCGACTGCGACCTGGCCGAGATCAACCCGTTGATCCTCATGCCGGATCGGTCCAAAGAATCAGGCACAGTGCACGCCCTCGACGCCAAGGTCAGCCTCGACGACAACGCCGCCTTCCGCCATCCCGAGTGGGACGAGTTCCGCGCCAGTGAGGAGCTCGACGATCGCGAGCAACTCGCACGCACCCACGACCTGCAGTACATCGGGCTCGACGGCACGGTCGGCATCATCGCCAACGGGGCCGGGCTGGCGATGAGCACGCTCGACGTCGTCAACCAGGTCGGCGGCGAGGCAGCCAACTTCCTCGACATCGGTGGCGGGGCCAACGCCGACGTCATGGCGGCGGCCCTCGAGGTGATCAACTTCGACCAGAACGTGAAGTCGATCTTCATCAACATCTTCGGCGGCATCACCCGCGGCGACGAGGTCGCCAACGGCATCGTCGAAGCGCTGAGACGGGTCGAGCTCAGGGCACCGATCGTGATCCGCCTCGACGGGACCAACGCCGAAGAGGGTCGGGCGATCCTCGTCGACGCCGGCATCCCACCGGACAAGCTGCGATCCGAGCCGACGATGCTGGATGCAGCCCGCGTCGCGGTGGCGCTCGCCAACGGCGGGAAGGGCTGATCGAGATGGCGATCTTCGTCGACGAGCACACCAAGGTCATCGTCCAGGGACTCACCGGTGGGCAGGGGCGGTTCCACGGCCTGCGCAACCGCGACTACGGCACCCAGATCGTCGCCGGGGTGACGCCCGGCAAGGCCGGTCAGGATGTCGACGGCATCCCGATCTTCGACTCCGTCGCCGATGCCGTGGCGGCGACGGGCGCCGACGCGTCGTTCGTGGCCGTGCCACCGAAGTTCGCGCCCGGCGCGATCCTCGAGGCGGCGGCGGCCGGCATCGCGTTCGTGGTGTGCATCACCGAGGGGATCCCCGCCCAGGACGAGGCGAAGGTCTTCAACACGTTGCTGCGCGACTTTCCCGGGACCCGTCTGCTCGGGCCGAACTGTCCCGGCATCATCAGCCCCGGCAAGTGCAACATCGGGATCACGGCCGGCGAGATCGCCGAGCTGCCGACCGCCGGCGGACCGAACGTCGGCATCGTGAGCCGGTCGGGCACGTTGACCTACCAGGCGCTCTACGAGCTCAAGCAGAAGGGGATCGGTGTGTCGACGTGCGTCGGTATCGGCGGTGACCCGGTCCCCGGCACCAACTTCATCGACTGCCTCAGCGAGTTCGAGTCCGATCCCGAGACCAACGCGATCATCATGATCGGCGAGATCGGCGGGTCGGCCGAAGAGGAAGCCGCCGAGTTCATCACCGCCAACGTCACCAAGCCGATGAGCGCCTACATCGCCGGGGTTACCGCTCCGGCCGGCAGGAAGATGGGCCATGCCGGCGCCATCGTGTCGGGCGGCAAGGGCACGGCACAGGGAAAGATGGATGCGCTCGCCGCGGCCGGTGTGAGGGTCGGGCTCAACCCGACCGAAGCCGGCGACTTGATGGCCGAGATCGTCGCCGCCCTCTGAGCGATCTCATGAAGTTTCGGCGTCCCGACGACGCCGAAACTTCACGAGTTCGGGTTGGATCAGACTGCTGGCGGAGGCGGGGGAGGGGGCGGCGTCGCGTCGCCGGGCTTGTCGAAGGAGCCCTTGAGCTTGTTGAAGTCCTTGAGGTCGCTGAGCTCGCCACCGGACTCCTTGAAGCCGAGGAAGCCACCGACCGCGGCAACGACGCCGGAGA
This sequence comes from Ilumatobacteraceae bacterium, assembly GCA_035557475.1. GTDB lineage: Bacteria > Actinomycetota > Acidimicrobiia > Acidimicrobiales > Ilumatobacteraceae > JALOLG01. Next base: position 6,986 of record DATMDV010000170.1, read on the forward strand.
TCGTGCTGAGGATCATGCCGACGCCGCGTCCGACCTCGCCACCGGCGGACTCGATGAGGTCCTTGCCCTCGAGCGGGTTGAAGATCAGCCTGATCAAGAGCAACAGCGCGCCGAGTGCAGTTGCGATGAACGTGATCAGCGGCCACGGCAGGTTGCCCGGCTTGAGCGTGCCGCTGACCAACAACACCGTGACGACCGCCGTTCCGACGATCAGGATCCATGGCAACGTGCCGGTCCAGAAGAAGTCGAACGCGTTGCCGCCGGAGTCGCTGGCCCCGAACCCGCTCACCTTGATCCACGAGACGAACGCGAAGATCAATACTCCGAGGCCGCCCCCGACCTTCAACCAGTCGGATGTCTTGAATTTGCTGAAGTCCATGTGCTTCTCCCGTGTCGGTGGGTAACCCTTCGCGCACCGTAGTCCTCGGGATGTGCTGAGAGCGGCTATTGCGGTTTGGCTACGGTCGAGTCGTGCCGACCGCGCTGCTGTCCGTGTACGACAAGTCGGGTGTCGTCGAGTTGGCGACCGCGCTGCACGATCTCGGCTGGTCACTCGTCTCGAGCGGTGGGACGGCGGCCGCGATCGCCGCGACGGGTGTGCCCGTCACCGACGTCGCCGACCTCACCGGGTTCCCGGCGATCCTCGGCCACCGTGTCGTCACGCTCCACCCGAAGGTGCACGGCGGCATCCTCGCCGATCTCGACGACGACGCCCATCGCGCCGATCTCGCTGAATACGGCATCGAGCCGATCTCGCTCGTCGTCGTCAACCTGTACCCGTTCTCATCGGATCCAGGGATCGAACTGATCGACATCGGTGGCCCGGCGATGGTGCGGGCGGCCGCCAAGAACCACGCCCACGTCGGCGTCGTCGTCGAGCCGCGCGACTACGAGCCCGTCGTCGCCGAGATCCGTCAGCACGGCGGCCTGACTGACGCGACGCGGCGGCGTCTCGCGCGCGATGCGTTCGCCCGCACCGCTGCGTACGACGCCGCGATCGTGACGTGGTTCGACGCGACCGATCCGGCGCCCGATGTGTTGCCCCGCACGTTGCATCTCGCGCTCGAGCGGGCGCAACCGTTGCGATACGGCGAGAACCCCCATCAACAGGGTGCGCGGTACCGGGCGGTCGGTCGCAGCGGGTGGTGGGATGCGATGACGCAACACGGCGGCAAGGAGCTCAGTTACCTCAACCTCTACGACACCGAAGCGGCGTGGCGCCTCGTCCATCGATTCGACGACACGGCATGCGTGATCGTCAAGCACGCCAACCCCTGCGGCGTGGCGATCGGTCACGACGTCGCCGACGCATACGTGAAGGCCAACGCCTGCGATCCGGTGAGCGCGTTCGGTGGGATCGTCGCCGTCAACCGGCACGTCACGAACGCGATGGCCACCGCGCTGGCACCGGTGTTCACCGAGGTCGTCGTCGCGCCCGGGTACGACACGGATGCGCTGGCGACGCTGGCCGAACGCAAGAACGTTCGCGTGCTCACGGCGTCCGCACCCTCATCCGTGCCGTTCGACGTCCGACCGATCGATGGCGGGCTGCTCGTGCAAGAACCGGACGTCGTCAACGTCGACCGCGCCGAGTGGCGTGTCGTCACGGCGGTGGAACCCGACGACGCGCAGTGGCGAGACCTCGTGTTCGCGTGGCAGGTGTGTGCGGCGGTGAGCAGCAACGCGATCGTCTACGCCAAGGACCGGCAGGCGCTCGGCATCGGTGCCGGCCAGCAGAACCGGCTCGACTCGGCGCGCATCGCCGCCGAACGGGCGGGCGGTCGCGCCGCCGGCGGAGTGTGCGCGAGCGACGCGTTCTTCCCGTTCCGCGACGGTCTCGACGCCGCCGCCGCGGCCGGCATCGCCGCCGTCATCCAGCCCGGCGGCAGCGTCCGCGACGACGAGGTCATCGCGTCCGCCGACGAGCACGGCATCGCCATGGTGTTCACCAGCCAACGCCACTTCCGCCACTGACGTTCTCCGCCGGACACCTGCCTGCCCGCGTCGCCTGCCCGCGTCGTTCCAATTCGAACTGTTCGAACTGGTGCGCAGGTGGTGTCGACGCAGTGCGAACTGTTCGATTTGGGTCGACGCGACGGAGCGCGCGGTCAGGGCGGCGGGTCGATGGGCTTGGCGAGGTCGGGGACGATTTCGGCGCCGTCGAGGGCCGTGAGCGCCGCCGGTGGGACGAGGAGCTTGCGGTCGCGTGAGCCGCCGCCGACGATCACCCGCTCGAGCTCCATGATCCGGGCGTCGATCCAGATCGGCAGCTGGCCGGCGAGGCCGAATGGGGTGACGCCGCCGATGCGCATGCCGGTGAGCTCGATCGTCTCGTCGGCCGAGGCGAACGACGCCTTCTTCGCCCCGAGTCGCCGCCGGACGAGGCCGTTGACGTCGAGGCGTGTGTTCGCCAGGACGAGGCAGGCGGCATACGTCCGTGGCTCTGACTTGCCGACCACGACGATCGCGTTGGCCGATTCGTCGAGCCCGAACCCGTAGGCCTCACAGAACGCCGCCGTGTCGGCGAGCGCCGGATCGCACGGCACCACCTCGTACTCGACCCCGAGCCGGTCGATCTGATCGAGCACGCCGTCGTCCGCGGCCTCGTTGACATCGCCCTCGTTCATGTCGCCCTCGTCCATGTGACCGTCGTCATGTCACTAGGTATACCTACGCCCGGCTGCCGCGATGCGTATTCGGCGCAATGCACCGATCGCCCGATGTGCCTGCGTACCTCAGGTCTCCATCATGGGGTCAACACCTGATCGAGACCTGTGAGAACGAAAGGAGATCGACATGAACACGTTCCACATCCATGACACGAACCTCCATGACCCCGGCCGTGCCGACCGGTTCCGTCGGGACGCCGAATTGCATCGGCTCCTGAAGGGCTCCGGGCCAACCCGGCGGCCCAGCATCGGACACCGTCTGGCGCACGCACTCCGCCGGCGGTGAACAGCCCGGCCAGCCGCGTCAACCCGGCCGGCACGGTGAAAACCGCCGCCGGTAGGTTGTCCGGCGTGGAAGGACGCCAGTACGCGGCGAATCGGATCGTCGGGCGCGACGGCGAGTTGCAGCGTCTCGCCGGCGTGCTCGGCGCCGGCGACGGCGCCCGCGTGGCGCTCGTCGGTGGTGAGGCCGGAATCGGCAAGACGCGCCTCGTGCGAGATGCGCTGGCGTCGTCGACTCCGTCCGGGGCGCTGGTGATCGCGCTCCGCGGCGATCCCGGTGGCCGCAGCAAGGCCTTCGACGCGTTCACGAGCGCGGTCGAGGCGCAGGTGCGCGACTGGACGTCGGTACCGCCGGCGCTCGAGCCGCGTCGAGCGGAGGTGGTTCGCCTCCTGGCGGGCGTCACGCCCGCGCTCGACACCGGCACCGCGGCCGTCGACGAGGCGGTGGAGAGCATGGAGTCGCTCGAACGGGCGGCGATCGACGTGCTGCGCCATCTGGCCCCCGACCTCGCACCCGTCATCGTGTATGCCGACGACCTGCACTGGATCGACCCGGCGACGATCGGCGTGGTGCACCAGCTCGTACTTGGTGTGCCGGGGCTCGACGACGTCGTCGTGATCGGCACCTATCGCCCCGACGGCCTGCTCTCACGGTCGCCGCTGTCGGCCCTCCTCAACGCCGTCGAACGACGCCCTGACGGGTTGAACATCCGGCTCGACCGGCTCAGCCTCGACGAGGTCGCCGACTTCGCGGCGCAGGCCCTCGGCGACAACGTGCCCTACCGGGCCGTGAAGGCGCTGCACCATCGCAGCGGTGGCAATCCGTTCTTCCTGGAGGAGTTGATCGCCTCGTCCGGCGACGCCGGCGCGACCGACCTCGCCGATCTGCCGTTGCCGTGGACCGTCGCCGAGCTCCTGCGTGATGCGGTGCTGGCGCTCGGCGAAGGTGAGCGCGCCGTCATCGAGGCAGCGTCGGTGCTCGGCCAGCGCGTGCCGTTCGACCTCCTCGCGCGCGTGACCGGCTCGAGCGAAGCCACCCTGATCGACGCCTTGCGTGGGCTCGTCGCCGCCGGCCTACTCGTCGAGGACGAGGTCGATGTGTTCGCCTTCCGGCATGCCCTGGTGGGCGAGACGGTGAGCGCCGGGCTGCTCGGGCGCGAACGGCGCCGGATCCATGAGTCGGCGCTCGCCGCGTTGCTCGAGGCCACCGAGCCCGACGACGTGGCGATCTCGCACCATGCGGCCGCGGCCGGGGTCGTCGACGTCATGCTCGCCGCGGTGCAACGGGCGGCGACGGATGCGCTGCGTCGAGGCGCGGCGTATCACGCGTTGGAGCTCGCCGAGCTCGGCCTCAGCGAAGCACCCGACGATTCGGCCCTGAACGAGCTCGCGACGCGCGCCTCGTGGCTGGTCGGCGTGCTCGACGACGCCGCCCAACACGCGTCGAGGTGGATCCGCGCCAGCGTCGAACGCGACGACCTCGTCGAGGAGTCGCGGGCACGGCGGCTGGCGATGCGGGTGGCGTGGGATGGCGGTGACGACGTCGCCCACACCGAACAGCATCGTCGGCTGGCGGCGCTGGTCGACCGCATGCCCGCTGGTGAGGATCGGGCGGCCGCCCTCGCCGACCTGGCCCAGGCCAACATGCTCGCCGGCCGAGCCACACCGACCGTCGAGTACGCCGACCGGGCGATCGCCGAGGCCCGAGCCATCGGGTCGGAACGGGTCGAGGCGCAGGCGCTCGTCGAGCGCTGGTCGTGCCGCGGCCACGAGGGCGATGACGTGATGTCGATGGTGCTGGTCGCGGTCGACCGCGCGGAGGCCCTCGGCGATCACGTCACGGCCGCACGAGGGCTCAACAACATCGTCGACCTCGTGCCGGTCGAGGAGCGCCGATCGATCATCGAGCGGATGCATTCGAATGCCGAATCGGCGGGGTTCGCTGCGCTCGCGGCCTATTCGTACGCCGAGCACCTCGCCGACCTCGCTTCGCTCTCGGCCGACAGGGCCGAGCTCGATCGCTGGCTGACACACGCGTGGCGTTGGCGCCGGCTCGGCCAGGCCCGCAAGGGCACGCGCTGGCTCGACTTCTACTCGGCGTTGCTCGAAGCCGAGGCTGGCGATGCGGAGGGTTCGGTCGGCGATAGCACAGGTCGCCACCGCGCCGGTGCGCGTCGCGAGAGCGGGACGTCGTATGCCGACCTCGTCGATGCGGCGTCGCGAGGCGACGCCCGTTCCGCGCGCGCGGCGGTCGAGGCGTGGGCGGCGTCGGAGAAGTCGGTCAAGGACAAGCTCTACCACCTCCCCAACGTCGTCGAGGCCGCGTTGCGCGCCGGCGTGCCCGACGACGCACTGCGTCAGATCTTCGACGACACGATCCCGGCGGCCGAGCGCAGCGGACCGTCGTGGGAGGCGATGATGGCCTTCCTCGAGGCGCACGCCGGGCGACGGTCCGAGGCTGCCGACCATGTCTCGCGGGTCGGCGACGTGTTGGAACGCTGGTTGCGCGGCGAGCTCGAGCTGCAGCTCGCCGAGTTGGCGCTGGCCGACGGAGCAAACTCCGACGCGGCCAAGCACGCGATGGCCGCCAGCGGCATGCTCGCCCGCTGGCCGGGGTGGCGCCGCGATCGGGCCGACGCGCTCCTGCGACGGCTCGAGCGGCGGGCCGCATCCGTGCCCGGGAACGAACTGTCGGGACGCGAGTTGGAGGTGGCCACGCTGCTCGCCGATGGCCTCACCAACGCCCAGATCGCGGAGCGTTTGTTCATCGCCCGAAAGACGGCTGCCGTGCACGTCTCGAACATCCTGGCCAAGCTCGGGATGCGGAGCCGCACCGAGATCGCGGCGTGGGCGATCCGCACCGGCGTGGCCGAACCGGGCGTCGAGCGCGCCGGGTGAACCGTCGATCACGGCCTGACTGAGCGATACTTGACGCGAATGGCGTCCAACGATTTGACGCGCCCCTCGACGAGGTCGGGTTACGCCGAACCGTCGAACATCAGTCGTGTCCCCTACCTGCCGGGACTCGATGGCATGCGCGCGCTCGCCGTCGTGGCGGTGATGATCTACCACGCCAACAGTGAGTGGCTGCCCGGCGGGTTCTTGGGCGTCGAGGTGTTCTTCGTCATCAGCGGCTACCTGATCACGTTGCTGTTGATCGCCGAGCAGGAGCGCACCGGCCGTATCCATCTCGGACACTTCTGGTTGCGGCGCGCCCGCCGTCTGCTCCCGGCGTTGTTCGTGATGCTGTTCCTGCTCGTCACGTACACGACGATCTTCAGATCCGAAGCGCTCGGCAAGCTGCGCGGCGATGTGCTGGCCGGCACGTTCTACGTGTCGAACTGGTACCAGATCTGGGTCGGCGCCGGCTACAGCTCGACGGGCGACTTCGCCCCGTTGCGCCACCTGTGGAGCCTCGCCGTCGAGGAGCAGTTCTACCTGCTGTGGCCGCTGGTGATGGTGGTGTTGCTGCGGGTCGGGACCCGCCGCGTGTTCGACGTGGCCAAGTGGCTGGTCGTGTCGGCCCTGGTGATCACCGTCGCGATGGCGCTGCTGTACCGCCAGGGCCGGGTCGGCGAGTGCAATGTCACGCCTGGCGCGTACTGGAATGTCGCCGACCGGTGCATCTCGAAGGCCGACACGTTGTACCTGTCGACGATCACACGCGCCGGTGGGCTGTTGTTCGGGTCGGCGTTCGCGATGGTGTGGCGGCCCTACGCGGTCATGCGCAGCCCACTGCGCGACAAGGGCCGGCTGATGGACCTGCTGGCGATCCTTGGGCTCGCGGCGCTCGGCGCCCAGAGCTGGTACGTGCACTTCATCACGCCCGACGGCCCCGATCCGTGGCTGTTCCGCGGCGGGTTCCTGATCACGTCGCTCGCGTCGCTGTTGGTGATCGGCGCCGTGACCCACCGGCGCTCGTTCGCCGGACCGGTGCTCGGCAACCCCGTGTTCTTGTGGGTCGGCACCCGCTCGTACGGGATGTACCTGTACCACTGGCCGATCTACCAGGTGATCCGTCGCATCGCCGGCAACACGCTGACGTGGCCGCAGTTCGCGGCCGCGATGGTCGCCACCGTGATCATCACCGAGTTGTCGTACCGGTACGTCGAGACGCCGATCCGCAAGGGCGTGGTCGGCATCTGGTGGCGCAGCCTCCGCCGCGCCCGCGACCCGGTGCCGCGCCAACTCGTGACAGTCGCCTTCAGCTCGTGCCTCGCGCTGTCGATCTTCGGCGTTTTCAGCCTGGCGCGCGCCGACCTGAAGCAGAACGAGATCGCCGAGTCGACCGATGCGGGGGAGGACGTCGTCGTCGATCTCGACGCGATCGCCAACCCGACGACACCGGTCGAGACCGGGACTGAGACGACCGCGCCGCCGACCGGCACAACCGTCCCGGTCGTCACCGGCTCAGTGCCGGCGGCGCAGACCACGACCACCACCAGCACGACGACCACGCTCCCGCTGCCCACCGAACCTGTCCGCTTCCTCGCCGTCGGTGACTCGGTGATGCTCGGCGCGGCGCCGGTACTCGCGGAACGGGGGATGGTGGTCGACGCAGCGGTGAGCCGCCAGATGATCGACATGATCCCGGTGTTCGAGCAGTTCCGCGACCTCGGTCTGTTCGGCGATGCAGTTGTTGTGCATCTCGGCACCAACGGTTCGTTCAGCCAGAACACCCTCGACACGTTCCTGGCCACGATGAACGGCGTCCCGAACGTGATCATCATGACGGTGAGGGCCGACCGTGGGTGGACGGCCGAGAACAACGCAATGCTGCGCGCCGCCGATCTGGAGGGCGACAACAAGATCCTGATCGACTGGGAGGTCCTGTCCGCCGAGTGCCCCGGCCAGTGCTTCTACGGCGACGGCATCCATCTGCGACCCGAGGGTCAGCAGTACTACGCCGACCTGATCTCCGACTTGCTCGGGATCTGACGCGCCCGCGCGCCCGGGCCTACGCTCGGTCGTCTATGACAGCACCTGTACGTGTCGCAGTCACGGGCGCCGCCGGCCAGATCGGCTACTCGCTCCTGTTCCGCATCGCTTCGGGCTCCATGCTCGGGCCCGACACGCCCGTCGCGTTGCAGCTGCTCGAGATCACGCCGGCGCTCGGCGCCCTCGAGGGCGTGCGGATGGAGCTCGACGACTGCGCGTTCCCGCTGCTCACCGACGTCGTGTGCACCGACGACGCCGACGTCGCGTTCGGCGACGTCGAGGTGGCGTTGCTCGTCGGGGCGATGCCCCGCAAGGCGGGGATGGAACGGGCCGATCTGTTGTCGGCCAACGGTGGGATCTTCAAACCGCAGGGCGAGGCGTTGTCGCGGGCCGCGAAGCGTGACGTCAAGGTGCTCGTCGTCGGCAACCCGGCCAACACCAACGCCCTCATCGCGATGTCGAACGCGGCCGACCTCGACCCCGGCCGGTTCACGGCGATGACGCGGCTCGACCACAACCGGGCGGTCACGCAGATCGCCCAGAAGCTCGGCGCGCCCGTCACCGACGTCAAGAAGATGACGATCTGGGGCAACCACTCGACGACGCAGTAC
>DATMDV010000171.1:0-24107 GCA_035557475.1 Ilumatobacteraceae bacterium
GGTGTAGTCGTCGAGATCGGCGGGATCGAAGTAGCCGAGGTCGGCGAGCACGGGGTAGAGGCCGATCGCGGCATGCCCCTTGGAGAGCACGAACCGGTCGCGGTCGGGCCAGTCCGGCTCGTCAGGTCGGATGCGCAGCTCGGCGTAGTACAGCGCGGCGAACAGCTCGGCAGCCGAGAACGACGATGCGTAGTGACCGGCTCCCGCGATGCGCGAGAGCCGCACGGTCTCGGTGCGGACGAAGCGGGCTCGATCTCGAAGTCGTTCGACCAACGCGGTGCGGTCGGTGGCGGCGGTCATGGCGGGGCTCCTGTCTCCAGTCGAATCAGCAGGTCATGTCGGGGATGGCTCGACCTCGGGGATCTCCACCCGAACGAATTGACGCGCGTCGGCGCCGAGGGCGACCAGTTGGGCGTCGAGCAGCAGATCGATGCGCTCCTTGGTCAGCAACTCGGGATAAACCAGACCCTGCAGCCCGAGCCCGTCGACGAACGCCACGAGGACGTCGGTGATGTCGATCGCCGACCGTTCCGCATCGATCGCGCCCGCGCCCTGCGCCCTCTCGACCCGATCGAACACGAGCTGGCGCCAGACGTCGTGGTCGCGGTGCTGGAGCGCGCGCAGAGACGGTTGGTTGAGCGCGCGGGCCCAGAAGTTGACGTCGAGCGTGAGCTCGAAGGCCCGCCGGTCGTCGAGTGGGAGGGCCTCCTGCAGCACATGACGGAGCGCCGCGGCAGGGTGCACGTCGTCGGGGATCCGGTCGAGGCGCTGCCTGATCTCGTTGTCGGCCCGCTCCAACGCCGACCGCAAGATGTCGTCCTTGGTCGTGAAGTAGTGGGCGAGCGTGCCGGTCGAGTAGCCGGACTCGGTGGCGATCTCGCGGATCGTGACGTTGTCGATGCCGACCCGCGTGATGACCCGCCAGGCCGCTTCGACCAGCTCCTGCCGTCGGCACTCGTGATCAACGATCTTTGGCAACCGGCGCCCCCGCTTCGCTTGACACCACATCGTATGTCGCGTCACTGTTATAACACGGACATCCGAAATAGATCGTCCGCAAGAGATCACGAGGGCTGATCGAGCGCTGGGGAGGACGTCATGGGTGTAGTGACATCGCATCGATCCGGGGGCCGTCGTCGATGGCTTGCGGTCGCGACCGCGGCGGCGTTGATCGTCGCCGCGTGCGGTGACGACGACTCGAACGACGATGGGACGACCGACGGCACCGAAGCCGCCGGCGACGACACGACACCCGACGCAGGCACGACCGTCGACGACACCACTGACGACACCTCGGACGACACGACCGCTGCCACCGAAGCACCTGACGACACCGGCGCGCCGGCCGGCGATGCGCGCGAGCTGATCATCGCCCGCGACATGGACCTCACGACGCTCGACCCGCAGCGCGCCTACTGCGACACCTGCCAGATCTTCCTGACCGCCGTCTATCAGACGCTGATCGGCGTCGACCCCACCGACCTCACGGTCCTCGTGCCGCGTCTCGCCGACTCGTGGGAGGCCAACGCGGAGAGCACCGAGTTCACGTTCACGCTGAACCCCGACGCAACGTTCTCCGACGGCTCACCCGTCACCGCCGCCGACGTGAAGTTCTCGTGGGAGCGCCTCGCCGGTCTCGAAGGCTCGGCGTCGTACCTCATGAGCGGCGTCACGTCGATCGAAGCGCCCGACGACCAGACCGTCGTCGTGACGATGGAGGCACCCAACTCGGCGTTCATCAACATCGTCAGCGCTCCGTACATGGGCATCGTGAGCCAGGCGCTCGCCGAGGCCAACGGGGCGACCGCCGACGAGACCGACAGCGCCGAGCAGTGGTTCCTCAGCAACTCCGCCGGGAGTGGACCGTTCGTGTTGGACTCCTACACCGAGGGCGACCAGCTGGTGCTCGCCCGCAACGACGCGTACTGGGGCGAGCCGAGCCCGTTCCCCGGTGTCACGCTCAAGCAGGTCAAGGACGCGACGGCGCAGCTCCAACAGCTCCAGCAGGGCGACGTCGATATCGCGATGCAGATCAACTTCGACTCCGTCGGTGAACTGGAAGGCGCCGAGGGGATCACCACCGAGCTGGTCGACTCGTACAACTTCGTGTACGTGGCGGCGAGCGCAGGAGCCGTCGGCGGAGAGGAGCTGGCCGACCCGCGGGTGCGCGAGGCGATCAAGTTGGCCCTCGATTACGAAGGGATCCTCGACACCACCGTCGGCGGGAACGGCAAGCTGCAGGCGTCACCGATCCCGAACGGCTTCGAGGGCAGCGAAGGACTACCACTGCCCGAGCAGGACGTGGCCGCCGCCGAGGCGCTCCTCGCCGAGGCGGGGGTCGACGGCCTCACGCTCAGGGCCGCCTATCCGAGCGTCAACGTGTACGGCGTCGACTTCGACACGATGATGGCCAAGGTCCAACAGGACCTGTCCGCGATCGGCATCGACCTCGAGCTCGAACCGGTCGAGTTCGCCCAGTGGGTCGAGCAGATCACCGGCGACGGAATCCCGTTCACGGCCGTCTACTTCGCACCCGACCACATCGACTCCAGCCAGTACGTGCAGTACTTCGGCATGATCGAGGGCACGTCGTGGCAGGGTCGATCGGGCGCCGACCCGAATGCCGACGAGCAGCAACTGTTCGCCGACGCCCTCGCCGCGTCCGGTGACGCGAAGACCGATCTGTACAACCAACTCGGTCAGGCGATGATCGACGACCTGGTCATCTTCCCGCTCGTCAACCCCGGCCTCGTGCTCGCCTACGCCAGCGACATCACCGGCGTGCGCTACAGCGCCTGCTGCAACTTGGAGTTGGGTGGGCTCGGCATCGACTGAGCCCGCCCCGACCGATCGGCCGTCCAGGACGCGATGACGAACTACGTCCTGCGACGGCTGGCGATCACCCCGCTGCTGTTGCTCGGCATCGTCACGATCGCGTTCATCGTCTCGCGGATCATCCCCGCCGACCCGGTGGCGTCGATCGTCGGCGAGCGGAACATGAACAACGAGGCCGTCGTCAACGCGGCGAAGAAGCGCTGGGGCCTCGAGGGTGGCGTCATCGAGCAGTACTTCACGTACGTGAGGAACCTCGTCACCGGCGACATGGGGACATCGTTCCGGACCAAGCAGTCGGTCACGTCCGACCTCTGGGAACGGTTGCCCGCCACCGCCGAGTTGGCCTTCGGCGCGCTGATCGTGGGCGGGATCGGGGGCATCGCGCTCGGCATCACGTCGGCCCGCCACCAGAACAAGGTGGTCGATCACCTCGCCCGCCTCGTCGGCCTCGTCGGCTCGTCGCTGCCCGTGTTCTGGCTGGGTCTGATCGCGCTGTACCTGCTGTACGTCCGCGTCGGATGGTTCCCCGGCCCGGGTCGCCTCCCGTCACGCGTCGACCCGCCGCCCCATACAACTGGTCTCTACACGATCGACTCGCTGATCGACGGCGACTTCGGCCTCGCCTGGCGCTGCCTCCGCCAACTGATGCTGCCGGCGTTCGTGCTGGGTTGGAGCCTGATGGGCATCGTGTCTCGGTTGGTGCGGGCGGCGATGCTCGACGAGCTCCACGCCGACTACGTGCGCACCGCCCGCGCCAAGGGTCTGCGAGAAGGCGACGTGATGCGTCACCATGTCCTTCGCAACGCGCTCACGCCGGTCATCACGATCATGGGACTCACGCTCGGCGTGCTGCTGACGCAGGCCGTGTTGACCGAGACCGTGTTCTCGTGGAACGGCATCGGAACGTACGCCGTCGAGGCGACGAAACGTCTCGACTATCCGGCGATCAACGGCGTCTGCATCACGGGCGGTGTCATCTTCCTCCTCAGCAGCCTCGTCGCCGACGTGCTCTACGCGGCCGTCGATCCGAAGATCAGGTACGCGTGAGCACCGTCCAGAGCGCACTCGACATCGACCATCTGGTCCCGCCCGCCGACGCCGGCACGTGGGCGGCGGTCCGCGGGGCGCTGCGCTCGTGGCCGATCGTCATCGGTGGCGGTGTGCTGCTGCTCTGGGTCCTCGTGGCCGTCACGGTGCCGCTGTGGGCATGGGCGGGGCCGAGGGAGAGCGTCGGGACACGCTTGTCCGGACCGAGCTCGTCGCACTGGCTCGGCACCGACGCGCTCGGACGCGACGTGCTGGTGAGGACGCTGTACGGCGCGCGCGAGTCGATTCCTGCCGCGGCCGCGGTGATCGTGATGACCGTTCTGATCGGATCGATCCTCGGCGCGATCGCGGGCTATCTCGGAGGTTTCGTCGAGAGCGTCATCATGCGCTTGACCGATGTCGTACTCGGTTTCCCGCCGATCTTCCTGGCGATGGCCGTCGCCGCCGCGCTCGGACCGGGACTGCGCAACACGGTGATCGCCCTCGTGCTCGTGTGGTGGCCGATCTACGCCCGGCTGCTGCGCGGCCAGGTGATGACGATCAAGAACCGCGAGCACGTCGAGGCCGCGACCGCGGTCGGGGTGCCCCGGCGCAGGATCCTGCGCCGGCATGTGCTGCCGTTGGCAATTACGCCGGTGATGATCAACGCCACGATGGATTTCGGCCAGGTGCTGATCTTCACCGCCTCACTGAGCTTCCTCGGCCTGGGCGCCACTCCCCCGTCACCCGAGTGGGGTCTGACGATCGACGACGGAACGCGGAACTTCTACCAGTGGTGGATCTCGCTCGGTCCCGGTCTCGCGATCCTCAGCGTCGTGCTCGCAGCCAACTTCCTCGGTGACGGGATCCGCGACCACTTCGACGTGAAGGCCCGGGGCTGAGCGGGGATGGAGGACGCGCTGCTCGAGATCCGCGACCTCCACGTCCGCTTCCGCGCCCACACCGACCAGCCCCTGGAAGCCGTGCGCGGTGTCGACCTCGACGTGGCCAGGGGCGAGCGGGTGGCGGTCGTCGGCGAGTCGGGTTCTGGCAAGAGCGTCACGATGCTGTCGTTGTTGGGACTTCTCGGCCCGGGAGCGGAGTCGACGGGATCCGTGCGGTTCGCCGGCGAGGAGTTACTCGGCGCGCCGGCGGCTCGTCTGCGCCGGCTGCGCGGCAACCGGATCGGCATGATCTTCCAGGATCCGCTGACATCACTGAACCCGGTCCACACGGTCGGCCACCAGCTCGAGGAGGCCGTGCTGGCCCACCAGCCGCGGGCGAAGCGAGCCGCCAAGATGCGCGCCGCCGAATTGCTCGAGTTGGTGTCGATCACCGACATCAACCGGCGCTTGAAGTCGTATCCACACGAGTTGTCCGGCGGGATGCGCCAGCGGGTGATGATCGCCATGGCGCTCGCCAACGATCCCGACCTGCTCATCGCCGACGAGCCGACGACCGCCCTCGACGTCACGATCCAGGCCCAGATCCTCGATGTCCTCGCCGATGTCCAGCGCGAGCGCGACCTCGCCATCGTGCTCGTCACCCACGACCTCGGTGTGGTCGCCGGGCTCGCCCAACGGGTGCACGTGATGTACGCCGGGCGGATCGTCGAGCACGGCGACGCCGTCGGCGTGTTCTACCGCCAGAACCACCCCTACACCCGCGGTCTGCTCGCCTGCCTGCCGCGCCTCGATCAGCGCATCGATCTCATCCCGATCGGCGGTTCGCCGCCGTCGCTCGATCGGATGCCGGGCGGCTGCGCGTTCCACCCACGCTGCCCGCTCGCCGTCGACCGCTGCGTCACCGAGATGCCCGAGTTGCGCTCGTTCACGTCGACGGCCGCGGCCTGCCACGTCGCGCCGCTGGAACCGGCCGAGTCGTTCGAGCCGGCGGCGGCACAATCGTGAACGGGTCGCTGCTCTCGGTCGAACATCTCGTGAAGACGTTCGCGCTGCGCGGTCAGCTCCTCCATCGCTCGACCGGCACGGTGCAGGCCGTCTCCGACGTGTCGTTCGCGGTCGACCGCGGCGAGACGCTGAGCCTGGTCGGCGAGTCGGGTTGCGGCAAGACCACCACGGCCCGCTGCGTGTTGCGCATCGTCGAGCCCGACTCCGGCTCGATCGTGTTCGACGGGGTGGACCTGTTGCGGCTGGCGGGCGAGGACATGCGCCGGATGCGGCGTCGGTTCCAGATGGTGTTCCAGGATCCGCAGGCGTCGCTGAACCCGCGCATGACGGTCCGCGAGCTGCTGTCCGAGCCGCTGGAGGTGCACGGGATCGGCGCCTCGGAGCACGAATGGACGGCGCGGGTTTCCGAGTTGCTCGACATCGTGCAGTTGCCCCAGGGCGCCGCCGCGCGCTATCCGCACCAGTTCTCGGGTGGGCAACGGCAACGCATCGGTGTGGCCAGAGCACTCGCCGTCAACCCTGACCTGCTGGTGCTCGACGAACCGGTGTCGGCGCTCGACGTCAGCATCCAGGCCGAGATCATCAAGCTCCTCGAGCGACTCCGCACCGAGCTCGATCTCGGGTTCTTGTTCATCGCCCACGACCTTTCGGTCGTCCGCCACATCAGCGATCGGGTCGCGGTCATGTACCTCGGACGCATCGTCGAGACGGGCACGGCGACCGATGTGTACGAGCACTCCGCCCACCCGTACACGCAGGCGCTGCTGTCGGCGGCACCGATCCCCGATCCACTCGTCGAGCGGGCCCGCCGCCGCATCGTGCTCACCGGTGAGGTTCCCACGCAGACGGCGCCACCATCGGGCTGTCGCTTCCGGACCCGATGCTGGAAGGCGACCGATCGGTGCGCCGAAGAGGAGCCGGCGCTCGTCGATCCCGGCATCGGCCACGCCGTGGCGTGCCACTACCCGGAACCGACGAACGTCATCGTGCAGCAGTCCCGAATGACCACATCGCCTTGAAGGAGACCCCGTGAACGAAACCGACACCCGCCCCCGCGACCTCGACAACGACCTGCGCGCCCGAGCCAAGGCGGTCATCCCCGGCGGCATGTACGGCCACCAGAACGCGACGAGACTCCCGAAGGCGCTGCCGCAGTTCATGGCCGAGGGCGACGGCTGCCGCGTCCGCGACGTCGACGGCAACGAGTACGTCGACTTCATGTGCAGCTACGGACCGATCGTGCTCGGCCACCGGCACCCCGCCGTCGAAGCAGCCGTCCGTGATCAACAGTCGCGCGGTGATTGCCAGAACGGACCCGGCCCGGTGATCGTCGAGCTCGCCGAGCTGATGGTCGACGTCGTTGACCACGCCGACTGGGCGATGTTCTCGAAGAACGGAACCGACGCGACGACGAAGTGCGTCACGATCGCCAGAGCGGCCACCGAGCGTCGTAAGGTGCTCGTCGCCGAGGGCGCCTATCACGGTTCCGCTCCGTGGTGCACCCCGATCATCGCCGGGATCGTGCCGGAGGACCGCGCCCACCTGCTGCACTACACGTACAACGACCTCGAGTCGGTCGAGAAGGCCGCCTCGGTGGCCGGCGACGACATGGCGGCGATCGTCGCGTCACCGTTCAAGCACGACGCCCGCCATGACCAAGAGCTCGTCGACCCGGCGTTCGCGCGTGGTCTGCGATCGATCTGCGACGAGTCCGGCGCGGCACTCATCCTCGACGACGTCCGGGCCGGGTTCCGGCTCGCCCATGGCGGGAGCTGGGAGCCGATCGGTGTCGCGCCTGATCTGTCCGCCTGGAGCAAAGCGATCGCCAATGGGTACGCGCTGGCGGCCGTGACCGGCAACGACCGGTACCGCGACGGCGCCCAGAAGATCTTCGTCACCGGGTCGTTCTGGTTCTCGGCGGTGGCGATGGCGGCGTCGATCGCCACGATCGGTGCGCTCCGCGACGAGGGAGGGGTGGCGCAGATGGAACGAGCGGGCCAGCGGCTGCGCGACGGGCTCGAAGCGCAAGCATCGGCCCACGGCGTCGTCGTCCGCCAGACCGGTCCGGTGCAGATGCCGTTCATGACGTTCCAGGGCGACGAGGAGTTCCAGCTCGCCTCGTTGTGGGCCGACGTCGCAGCGCGCCGCGGCGCGTACTTCCATCCCTGGCACAACTGGTTCCTGAGCGCCGCCCACACCGACGCCGACATCGACGAGGCGTTGCTGGCGACCGACGAGGCATTCGCGGCGGTCGCCCGTTCCCTCGCCGAGAACTGACTCAACCGGATCAGGCGGCCATGAGGGGCAACTCCCAACGCCACACGGCTCCACCGTCCTGCTCACCGACCTCACCGACATTGACGAATCCGCAGCGGCGCAGCACGCTCGTCGAAGCTGACTCCTCCGGCAGGGTGTGCGCGACGACGCGACGGAGTCCGGCCGCGCGCCCACGATCGACGAGCACGCGTACCGCCGCGCTCGCGATGCCCTGGCCCTGCCGGCGAGGGGCGACGGCGTAACCGAGCTCGGCGACGCCGTCGACGGGCTCTCCCTTCCAGCCGCCGATGCCCACGAGCACGCCCTGGTCGTCGAACAACAGGTGCGTCCCCCACTCGATCTCGGCGCCGGCGCGCACGGCGTCGAGCGCGCGTGGCACGGCCTCCGGGAACACCGCCCACTCCGGCTCGACTGCAACGCCGAAGCGACCCTCGAAGACCTCGTCACCCTCTACCAAGGCTTCGAGCATGGCCAACGTCGCAGGCTCGACGCGGATCATCGACGCTGCTCCTCCCACTCCTCCCGCGTGATCGCGTACTCGACGTCGCCGTGCTCGTCGCCCGGGATGGGGTACGGCCAGTCCTGCTCGAACGTTCGGACGACCCGCATTCCGGCCTTCTCCATCACTCTCCGCGAGCCGGTGTGCGCCACCATCGTCTCGGCGATCACCCGTCGGACACCCAAATCGGTGAAGCCCCGGTCGATCAACGCGATCGAACCCTCGGTGGCGTATCCCTTGCCCCACGCCGACTTGCGCAGTCGGTAGCCGAGCTCGGGTTCCTCGTCGGGATGACCCTCGCCAGGTCGGAAGTGGAACCATCCGAGGAAGTCGCCGGTCGACTTCTCGACCACTGCCCAGAACCCGTATCCGTCGGAGCGCTCGTAGTAGCCGAGGAAGGCAGGAAGGAAATCTGTCTCGATCTCGTCGCGGGGCGTGATTCGGCCGCCGGTGACATGAAGCATCACGTCGGGGTCGCCGTCGAGCTCGACCAGGTTGTCGATGTCGTCGGTGGTGAACCGGCGCAGGATGAGGCGTTCCGTCTCCACGACCACGTGCATCCGCGCGTCCCGGCGAGCGCGGCCCACGATCTCGGCGATGACACCGGTCTTGGCGTCCGCGTAGTGCTGCATCGTCGGCCATTCGCTCTGCGCGAGCACCTCCTTGGCGGACTGGTAGTGGGCGCGGTCGGCGGCGTCGGCACGGAGATGTTCACGAAACGCGATCATCCGATCAACCTCGTCGCATGCCGGTGGGAAGACGTGCAGGTTGACCCGTGGATCGTCGCGCCGGAGCAGCCGGTGCTCGAACCAATCGGGCTCGCGCATGAGGAACTCGTAGCCGATCGTCACGAGGGCCGGAACGTACGCGTCCTCGTCGGTGGTGTCGGGCACGACGAGTGCGATGTCGATGACCGGCTTCGCCTTCAACGTCGGTACCGAGGTCGAGCCGACGTGCTCGATGGCGACGGCCCGGCCACCGAGTGCGGCGACGATGTCGCGACGCTCATGCTCGAAACGCGCTGGCCACTCCTTCGAGTACTCCTCGAGCACAACCGTCACCATCGCCGGCCATCCTCACACGGTCGCGGGTCGGCTGGGAACGGCGGTCTGGTCGCACGGGTGCGGCCGTGGAATTCGGGTCCGTCGCGGTCGGCAATACTGCTGCTGCGCGCCGGAGTGGTGCGCGGCCGAGGAGGTACGGACCCCATGAGTGTCTACAAGGTCGTCGAGATCATCGGGACGAGCAGTGAATCGTGGGAGGACGCCGGCCTCACGGCGGTCCGGAAAGCCCGTGAGACGATCCGCAACCTGCGGGTCGCCGAGGTGGTCGAGCAGGACCTCGACCTCGACGACGCGGGCGGTGCGACCTTCCGCACGAAGCTGCGTATCTCGTTCAAGTACGACGACGGCTGATCAGCGCCGGAACGCGCCGCGTGGCCGTGGCTGACGCCCGCGACCCTGCACGAGGCGCTTGACACGTTCGCCGAACCGGCGTTGCGGCGTCCTCGCGGTTGGAAGAGCGATGGCGTCGCATGCGGCGACGACCGCGCTGGCCGTCAGTTCGGGCCGGGTGAACGCGGCGAGATGGGCGGCGTTGATCTCGATCGTGCGGGCCCCTGGTATCGATGCCGCCAAATGTCGCTGCAGCGCGGGGCGGACGAGCCGGTCGCGCTCAGTGACGACGACCACCACCGGCACGCCGACGCCGCCGATCCAATCCGTCGACCGGAAGCCGCGGATCGCGCGTTCGGCCTCGTGGATGGACCGTTCCTCGTGGCTGTTCATCGCGCCGAGTACCTCGTTCCTGAGCGCGGGATCGGAGACGAGCCCACCGACGAACGGTCGCGCCGCCCTCAAGCGGATCGAACGCGGGACGAGGTGGGTGACGCGGCGCACGTTCTCGAGCGCACGCACGAGGGGCCAGTGGTCGGGGGTCGTGGTGAAGTCGGCGGCGGTGGCGCAGAACACGAGTCCCGCCACGCGATCAGGATGGCGGCGCCAGACCAGTTGGGCGATCGGGCCGCCCATCGAATATCCGACGAAGATCGCCCTCGGCACGTCGAGGGCGTCGATCAGGGCGACTGCGTCGTCGGCACAATCCTCGAGCGTGAACGGAACCTCGCTTCGGATCCCCCGCCCGTGGCCACGATGGTCGAGCGCGATCACCCGATAACGCGATCTGAGGGCGGCGATCGTCGGTGTCCAGTTGAGGGAGCCTGTCGCCGTCAAGCCGTGCAGCAGCACCACCGTTGGCGCCCCCGGCGACGGCCCGGGTCGGTCGAACGCGAACGTGGTCCCGCGCCCGATCAGCTCGAGGGTTCGCCAGCCGAGCCCACTGTCGGTCGCGATCGGTGTCATCTCTCCTCCTTCCACCCTGCCTCGTGCCGTGCCTCGGACGAGGTGAGTGCTGTCTTTCTATCCCGTTCCGCTCGCAAAAGACAGCATGGGCCGTTGGTCACGGCACCGCTGCCCGTCTCGAACGCCTCCGCGCCGTGCTCGTGGGCGTCGGGGGCGGCGCAGTGAACGAAGGGACAGGGCAATAGGGTGCTGCAGTGCTGCTCGCCCATGCCGGCAACCGGATCGACGCCGACGACCGGCCGGAGGCGCGCTTCCCGGCCGTCCAAATCGATGCGGTCACGGCGATCATCGGCCGGGTGCTCAGGGACCTTCAGCCGTCGTCGGTCGTGTCGGCCGCGGCGAACGGTGCCGATCTCATCATCCTCGCCGAGGCCCAGCGACTCGGCATCGCGACCCACGTCGTGTTGCCGTTGCCCACCGAGGCGTTCCTCGAAGCGTCAGTGGCAGGGTCGCATCCGGCATGGGTCGAGCAGTACCACCGGGTGCTCGACACCGCCACCACCTCGCCCATCTCGACGATCGACTCGCTCGATCTCGACGAGGATCGGGAGTGGTACCTCGTGGCCAACGGTTTGATCCTCGAACGCGCGCGAACAGTCGCGCGTGACGACGAAGCGATCGTCGCGCTCACCGTGCGCCCCACCGAGGGCGAGACGCCACCGAGCGCAACCGACGATTTCGCCCGCCTGGCGGCAGAGGCCGGACTCACCGTGCTCACCCTCGATCCCCGCCCGGGACGAACCGGCCCGGTGCGAATCGCCTGACCGCTCAGCTGCGTGCGGCTTCGATGAACTTCGTCAGTTCGCGTCGTAGATCGTCCCCAGCCGGCTGAAACGCCACCTCGGTGGTGCCCGCTTCGGCGGCCGCCGCCAGGCGCTCGCGCCAGTGGGCGGCCGTGCCACTGCGGCTCACCTCGGCTGCGATCGATCCTGTCATCACTGTCCGGTCGTGACGGTTGAGCTCGGTGAGGTGGCCGCGATGCGTCTCGAGATGGCGGACCGACGGATCGACCGCCTCGATCGACTCCCGCCACATCGCGGAGCCAGGCAGGCTGTCGAAGCTCGCCCGCCGGCGCTGGTAGGTCGAGTGGTACGCGATCGCGGCGCCGGGCCCGGCCGATCGCAGCACGCGCTCGTCGCCGGTGTCCTCCCCGTCGTCGAGCACCGTGCCGAACGCCAGCCACACCGACCAGTCGAACCCGGCGATCGGGCTCGAGCCGATCACACCGCCGCCCAGCTCGCGCGCGACTGCTTCACCCTTCGGCCCGCTGGCGCCGATGAGGAACGGCGGCTCGAGGGGGCGTGGCGGCGCTTGGCCCGTGCCGTGCAGCATCGCCACCATCGCCCCGTCGATCTCCACCGTCTCACCACGCAGGAGCGCGCGAACCGTTCGCACGTGCTCAGCGACGTCGGTCCACTTGAGTGGCCGTTGCCCGAGCGCGTGGCGGGCAGTGAAACCGGTTCCGAACGCGTACGCGGTGCGGCCCGCCGCGAGTGATTCGAGATGGGCGATCGCCGTCGCCGTCGTCAGCGCATGGCGGTTGCTCGGGACGAGCACTCCCGGCCCGATCCCGATCCGTTCCGTTCGGTCGGCCGCCAGCGCCAGCGTCATCCACACGTCGAGCTGGAGCGGAGGTGTGTCGTAGATCCACGCCCGCCGGTACCCGAGGTCCTCGGCGTACCGCACCAGATCGGGGGTGGCGGGCGTCGGTGGCAGCGCACACGAGATCTCGAGCATGCCGACGCTCTCTACTTGGCACGTTCGATCGGAGGCTGTGCGACAACGGTCGGTCGCGAGATGTACTCGACGAGCCGGCGGCGCCACTCGACCGAGCACTTGTCGGCCTGCACGCTGACGAGCGTCGTCTGGTCGAGGGGCAGGACGCCATCGAGCAGTTCGAGCATCCGCTTGTCCTCGGCGCCGATCGCGAGGTCGAAGCGGATGATCTCCTCCGCCGACACCGAGAAGTCGTCGTTGCGCCAGACGACGAACGTGAAGTACGACGTGACGTCGTCGATCGGGGTCGACAGCAGCAGCAGGATGTGGTCGAGCCCGCTGCCGTAGTGGATGGTGCTCCGAACGTCGAACGGCAGGTGGAACCCCGAGCTCATCGCCCGCTCCACCACACCCGTCGCCTGACCGCTGGCGAGCGTGCCCAGGTCGGTGTTGTTCGCCAGCACCTCGTAGCGGTAGCCGAACCAGCCGTCGTCGAGCGCCTCCAGCTCGAACCGCGGTACCCGCGTGTCTTGCGCCCGCCCGAACGTGCCGACGTGAACGAACGGGAAGTGCGTGATGTCGAGGAAGTTGTCGGTCATCCGTGTTGCCGACGTCTGCCACACGTCGACCGGTGTGTTGATGCGACGGAACGCGGGATCGTGCTCCTGAGCGACGACGGGGATGCCATCGGGCGCGTCGGCCGGCGTGCTGCCGAGGCACACAAAGACCAGGCCGTACCGTTCGGCACAGCCGAAGGTCGCGAGGTGGGCGCGCGGCGGTGGTGGCACGTGGTCGGCGGCCGACGGCACGCGCACACATCGTCCCCCGTCGCCGAACGTCCAGCCGTGGTATGCGCAGGTCAGGCAGCCGGCCTCGATCGTCCCCTTCGACAGCGGCGCCTCGCGGTGCGGGCACCGGTCGGGTGCGGCGACGACCGCGCCGTCGATCGCGCGGTACAGCACGACGTAGGTGCCGAGCAGTGTGACTGCCACCGGATGACCGCCGACGTCGACGCTTCGCGCGACCGCGTACCATCCGTCGCGCAGCGCCGGACTCGCACAGAGGATGCCGGTGCTCGCGCGCGGCGAGGCGTCGGGGGACGCTGCTTCAGAGCCGTTGTCGGGCATGGTGTGGCAACCTCTCGGGATGGTGCACGGCGCAGGAGCTGAGCGCAACGTGCAGGAGGCGGACGTGCGGGCAGTCGACGTGCTGGTGCGCGGCGGCGACGTGGTGACGATGGACGGCACGCGCACCGTGGTGGGCGACGGCGCAGTGGCGGTGGGCGGCGACGTCATCGCCGCGGTCGGCCCGTGGGACGAGCTGCGGTCCCGGTACCCAGACGCGCGGGTGATCGGCGACGCCGACTCGCTGGTGACGCCCGGATACGTCAACGCCCACCAGCACCTGACCGGCGATCGGTTGGTGCACTCCTGCATCCCCGACGCGATCGACTCGCAGGAGGCGATCTTCGGCTGGGCGGTACCGGTGCACGCTGCCCACACCGGCGACGACGATGAGTTGTCGGCGACGCTCGGTGCAATCGAAGCCGTCACGAATGGCATCACCTGCACCGTCGAGGCGGGCACGGTGGCCCACCCCAACCGCGTGGCCGCGGCGGTCACGAATGTCGGAATGCGGACGACGATCGGTCAGTGGGGATGGGACGTCGACGGCCTGCCGTTCGGCGCTCCGGCCGGCGAGGTGCTCGAGCGGCACGTCGAGCTCCTCGACCGGCTGCCGGCCGGCGGTCTGGTCGAGGGTTGGGTGACGCTCGTCGGCCACGACCTGATGAGCGACGAGCTCGTCGCCGGTGCCAGCGACCTGGCCCGGGTGCGCGGCGTCGGCCTCACGTTCCACATGTCGCCGCACGGCGGAGACCCGGTCAGCTACTTGGCGCGAACGGGTCGCCGGCCGTTCGTCCATCTCGACGAGCTCGGTGCGCTCGGCCCGCACGTGCTGGTGGCTCACGCCGTTCACCTCGACGACGACGAGATCGACGTCGTGGTTCGCACCGACACTGCCGTGGCGTCGTGCCCGTGGGCGTACCTGCGATTGGCTCAGGGCTTCACCGGCGCCGGGCGACACGGTGAGTTGCTCGCTCGCGGGGCGCGGGTGGCGCTGGGATGCGACGCCGAGAACGCCGGCGACGCCGTCGACGTGCTGCGCGCGGCATCGCTGTTCGTCGGTCTGTTGCGCGACCGCACCGTCGACCCGTTCAGCTTCACGGCGTACGACGCACTGACGCTCGCCACGATCGGCGGCGCCCGAGCGATCGCCAAAGGCGACGCGATCGGATCGATCGAGGTGGGAAAGCAAGCCGATCTCGTAGTGCACGATCGGCGCGGCCCACAGTTCGTGCCGCGCAGCACCGATCCCGTCCTGCAGCTGATGTGGGCGAGCGACGGGCGTTCGGTGAGTGACGTGCTGATCGCCGGTCGCGAGGTGGTACGCGACGGTCGCTGCGTGACGGTCGACCTCGATGCGCTCCGCGACGAAGCGGCACGCCGACGTGATCACTTCCTCGCGGCGCGCCGCTGAAGACCGCACGCTCGAAGCCTAGACCACCGCCTCGGACGCTTGGTCAGACCATCAGTCCATCTTTGCTATGGTGGCGACGTGGAGCCGAACACCCTGATCTTCGTGGATTTCCCGTCTGACGACGTCGAAGCCTGCGCCGCCTTCTACCACGACGTGTTCGGGTGGGAGGTCGAGGGCCGACCGACCGGTGTCTTCCACCGAGGCGTGCCAGGAGGTCACTTCCCGCTCGAGGACGGTTCGCCGTCACCGATCGGCAACCTCCACGTCGGCTTCTCCGACGTCGCCAACTGCCGGCCCCATCCCGACCCGGCCGGCGTCGAGCCCCGCCATCTCGCGCGCGACGGTCGTGGGGTCCGGATCTGGATCCTGGTCGGCGACGACACCGAGGACGCGATCCTCGACCGCGCCGAGCAGCACGGCGCCAAGGTGCTCTGGCGTCACCACTACTGGGCCGAGTTCAACGGATTCAACGGCGCGTTCGAAGATCCGTGGGGCACCAACGTCGTGCTGTGGACCAAGGGCGGCGCCGACCCCGTGATCCCGGAGGGCCACACCAGTGAGTGACGACCGCGTGCGTCCGGGCTCGGTGCGATGGACGCACATCGCCCTCCCCTGCACCGACATGGACCGCACCATCGAGTGGTACGAGAAGTTCACGCCGCTCGAGTTGCTCGACCGTCGCGAGGATGCCGACGGGCAGGGCGCCTGGCTCGGGCACCCCGACCAGGGCGACAAGCCGTTCATCCTCGTGCTCGTCAGCTTCTTCCGCGACCAGGACAAGGGCCCGCAACCGATCATGGCCCCGTTCGCGCACATCGGCATCGAGATGCCGAGCAAGGAGATGGTCGACGAGATCGCCGCCCGCGGCGAGCAAGCGGGATGTCTGTCGTGGCCACCGACGCAGATGCCCGACCCGATCGGCTACATCTGCGCGCTCACCGACCCCGACGGCAACGTGATCGAGTTCTCCTACGACCAGGGCGTGTACGAAAAAGCCCAGGAGGTCTGGGGTTCGGTGGCCCGGTGACCCCTGCCGAGCGCTGCACGGCATACCTTGCGGCGTTCGCAACCGGTGACCCAGCCGCCGTCGTCGCCCACGTCAGCGAGGGTTTCGTCAACGAGCACACGGCGGCCCTCGGCAGCGGCTGCACGGGTCGCGACGAGTACGCCCGCCGGGTGCCGGGATTCCTCGCATCGATGCCGGGGCTGCGGTACGAGATCGAGGACGTCATCGCCGATGGCGAACGCATCGTGGTCGCCTACACGCTGCACACCCGCGTCAACGACCACGACGTCGCCGTGCGCGGTGTCATGCGGTTCCGGGTCGAGGACGACCTGATCGCCCACCGCGTCGACTACTGGGACAGCCTCGTGTTCCAGCAGCAGGCAGGTCTCGCGTGAGCCTGCCGACGCGACGCCTCGGGCACAGCGGCGTCGAGGTCTCGACGATCGCCTTCGGCACGATGATGTTCGGACGTTGGGGCAACACCGACGTCGACGAGTGTCATCGGATGGTCGACCGTGCGATCGAAGCGGGCATCACGTTGTTCGACACTGCCGACATCTACGACGATGGCGCCTCCGAGACGATCCTCGGCGAGGCGTTGCGCGGCCGTCGCGACCAGGTGGTGCTGGCGACCAAGGTCGGCAACCCGATGGGCGACGATCCACAGTGCAGCGGTCTGTCGCAGCGGTGGATCAAGCAGGCCTGCGACGACAGCCTGCGCCGGCTGCAGGTGGATCACATCGACCTCTATCAGATGCACCGACCCGATCCGGCGACCGCGATCGACGAGACGCTCACCGCATTCGACGAGCTCGTCACGGCCGGGAAGGTGGGCGCGATCGGGACGTCGACGTTCTCGGCGGCTCAGATCGACGAGATCAACCAGCGCGCCGACGAGCTCGGTGTCCCACGGCCGACGAGCGAGCAGCCGCCATACTCGGCGCTCGCGCGTGGGATCGAGCGCGACGTGCTCGCAGCGAGCCGCCGTCACGATCTCGGCGTCATCGTCTGGGCGCCGTTGAACGGCGGATGGTTGACCGGCAAGTACCAGGGCGTCGTCGACGACACCGCGTCGCGTGCGTTACGTCAACCCGATCACTTCGATCACGGCCACGAGGCCATCCGCGTCGAGAAGCACGCGTTGGTCGGTCAGCTGACCGCCGTCGCCACCGATGCGGGCATCACGTTGAAGCAACTGGCGCTGGCCTTCGTCCTCGACGACCCGACGATCACCGCCGCGATCATCGGCCCGCGCACGCTCGAGCAACTCGACGACCTGATCGCCACCGCCGAGCTACCGGGTGGGCTGGTGTTGCCCGCCGGCGTCCGAGACGCGATCGACCAGGTCGTCGCCCCCGGCCGCAACGTCAACTCCGCCGACGCCGCTTGACGCAACGCTCAGGTCAGGCCGCGGACGAAAGGCTGCGCCAGCGCGCGCGGCTGGCGGCTCCGCGTTGCGAACACGGCCGTGATCGCGAGTGCCACGACGTACGGAAGGCTGGCTGCCAGCTGGGCGTTGATGCGGTGCCCCAACACGGGCAACGTCTGCTGCAGGGCAAAGAAGTAGCCGAACAGCACGCAGCCGATGATCGTTCCGCGCAACGTCCACCCGCCGAAGATGACGGCGGCGATGGCGATGATGCCTTTGAGCCCGACGTGTCCCGTCGCGTAGCCCCTGATCGAGATCTGCCCCAACACCAGGACTCCGCCGCCCAGGCCGGATGCCAGCCCGGCGAACATGATCCCCTGCCGGCGGCGACGGTTCACGGAGATCCCGGACACGTCGGCGGCCTGTGGGTTCTCACCGACCGAGCGCACCTCGAGGCCCCACCGGGTGTGGAACACCAGCCACCATGCGAACGGCACGACCGGGACGATGAGGTACATCGGCCACGGCTGGCCGAATAGCGCGTCGCCGACGAGGGGGATGTCGCTGAGCAATGGCACCCGGGTCTTCTCGGCGACGCTCGTGACAGCCTCCCACCGGCTGTCGAGGAACAGCGCCAGACCGAGTACGAGCAGATTCAGCGTCAACCCCACCACGAACTGGTCGATCGACAGCCGGTGGCTGAGGTTGGCCTGCACCAGCGCCACCACGAGCCCCGCCACGGTGGCCGTCACGAGACCCACCGCAACTGCGATCGACGGGCTGATCGACGGTGAGTTCGACACGATCTGCGCGAACGTCACACCGGCCGTGTATGCACCGCCGATCATCATCGCCTCGACCGAGATGTTCAGCGTGCCGGCGCGCTCTGCCACCCATTCGCCGGTGGCTGCGAACGCGAGCACGATCGCGAAGCGGATCGCGGCTTCGTACATCGCGTCGGCGCCTGCGACATCGCCGACCACGTCGATGAGCGAGGCGATCATGCCGGCGCTCCCCCGAGCGCCGCCGACGTCGTCGCCGCCGACGGCAGGACAGGCGTGGGAGATTCGACCGCGGCACGCCGCCGGCGGATCGCGGCGACGGCCGGCGGCACGAGCAGCGCCAACACCAACAGCGCCCGAACCACCTCGACGATCGAGCGCTCCACTCCGGTCGCGGCGAGGAAACCGGCTCCCGTGCGGAGGGAGGCGAAGACCAACGCCACCGGGATGCACACGAGCGGACGGTTACGCGCCACCAGTGCGACGAGCAGCCCCTCCCACCCGACGTTGTTGGCGAAGCCCGGGGTGTAGCGGTAGTTGGCGGCGCCACCGGCCAACATCGCGGCGCCCGCCAGGCCCGCCATCGCTCCCCCGAACGCGAGCGCGGCGGCGCCGGAGCGCACCACCGAGATGCCAGTGCGCTGGGCGGTGCGCGGGTTCCGTCCGAGGACGCTCAGTCGGAACCCCCAGACGGTGCGATGGAGCGCCACGCCCACCGCGACGGCCAGCAGCACGACGACCGGCACCGACCACGGGAACTCGTTGCCGAAGATGCGGATCTGGCCGATGCGGGTCGACGGATCGACCTGGGCGCTCGTCTGGACACGGTTCGGCTTGTTGGGATCGGGGTCGAGCAGAAGGAAGGTGCGGGTGAGCAAGTAGCCCGTGCCCTGCGACGCGATGAACACCAGCAGCAGCGTGCTGATGACCTCCGGCACCTTGCGCCAGTAGCGCAACAGGGCGGCCAAGCCGGCCCACAGCGCACCACCGACGAACCCGGCGATCAGCGCCGCGATCAGCGCCGCGGGTCCGCTGTTGCGGGTGGCCACGAACGTGGCGAGGGCGGTGCCGACGGCGACCTGTCCTTCCTGCCCGATGTTGACGAGTCCGGCGCGGGTCGACACGATCGCGCCGAGCGCGACCAACAACAAGGGGGCCGCATCGCCGAGCGTGCCGCCCCACCGCCCGGATCCCCGGAAGCTGCCGTCGAGCAACGCGCTGAGTACCTTCTGCCACGGTCCGCCGGTGATGGCGATGAGCACGGCCGATGCGACGAGCGCCAGCGCGATCGACACCGCATACAGACCGAGGAGCACGACCCCCCGTCGCATGGTCGGCCCGGCCGGTCGTCGCATCGTGATCACGCGAGCGCTTCCTGCGTCGCCACACCGCCGAGCAGCAGGCCGAGGCGCTCGGAGGTGGCGTCGGCACGATCCAGTTGACCGATGGCGCGACCGCGGGACAACACGACGATGCGGTCGGACATTTCGAGGAGCTCGTCCAGCTCGGTCGACACGAGGAGCACCGCGATCCCGGCGGCGGCCGCGGCGCGAAGGCGTGCCGTCGTGTACTCGATCGCTCCGACGTCGAGGCCACGCGTCGGCTGGGCGGCGACCAGCACCTTCGGTCGGTGACTCAGCTCACGCGCCAGCACGACGCGCTGCTGGTTGCCGCCCGAAAGGCTGCGCATCGGTGCATCGGGCGCGGCACCCTGGATCTCGAACTCCGCCATCAGCTCCTCGGCACGCCGGCGCAGGCGGGCCTTGCTGACGAAGCCGAAGCGGGCGACCGAACCAGGCCGATCGATCAGCAGGTTCTCGGCGATCGTCATGTCGAGCACGCATCCCGAGTCGTGGCGATCCTCGGGGATCACGGCCACGCCGTGACGCGCCATGCAGCCCGCGCGGCGGGTGTCGACCACGGAGCCGTCGATCGTGACGGAGCCACTGTCGAGATGGATCAGGCTCGACATCAGATCCCCGAGCTCACGCTGACCGTTGCCCTCCACACCGGCGACGCCGACGATCTCGCCCGCCCGGACCTCGATGCTCAGGTGGTCGAGCACCGCCACGCCGTCACGCACGACGCATGCGTCCTGCACGGTCAACATCGCCGGTCGCGTATCAACCGGCGTCGCAGCCATGTCGACCGCAGGTGGCTCGACCTCCGGCGCACCCAGCTCACCGGTCTCGGTGAGCGTGATCGCTCCCAGCG
Organism: Ilumatobacteraceae bacterium; assembly: GCA_035557475.1. Classification (GTDB taxonomy): domain Bacteria; phylum Actinomycetota; class Acidimicrobiia; order Acidimicrobiales; family Ilumatobacteraceae; genus JALOLG01. Next base: position 20,533 of record DATMDV010000171.1, read on the forward strand.
CGGCAGCGCTGGTGCGCAATGACACCTCGCGACCAACCATGGCGCGCGCCAAGGTGGCGGCCGACGCGTCGGCGGTTCGGCGCCGATCGACCACCCGGCCGTGGCGCATGATGGTGATCACGTCGGTCGCGTGCAGCACCTCGGCGAGCTTGTGGCTCACGAGCGCGACCGCTCGGCGCTCGCGGGCGATCACCTCGCGCAGCGTGGTGAAAAGCTGCTCGCTCTCGGCGGGGGTGAGCACCGACGTCGGTTCATCGAGGATCAAGATCGCGGGGTCGCGCCGGAGACACTTGATGAGCTCGACGCGTTGCCGCATCCCGGCCGAGAGATCGCCGACGCGCCGGTCGGGGTCGATGCCGAGACCGTAGTGCTCGGCGGTGTCGGCCACCTGCTGGCGGGCGCGCCGCCGGTCGAGGCGAGCGTGGTCACCGAGCAGGACGTTCTCCCAGACAGTCAGCGACTCGACGAGGCTCAGGTGTTGGTGGACCATGCCGATGCCCAGATCGGCGGCGGTCTGCGGGTCGTGGATCACCGTCGCCCGGCCGGCGAGGGTGATGGTGCCGTCGTCGGGTTGGACGAGCCCGATCAGGATCTTCATCAGCGTCGTCTTGCCCGCGCCGTTCTCGCCCAGGATCCCGTGGATCTGCCCGGCGTGCAGTTGCAGGTCGACGTCGTCGCAGGCCACGACGCGGCCGTAGTGCTTGGTGATGGATGCGAGGTCGACAGCCGGGGTGGGTGCCTGAGCACCCACCCCTTCCGACGCTGTCGTCGTGACGGACAACCTCAGCCGCCCGAGTACGCCTGACCCTTGATGGCGCCGAAGGCCTCGACGAACTCGCCGGCGGCGATCTGGGCGTAGAGGTCCTCCATCGCGGTCGCCTGTTCCGGCGTCGGGTCGCAGATCTCCGCACCCGGTTGCGGGTCGACACCGACGCGGAACACGCGCACGTCGCCCTCGTGGAACGTCCCATCGGCGATCTCCGCCAGGATCGAGTCGATGTAGTCGCCGCCGTCGAACTTCACCTGGATCTGGTAGTCGAGATCGGTGCGCTCACACGCGGTCGAGGATCCGGCCGACATCGTGATCAGACCGTTTCCGTTGGCGATGCTCACGAGCGGCTCGTGGGCGCCGCCGAGGTACGGGTAGACAGCGTCGGCGCCGTTCGTGATCGCGCCGTTCAGCGCCTCGGTCGCACCGGCGGTGTTGTCGAAGTCGAACGGGAACGCCCCGGTCGGGACGTAGGTCATCGTGTAGCTGTCGTCGACGGCCTTCAGCCCGAGCTCGTACGCGAGGTACGCCTCCTTCTCGAAGTTCAGGTCGCAGCACCCGATGAACGCGACGTTGTCGCCGCCCGACTCCTGCAGGAGCAGACCGGTCGCGTAGCCGGCCGAGTAGCTGATCTCGGACGAATCGTCCTGGCTCTGGGCCAGGCCCGGGTTCTCGGGATAGCCGGCGCCACAGTTGCAGTACCAGAAGATGTCGGGGTACTGGGCGATCAGGTCGGTGAGCGGATCGGCGATCTCGCTGGCACCCACGAAGATCGTGTCGACGCCCTGCTCGGCGAGGTTGGCGAGCTCGGTGGCGGCGTCCTCGGTCGTGATGTTGTCGACGACGATCGGCTCGCCGTAGCCGTTCTCCTCGGACACCGCGATGGCCTTGTCGACGAGCGCTTGGTAGTAGCCCCCGTCGTCGCGTGGTCCTGCCGCGGCGATGCCGAACACGACCGTGCCGTCACCGTTGGTGTCGAGATCGAGCGCGGCCGGTGCTTCGCCCGAAGTCGTCTCGGTCGAAGCCGGTTCCGTCGATGCCGGTTCCGTCGACACAGGCTCCGTCGAGCTCGGCTCCGTCGACGCAGGCTCGGTCGACGACGGTTCCGTCGTTGTCGATTCCTCGTCGTCGTCGCCGCATGCCGCGGCGATCAGACTGAGTGCAGCGATCGCTGCGATGAACGACTTGGATGTTCTCATGGTTCTCCCCGGGTCCTTTTCTTGATGTCGGTCGTGTCTTGAGATTCGGTCGGATGCTCAACTCGTGGTGACCTTCGGCCAGTGGCGGCGGTAGCGGTCGACCAGCCAGCGGTTGAACTGCACGTGGCTCGCCTCCTGCCACGAGTATCGGCCGCGCGCCGCGAATCGACTGTGCATCCCGCGCTGGACCTTGGTCGTGGCGTCCTGGTCCTGCCGCACGAACACCTGCACGCCGGCGTCGCTCATCTGGAACAGGTGGTCGAACATGGGGTGTTCGAGGGCGCTCGGGTGGAACAGGTACCCGATCTCGAGGTCGATCGTGTCGGCCGACTTCGGGCGCACGATGAAGAAGAAGGCTTGATCGGGCGCGGTGCCGAAGCACAGCGTCGGCGGCATCAGCGCGAACGTCGATCGCCACCGTTCTTCCTCGGTCAGCCGCGGGAACACGGGCAGCAACGCTTTGGTGGTGGCGTTGAAGCCGCCATCGATGTGGGTGTAGCCGTTGGTGCGGAAGATGACGTTCGAGTCCGGTGTCCACTCCACGGGAAACGCCGCGAGTTCGCTCGGACAGAAGTCCTGGATCGTGTGGTGCAGCTTGTTGGCGTGGTAGCCGTCGTTGAAGTTCTCGAACATGACCTTCCAGTTCCACGGCAGGTCGGGCAACGTGAACGTGCCCGGACAGACAGCGTGCTCGAGGTCGTAGTTCGCGAGGTACGGCTCATAGGTCGCAAGCGTGGGCGCCAGTGGGCTGGCGTCGGCGCCGAGGTTGACGAACACGAAGCCCTGCCACAACTCCACCGCCAGCGCGGGGAGCGGGTGGTCCTTCTTGTCGAACGCCTCGGTGCGTTCCATCGCCGGCGCTCCGAGCAGCCGGCCGGTGAGGTCGTAGCTCCACTGGTGGTACGGGCAGGTGAACTTCGTGCAGTTCCCGCTGTCGTCGACCACTTGCATGCCTCGGTGCTGGCAGACCGCCGAGAACGCCCGGACGCTGCCGTCCTTCGCCCTGGCGACGATGATCGGCTCGCTGCCGACGGTAGTGGTGAAGTAGTCGCCGACGTTCGGGACGCGGCTGGCGCGCCCGACGCACTGCCACTCGGCGGCGAACACCGCCTCGCGCTCGAACGCCAGGAACTCGTCCGAGGTGTAGATCTCGGGCGGCATCGTGACGGCCTTCGCCACGTCGGTGACGCTCGCGTCGAAGGAAGCGAGCAACTCATCGGTCAAGACGGTCATGCGGATACGTGCTTTCTCTCTGACTCGCTCGTTGCTGGCCTCTCTGGAGATCGTTCAGCGTCGGGATCGCGGAGGAGGAACTTGCGGATCTTGCCGACGCTGGTGCGCGGCAACTCGTCGACGAACGTGATGTCGCGAGGCCGCTTCGACTTCGTCAGGCGCTCCACGCACCACGCGTTCAGCTCGTCGAGCGCGGGCGGGTTCGCCGGGTCCGCGGCCACCACGAACGCCACCGGCACCTCGTCGCGGATGGGGTCGGGCTGACCAACGACTGCCGCCTCGAGCACTCCGGGGTGGGCCGAGAGGACCTGTTCGACCTCGACCGTCGACACGTTCTCACCGGCGACCTTCAACACGTCGGCGCGGCGGCCGTC
>DATMDV010000172.1:0-16913 GCA_035557475.1 Ilumatobacteraceae bacterium
GACCGCCGCATCACCGATCGGCTCTACAGCGGCGACCGCCGTCATCGCATCGAGCAGGAGCTGGTGCTCGGCGTGGGCGGAGCACGCGCGCTTGCCGCGCTGGGGATCTCACCCCGGGTCTTCCACCTCAACGAGGGGCACGCCGGGTTCTTGATCCTCGAACTGCTCGACCGCCGCATCGCCGACGGTGAGTCGCTCGATGAGGCGGTGCGCCAGGTCCGCAGCCAGCTCGTGTTCACCACGCACACTCCGGTCCCGGCCGGCATCGACCGCTTCCCGCTCGAGATCGCGTCCGAGCACCTGCAGCCGTGGGCCGATGCGTGGCGGGTCCCGATCGCCGAGGTGTTCGAGCTCGGCCGCGATCCGAGCGAGGAACCGCCGGAGTTCAACATGGCCGTGTTCTGCCTGCGCACCTCCGCCCACGCGAATGGTGTTTCGAAGCTGCACGGCCGCGTCAGCCGCGAGCTGTTCGCGCACGTCCCGGGCGGCGACGCGATCAGCTCGGTCACCAATGGCGTGCACGCCCGCACGTGGACCGCTCCGCCCCTTCAGGACCTGCTCGATCGGACGTGTGGCCCCAGCTGGGCCGACGGCGACGTCGACGCGTGGCGGCGGGTGAGCGATCTCGACGACGGCGCGGTACGCGACGTGCGTCGAACCGGGGGCTCACTGCTGGCGGCGATGGTGCGCGAGCGGACCGGCACCACGTTCGATCCCGATGCGCTGACGATCGGGTTCGCGCGTCGCTTCGCGACGTACAAGCGCGCCACGCTCCTGCTGCGTCATCGCGACCGGCTCGTGAAACTGCTCGCCGACGACGCCCGGCCGGTGCAGTTCGTGTTCGCCGGCAAGGCGCACCCCAACGACGAACCCGGAAAGGCGTTGCTCGCCGACGTCGTGGCGTTCGCCGCGTCCGCCGACGCGCTGCAACGGTTCGTGTTCGTCCCCGACTACGACATCGAGGTCGCGCGGGCGATGTACGCCGGATGCGACGTGTGGCTCAACAACCCGGTCCGACCCCACGAGGCATCAGGAACGAGCGGCGAGAAGTCGGCGCTCAACGGCGGGCTCAACTGTTCGATCAGCGACGGCTGGTGGGACGAGATGGCCGACGGCCGCAACGGGTGGACGATTCCTGCCAGCGCGTCCGTCGAGCCCGCCGTCCGCGACCGCGCCGAGTCGACCGCTGCACTCGACCTGCTGAGTCGCGAGATCGTCCCGACGTATTACCGCGACGGCGATCCATGGTCGACGGAATGGCTCGGCCGGGTGCGTCACTGCTGGACCGACCTCGGGCCACGCGTCACGGCGGCGCGGATGGTCTCCGACTACTGGGAGCAGCTGTACCGCCCGACGATCGAGGCGTCGACCGAGCCCTGAGGCTGCAGCTATAGGGTTGATCACTTCGATGAGCCCGCGCCCCGCACAATCCGTACCGGCTCTCGCCGCCGACGACCTGTGGCGTTTCGGCGAAGGGACGCACGATGGTCTCGCCTACCTGCTGGGCGCCCATCCCGACGCCGACGGCACGACGTTTCGGGTGTGGGCACCGTCCGCCCGATCAGTCGCGGTGATCGGTGATTTCGACGGTTGGTCACGCGACGGCGTCACGCTCGCCCCATCGCCGGCCGGCATCTGGGCCGGGCGGCTCGGCGTCGCCAACGTCGGGAACCGCTACAAGTACCGCATCGTCACCACGAGTGGTGCGGTGCTCGACAAGAGCGACCCCTTCGCCTTCGCCGCCGAGGAGCCACCGCGCACCGCGTCGATGATCACGACCCTCGACTACGACTGGGGCGACAGCGACTGGATGGCCCAGCGCGCCGCGCGTAACCGCTACGACGCCCCGATCTCGACCTACGAGATGCATCTCGGATCGTGGCGGTACGAACCCGGTGGCTACCGGGCCATCGCGGTGCAACTCGCCGACTACCTCGAACGAACCGGCTTCACCCACGTGGAGTTGATGCCGGTGATGGAGCATCCGTACTACGGCTCGTGGGGCTACCAGACGACGGGCTACTTCGCGGCCACGGCGCGCTACGGCACGCCGCAGGACCTGATGTTCCTGATCGACCACCTCCACCAGCGCGGCTTCGGCGTGGTCCTCGACTGGGTTCCGTCGCACTTCCCGATCGACGCCTTCGGCCTCGCCGAGTTCGACGGCACACATCTGTACGAGCACGCGGATCCACGGCTCGGTTTCCATCCCGACTGGAAGAGCGCGATCTTCAACTACGACCGCCACGAAGTGCGCAGCTTTCTGCTGTCGAGCGCCCGCTTCTGGCTCGAGCGCTACCACGCCGACGGGATCCGGGTCGACGCCGTCGCCTCGATGCTGTACCGCGACTACTCCCGCCCGGCCGGCGAGTGGATCCCCAACGCGCACGGCGGGCGCGAGAACCTCGGCGCGATCGCGTTCTTGCAGGAGTTCAACCGACGCGTCTACCTGCACCACCCCGACGCGTTCACGGTGGCCGAGGAGTCGACCGCCTGGCCGGGCGTCACCCATCCGACCGATGGTGGCGGACTCGGCTTCGGGTTCAAGTGGGACATGGGTTGGATGAACGACACGCTCGAGTACTTCCGTCGCGACCCGGTACATCGGCGATGGCACCACGGCGAGCTGACGTTCCGCACCGTCTACGCGTTCACCGAGTCGTTCGTCCTGCCGCTGTCGCACGACGAGGTCGTGCACGGCAAGGGATCGTTGCTCGCCCGCCAGCCGGGTGACCGCTGGCAGCAGTTCGCCGGATTGCGGCTGCTGTTCGGCTACCAATACGGTCAGCCCGGCAAGAAGCTGGTCTTCATGGGCTCGGAGTTCGGGATGCCCAAGGAGTGGGATCACGAGAGTGAGCTGCCCTGGGGGTTGCTGCAGGTCGCCGAACACGCGCAGGTCCTCGACTGGGTCGCGGCGCTGAACAACCTGCACCGCGACGAACCGGCGCTGCACCGCGGTGATGGATCCGCCGACGGCTTCCGCTGGGTGATCGGCAACGACGAGGCCAACAGCATCATCGCCTTCCTCCGGCTGGCAACCGGGAACCGGCCGGTGCTCGTCGTATGCAACTTCACGGCGTCGCCGCGACAGGGCTACCGGATCGGGGTTCCCGTGTCCGGCAGTTGGACGATGCTCCTCAACAGTGACGATCATCGATTCGGCGGTGGGGGCGTCGGCGGCGAGGTCGCCGAGACGGAGTCCGTTGCCGCGCACGGTCACGACGCCTCGCTGTTGATCGACGTGCCGCCGCTGGCGGCGTGTTTCCTCGCTCCGGCCTGAACGTCCGCTGCGAGCGGTCCGATGCGCGACAATTCGCGGGTGGGCGACGAACCCGTTCGCGTGTTCATGTCGTACCGGCGCGCCGACGACCGGCACTTCATCGGGCGGCTGCACGATCAGCTGTGTGGTGCGTTCGGTGACGACATGGTGTTTCGCGACATCGACTCGATTCCGGCCGGCACGAACTTCCGAGCGGTCATCCTGCGCACGCTCAACGAGGTCGATGCCGTCGTCGCCGTGATCGGCCCGCACTGGGCACGGAACACAACCGACACGACGTCCGACTACGTGTACCTCGAGCTCGCCGAGGCCATGCAGCAGAACAAGCTGGTGATTCCGGTCCTGATGGAGCAGACCTCGATGCCGGCGCCGGACTCGTTGCCCGCCGACCTTCGGTCGCTCACCGAGATCAACGCCATCTCGGTGCAAGGCGATCCCGCCTTCCGGCGCGATTCCGCGCGGCTGATCGAGGTGATCCGCGACCTCGTCGCCCGCGACCGGGCACGCCTCGCCGACGAGCGACGCGCGGCCGAGGAGCTCGCCCAACGGGTCGAGGCCGAACGCCATGAACGCGAGCGGCTGGCCGACGAGCTGCGAGCCGAGGAGCGGGCTGCTCGACTGCGCCTGGCAGAGCTCGAGGAGGCTGCCGCCCGCCGGCAGATCGAGCGCGAGAACGCCCGACTCGCCGAGATCGCCGAGAAGCTGCGCCTCACCGAAGCCGTCGAGCCGGCGACGCCGGCCGACACTGTCGAGCAGGCCGAAGTCGTCGAACAGGCCGACATCGTCGAACCGGCCGACATCGTCGAACCGGCCGACGTCGAACCGGCCGACATCGTCGAACAGGCCGAACCCGCTGCGTCCCCGACGGCCGGCCGGCTGGCGCCGTCGCAACTCCCACTGCAGGCGCTGCTGGTTGTCGCAACCGTTCTCGGCGTCGTTGCGCTGTTTCAGAACCGCAGCGATGCCACGCCGTTCAGCGAGCTGAGCTCGGGCTGGAAGATCGACGCGGCGGTGTGGATCCTCACGTTGGCGGTCGCGGTCCCCCTCTTGCTCGGGCATCGCCCGGTCGAACAGCGATCCGTGCTCATCGGTGTCGCCGCATCGGCGTTCTTCTACGAGTTCATGCAGGCAGCTGCGTTTGTACGGTACGGGACGACCGGCTACGACGAAGGTTCGTGGGTCGCGCTGAAGGTCGTCCAGACGCTGTGTCTCGTCGGCGCGATCTGGTTCGTTCGCCACCGCGCTCCCCCATCGCTCCCGACGTCTCACCGCCCCATCGCCGTGCTGGTGGTTCTTGCCACGGTGTGCGGTGCGTGGGTGTTCGCGGCGATGCACGATCAGCACCGCGAGGCCGGGCTACTCGTCGAGAGCGGCGTCCTCAAGGACCGGACGTCGTTTGCCGTTTGGTTGGTGCTCCTCGTGCTGGGGCCGGCCGGACTCACCATCGGTCTCGCGACGCGAGCGGCCTACGGAGCACGAGTTGCGCTTGCCACGTTCGCAACGCTCGCCGTGGTGGGTTACTGGGCAGAGGCCCTCGTCGTCGACGAGGTGTTCGGCCTCAACGGTTCGCGCTGGGCGTGGGCGGCCGCCGCCCACGTTCCGTTGGCTGCGCTGGCCTGGTGGACAGTGGCCGTGCGCGTCCGGCACGATCCCCTGCCGTCACTCGACGCGGCGTAGCAACACCACCGCCCAGGCTTCGACCGGCCAGGTGTCCGAAGCCGACAGCTGCGTGTCACGGGTGTCGATCGTCTCGGTGTCGAGCTCGACCATCCAGCGCGACCCGCTCACCCGATCGGGGATGGTGAACGTGACCGGCTCGACGTGCGCGTTCGACAGCAGCATGAACGTGTCGTCGCGGATCGGCTCACCACGCGGGCCGAGGGTCGGGATCGCGTCGCCGTTCAGCAGCACCGCCAGCGAGCGCGCGTATCCGACCTGCCAGTCCGAGTCGGCCATCTCGACACCTTCCGGCGTGAACCAGCAGATGTCCTCGACCTCGGCGCCGTGGATCGCCAGACCTTCGAACCACCGCCGGCGGCGGAAGATCGGATGCGCGCGGCGCAGACGGATCAGCCGCCGCACGAAGGCGTGCAGTTGGGTGTCGACGGCGCCCCAGTCGTACCACGAGATCTCGTTGTCCTGGCAGTAACCGTTGTTGCTGCCGCGTTGGGTGCGACCGATCTCGTCGCCGCCGAGCAGCATCGGAACACCCTGCGAGAGGAACAGCGTCGCCAGCAACGAACGGCGGCGCACGTCGCGAACGTGGAGCACCGCCGGATCGGCGGTCGGACCCTCGACGCCCGAGTTCCACGAGCGGTTGTGACTCTCGCCGTCGCGGTTGTCCTCGCCGTTCGCTTCGTTGTGTTTGTGGTCGTAGGCGACGAGGTCGGCGAGCGTGAAGCCGTCGTGGGCGGTGATGAAGTTGATGCTCGCCGAGGGTCGCCGGCCCGACCACGCGTACAGATCGGAGCTCCCCGTGAGGCGCGAGGCGAACTCGGCGAGTGATTGGTCGGCGCCGCGCCAGTAGTCGCGGACGCCGTCGCGGTAGCGACCGTTCCACTCCGACCACAACGCCGGGAAGTTGCCGACCTGATAGCCGCCCGCGCCGACGTCCCACGGCTCGGCGATCAGCTTGACGCGGTTGACCACCGGGTCCTGGTGGATGAGATCGAAGAACGACGAGAGGCGGTCGACCTCGTACAGGCCGCGGGCCAGAGCGGCGGCGAGATCGAACCGGAACCCGTCGACGTGCATCTCGGTGATCCAGTAGCGCAGGCTGTCCATCAACACCTGCAACGACTGGGAGTGACGCATGTTGAGGCTGTTGCCGGTTCCGGTGAAGTCGATGTACCGGCTGCGATCGTGCTCGTCGAGGCGGTAGTACGCCGGGTTGTCGAACCCCTTGAACGACAACGTCGGTCCGAGGTGGTTGCCCTCGGCGGTGTGGTTGTACACGACGTCGAGGATCACTTCGAGCCCCGCCGCGTGGAGCGCGCTCACCATCGCCTTGAACTCGCCGACCTGCTCGCCGCAGTCGCCGGCCGACGCGTAGCGGCCGTGTGGCGCGAGGTAGCCGATCGAGTTGTACCCCCAGTAGTTGCGGAGCCCACGCTGGTGGAGGAAATGCTCTGACACGAACTGGTGCACCGGCAGCAGCTCGATCGACGTGACCCCGAGATCGACGAGGTAGTCGAGGACCGGTGGTGACGCGAGCCCGGCATAGGTGCCGCGGAGCTCCGGGGGCACTTCGGGGTGCGTCATCGTCAGCCCGCGGACATGGGTCTCGTAGATGATCGTCTGGTGGAGCGGGATGCGCGGGTTCTGATCGGCCCCCCAGTCGAAGGCCGGGTCGGTGACCACCGCGCGAGGCATGTGACGCGCGCTGTCGCGACGGCTGATGCGATCGGGGTTCGACTGGATGTGGCCGTACACCGCATCACCCCAGCCGAGCTCGCCGGTGACGGCCGTCGCATACGGATCGAGCAGCAGTTTCGCCGGGTTGCAGCGCAGCCCCTGGTGCGGCGCCCACGGCCCGTGCACCCGGTACGCATAGCGCTGGCCGGCTTCGATGCCAGGAACGAACCCGTGATGCACGAACGCCGTGATCTCGGGCAGCGTCAACCGCGTCTCGATGCCGCGCGCGTCGAACAGGCACAATTCGATCCGCTCGGCGACCTCCGAGAACACCGCGAAGTTGACGCCTCCCTCCTCGAGCGTCGCGCCGAGCGGCAGGGCTCCGCCCGGCCAGATGCTCGGCGTCATCGCAGGGTGGTTCACGCTCGGCATCCGCATCACCTCAATCGGTGGCAGCGGCCGATGTCAAACGCGCTCGAACCCAGATCGAAGAATGTTGCAGACTTCGTCTTGAGAAATGGCGAGAACCGACCGATACATCTGCGACACTGAAGTCGACGGGCGGGCCCGCTCGACACAGGCAGAATCGACGACGAGAGGCCCGACAGGAAAGCACGGAGATGATCGCAATGATCCGACTTGACGACGAGACAGCCCACGACCGGGCCGTCCGCCACGTTGCTCAGGAGCTCGGTCTCGGAACACCGCCGATCGTGTCGTGGGACAGCGACCACCACCTCCAGGGTCACCTCGACGTGGCCGGCACCCACATGGTTCTCATCGCCCCCCGCACCGACGACCACATGCCGCTGCTGCTCACCGACGCCGACTGGGCGGCGCTGCGCCGCTCGCGCTGACGCCACCGGTACGAATCCCCGCCCCCGTCAACCGCCCGTCCCACCGGTCTTCCCGACGCCAAATCTCGATTCCCGCGTATTCGCGAGCGCTCGACCGGCTCTAGAGGGCCATGAGCTTGTACGAGTACGAGGACGACTACGACGACGGGCGTCCACTGAAGCGGATCATCCTCTGCGCGGTGGCAGTCGTCGTTCTGTCTGCGCTGTTGTGGTTGGTCATCCGCCCGTCGCTCGGTGGCGGTGGGACGACCAACGCCAGCATGTTCGAACCGGCCGCCGACACCGTGGCCGAAGACCAGGCGGTGGACACCACGAGCACGTCGGCCCTGGCGCCGACGACGACGCGCGTTGATCCGACCACGACGGCCGCCGAGGTCGAGGCGACGACCACGATCCCGGACGCTCCGCCCGATTCGACGGCCGCGCCCACGATCTCGACCGGCAGCTCGCTGGCGCCCGACACGTCGCAGCCGGCGGTCGAAGACGTCGCGTCGTACCCGACGCTCCCCGACGGCAGCCCGGTGCCGGTCCTCGCCATCTTCGACACCGACACGATCACGTTGTCGGGCACGGTTCCGAGCCAGGCGGCAGCCGAGCGGCTCGCCCAGCTGGCGATCGCCAACAGCAAGACCCCGGCGGCGCTCGTCCAGTTCCTCGCCATCAACCCCGACGTGCCGGCGACTGTCGGCGTGCGGGTGATCGAGATGAACTCGAGCCGCTTCCCGGCCGGAACCGCTGACGTCCTGCCCGACCACGGTCGGGAGCTCGACCGGATCGGCGCCGTGATGAACGCCCTGCCGAACACGACCGTTCTCGTCATCGGCCACGCCGACCAGCGCGGCTCGGCCGAGGCCAACTTTGCGGTCTCCGAGGCCAGGGCGCGAGCCGTCGTGACCCATCTCGTGGACTACGGGATCGATGCCGCACGCCTGTCGTCACGGGCGGTCGGCGAGAACGATCTGCTCAGCCTCAACGACGACGAGACGGCCCTCGAGCTCAATCGTCGGACCGAGTTCGTGATCTACGGCACGCTGCTCGGCACCTGATCGTTGATCAACCCCGCCGCGGGGTGTGTGAGGGCTCGACCACCTCGCCCGGAATGGGCGGTCCCGGAGGGGTGCCGTCACCGAACGGCCTGCCACCGAGCGCCGCCCGCCCGTGCGGTGTGACCCAGCCGGACAGGTCGGGGCCGAGCGGCACGATTCGAGTCGGGTTGATGTCGGCGTGGACCTCGTAGTAATGGCGCTTGATGTCGACGAAGTCGACGGTGTCGCCGAAGCCCGGGGTCTGGAACAGGTCGCGGGCGTAGGCCCACAGCACCGGCACCTCCGACAGCTTCTGACGGTTGCACTTGAAGTGGCTGTGATACACGGCGTCGAACCGCACGAGGGTCGTGAACAACCGGACATCGGCCTCCGTGATCGTGTCGCCAACGAGGTAGCGCTGATCGGCGAGTCGTTCGGTCAGCCAGTCGAGCCGGTCGAACAGGTGCCGGAAGGCCCGGTCGTAGGCGAGTTGGTTGCCGGCGAATCCGCAGCGGTAGACGCCGTTGTTGACGTCGCGGAAGACGACCGCCATCACCTCGTCGATCTCGTCTCGTAGCGCCACCGGGTACAGGTCGGGCGCGCCCGGACGATGGAACGCTCGCCACTCGGACGAGAAATCGAGCGTCATCTGCGCGAAGTCATTCGTGACGACCTGGCCGGTCGGGATGTCGACCATCGCCGGCACCGTGATCCCTTTGTCGTAATCGGGGAACCGAGCGAAGAACGCCTCCTGCAAACGCTCGATCCCGAGCACCGGGTCGCGACCGCCGGGATCTTGGTCGAACCGCCAGCTGCGGTGGTCGTGGGTCGGCCCGGCGATCCCCATCGACAGCACCGGCTCGAGACCGAGTAGGCGCCGAACGATGATCGCCCGATTCGCCCACGGACAAGCGCGCGAGACGACGAGGCGGTAGCGGCCGGGTTCGACCGGATAGCCGTCACCGCCGTCGGCGGTGATCCGCGTCGAGATGTAGTCGCTGTCACGCTCGAACTCGCCCGAGGCGGAGACGTACGCCGGGCTGTGCGCTGATGCCATGCCCCCTGTGTATCCGCTGATCCTTGCTCGCGCACCTTTCCGTCACGTCATGATGAGCCGATGAACCGCGAGGTCCTGACGGCGAGAGCCCTGAACCGGGCGACACTCGCGCGCCAGCTCCTGCTCGAACGGTCGGATCGATCCGTCCTCGACACGATCGAGCATCTGGTCGGGATGCAGGCCCAGATCCCGCTCAATCCATACGTCGGACTGTGGTCGCGGCTCGCGCGCTTCTCGCCCGACGAGCTCGGCCAACTCATGCTCGACCGCCGCGTGGTCCGGATCGTCGCCATGCGGGCGACGTTGCACCTCGTCACTGCCGACGACTGCCTGCTCCTCCGACCACTGATGCAACCGGTCCTCGATGCCGAGCTCGCCCGCCATCGCGACCATGGTCCCGCCCTGGCCGGCGTCGACCTCGCGCCCGCGCTCGAGTTCGCCAGGACGTTCGTCGCCGAACGACCGCGCACGGGATCCGAGCTGCGTCACGCGTTCGCCGCCCACTTCCCCGATCTCGACGCGGCAGCGCTCACCTACGCCTGCCGGAACCTGCTGGCGTTCGTGCAAGTTCCGCCACGGGGTGTCTGGGGCCACACTGGCCAGGTGGCGTCGACCACGGCCGAGGCGTGGCTCGGCCGGCCGCTGGTCGGCGATCCGTCGATCGACGACGTGGTCGTCCGCTACCTCGGTGCGTTCGGTCCGGCAACGGTGGCCGACGTGTCGTCGTGGTCGCGGCTGACCGGGATGCGCGAGGTGCTCGAGCGACTCCGTCCGCGGTTGCGTTCGTTCGTCGACGAGCAGGGCCGCGAGCTGTTCGACCTGCCCGGTGCACCTCGCCCCGATCCCGACACGCCGGCACCCTCGCGGTTCCTCCCCGAGTACGACAACGTGCTGCTGTCCCACGCCGACCGGTCCCGCTTCGTGCGCGACGATCTGCGGGGACAGCCCTGGACCGCCCGGACGATCCAGGGTGCCGTCCTCCACGACGGCACGTTCGCCGGCACGTGGTACATCGAGCGCGATCGGAAGGATTCCTCTGCCACGCTCGTGGTCGACCATGCGCGGTTGACCGTTCGGGCGCAGACGTCGGTCGGCGCCGAAGGTCGCCGCTTCCTCGCCTTCCACGAGCCCGCTGCCGCGTCGCACGACGTCATACTCCGCCGGTGCGAATCGTGATGCCAGGCCCCGACCCGCTCGTCGCCGCGCTCGAGCGCTATCAGCCGCGAATCCCGTCCGAAGCCGACGACCTCGCTCGCGTGCGCGAACGGATCGCCGCCGGCGATCCGTGGAACCGATCGACCGCACTCCACGTGACCGCCTCGGCGATGATCGTGCACCCACCGTCCGAGCGCGTGCTCTTGCGTTGGCACGCCCGTCAGCAGGCGTGGCTCCAAGTCGGCGGGCACGGCGATCCGGGCGAGGTCGATCCGCTCCTGATCGCGATCCGCGAGGGCCGCGAGGAGACCGGGCTCGACGACCTCGTGGCCTGGCCCGACACCCAGATCGTTCACATCGCGGTGGTGCCGGTGCCGGCGGCCCGCCACGAACCCGCACACGAGCACGCCGACGTTCGTTTCGTGCTGGCGACGCAGCAACCCGGCACAGCCCGGCCCGAGAACCCGACCGCGGCGTTGCGGTGGTTGACGATTCCCGAGGCCAGGGCGATCACCGACGAGGCCAATGTGCGCGAGACCCTCGTCCGCGTCGAGCGCCTGTTCAGCGACCATTCGCGGCTCGCCTAGGGTCAGGCCCGGGCGCACCGATGCCGGCGCCGACAGAACTGGGGTCCTCATGTCACAACTACCGGTCGGACCGGTCCACCATCTCCGCATGTCCGTCACCGACGTCGACCGATCGAAGGCGTTCTACACCGGCGTGCTCGGGTTCGAAGTGGCCGTCGACGGGCCCCCTCCGGCCGGCGACGATTCTCACGAAGAGATCGTCGACTCACTGCAGGGCGGCGTGATCCTGGCCCACCAGGGGGTGTTCTTCGGACTCCGTCCGGTCGACGCCGATCGCGCCGCGGCCGGCGACTGCTTCGATCCGTTGCGCGTCGGCCTCGACCACCTCAGCTTCGGCGTACCGGCGCGGGCCGACCTCGATCGGGCAGTCGAACTGCTCGACGAGCAAGGCGTCCCGCATGGGCCGATCCGTGAGCTGAAGGCGCTCGGTCTGTCGTTCCTGGCGTTCTTCGATCCGGACGGGATCGCGCTCGAGCTCAGCGCGCCGATCGCCGACTGAGACCAGTTTCGAACGCCCAGCATCCGTGAAGCACAGCTGGTGCCTCGCAGGGGCACTCGTCGTCTCCCTGACCGCCTGCGCACACGGGTCACCGAGCCGGATCGCAACGGTGGCGATCGCAGCCACGCCCTGCGACCGGCCGAGCGCCCGGCTGGGCGTGGGGACGGTGGTCGGCGACGGACTGGTGCTGACGGCCGCGCACGTCGTCGAGGACGACCTGCGTGACGTCGCGGTCGACGGGCGGCCGGCGCGAGTCGTGCTGCTCGACACCCGCACCGACGCGGCCGTGCTCGCGTTCGACCCGCCGATCGAAAGCGGCGCGACGATGGCCGACGACATCGCCGTTGCTGACGCCGTTCGGATCGTCACCCCGACCGAGGTGTTCGACACCACTGTTCGTCGAATCGTGACGCTCTCGGTCGACGACGCGACGGACGATGTCGTGCACCGCCGCGCGGCGTTGGTGCTCGACGGCACTGTGCCGGCTGGAACGAGCGGTGCGCCGGTCGTCGACAACGACGGACGCGTCGTGGGAATGATCACGGTCTCACACACGGTGCGGGATGTGACCTATGCGACCCGAACGGGTGAATTGCAGAAGGTGATGGAGGCCGTGCCGGCGCTCGGTCACGACTCCGTAACGCGGTCTTCGCTTGCCGCTCAGAAACCCTGCGCCTAGGGTCGCTGCCCAACGGACGGACAGCATCTGTACAACTGCGAGCTCTGACGTGCCACGCGGCGCGCGGGCCACCTACAGGAGACGACACATGCGCACCAGGATCACCCGCCTCTCTCTGGCCTTTGCCGCGCTCGCACTGGTCGGCACGGCATGTACGAGCGACGACGACGCGGCCGATGACACGGCAGCGAGCGCACCGGCGACCGACGGCGAGCAGCCCGTCGACACCACCGACGATTCAGGGGCGACCGACGGCACAACCGCCGACACCGAGGCGCCCGACGGCACGGAGGCACCCGACGAGACGACGCCGGGCGAAGAGGTGCAGACGGGTGAATCGGTGCTCGACACCGTCTTGGAAAACGGCGTCGTACGGTGCGGCACGCGCGACGCATTGCCCGGCTTCGCAGTGTTGACGCCGGAAGGTGATCACGTCGGTTTCGACGCCGACTTCTGCCGGGTGATCGCAGCCGCCGTGCTCGGTGACGCCGAGGCCGTCGAGTTCGTCGACGTCGAGACCGCCGACCGGTTCACCGCGTTGCAGTCCGGCGAGATCGACGTGCTGGTGCGCAACACCACGTGGACAGCCCAGCGTGACGGCGCCGAAGGTGCGACCTTCCTGCAACCGAACTTCTACGACGGGCAGGGAATCATGGTCGCCGCCGACAGCGGCTTCGCGTCGATCACCGATCTCGACGGCGTGATCGTCTGCGTCGCCCAGGGCACGACGACCGAAGGCAACGCCGCATCGGAGGCGACCCGGCTCGGTCTCGATTGGGAGATCCGGCCGTTCGCCGAAGCCGAGCTGATCCAGCCGGCATTCGAAGCCGGCCAGTGCGACGCCTGGTCGTCGGACGTCAGCCAGCTGACCGGCTTCCGCTCCACGTACCCGGCCGGGCCAGAAGCCCTCACGATCCTGCCTGAGGTGTTCTCGAAGGAGCCGCTCGCACCTGCGGTGGCGGACGGTGACACACAGTGGGCGCAGGCCGTGGAGTGGGCGATCTTCGCCACGATCCAGGCCGAGGAGTTCGGCATCGACTCGACCAACGTCGACACGTTCGAGACGACAGAAGACCCGAACGTTCAGGGTTTCTTGGGCCTCGAGGTCGAAGGCGATGAAGGTGCAGCGGTGCTCGACCCGGGTCTCGGCCTGCCGACCGACTACGCCCGCCAGGTCGTCACCCAGGTCGGCAACTATGCCGAGATCTTCGAGGAGCACCTCGCTCCGCTCGGGCTCGAGCGCGGTGTGAACGCACTGTGGAGTGACGGCGGCATCCTGTACGCCCCGCCGTACCGCTGATCATCGGATGACTCAAACCACGGGCCGGGGTGCCAAAGGGTGTGGTAGTTGACTGCATCCATCACCCCGGTCCGGGTCCCGCTCTGGCGCGACGTCCGCGTCCTGCAGTGGCTGTTCCAATTGGCCGTCGTCGCCGTCGCGGCGGCGATCCTGATCTGGCTGTACGGCAACTACACGTCGAACTCGTCGCGCCAGAACGTCCCGGTCAACTTCGACTTCCTCGACAACCCGGCCCAGTTCGAGATCACCGACAACCCGATGTCGCAACGCGCCCCGGTCTCGGAGGCGCTGTACCAAGGTTTCCTGAACACGCTGCGGGTCTCGGTTGCCGCCATGATCGCGGCGACGGTGCTCGGAACGCTCGTCGGGATTGCCCGCCTGAGTCGCAACTGGCTCGTTCGCAAGATCGCCGCCGTGTACGTGGAGGCGGTGCGCAACATCCCGCTGCTGCTGTTCGTGATCTTCGGCAACTTCGTCGTGGTGCTTGGAGTGTTCCCGACGATCCAGGAGGCATGGGACCCCCTCGGTTTGATGGTGATCTCGAACCGCGGGATCGCGGCACCATGGTTCGTGGGCGCTGGCGCCGGGTTGCTGGCGATCGGTGCCGTCGGCATCCTGCTCGCCTGGATTGTCGCCCGCTGGCGGCGGGCGGTTTCTGACCGCACCGGCACGTTGCCGCGTTCGGGGCTGTGGGCGCTCGGAGTCCTGGCGATCATCGTCGCCGCCGGCTGGCTCGCCTTCGGGTACTCGTTCACGCTCCCGGAGATCGACGGTCGCCGGTCGGTCGGCGGCATCCGGATCGACCCGTCGTTCTTCGCGCTGTTCTTCGCGCTCGTGATCTACACCGCCAGCCACATCGCCGAGATCGTCCGCGGTTCGATCCAGGCCGTGCCGCGTGGTCAGGGTGAGGCGGGGACCGCGCTCGCCCTGTCCGGCTTCCAGCGGATGTGGTACGTGGTACTCCCCCAGGCGTTCCGTGTCGCCGTCCCACCGATCGGAAACCAGTACCTCAACCTGATCAAGAACTCGTCGCTCGGCGCGGTGATCGGGTACTACGACCTCACCCTCGTGACCCAGACGACGGTTGGCAACGGCTCGCCGGCTGTCCCGGCGTTCTTCCTGACGATGGTGATCTACATCCTGATCTCGCTGGTGACGTCGGTGTTCGTCAACATCGCCAACCGCCGACTGGCCCTGGTCGAACGATGACTGCGTTCGAACGATGACTGCCGTCCGGGTCTGGCTGCGGCGGAACCTGTTCCGCACGCCCGTCGACGGCGTGATCAGCATCTTGTTCGGCGCGGTGTCGCTGTTCGTGATCTGGCGCCTGGTGCGGTTCGTGCTCGTCACCGGCCGCTGGGACATCGTGCGCGTGAACCTGCGGCTGCTGATGATCGGTCGCTACCCCGAGGCCCACGTGCTCCGCTTGGCGGTGACAGTCGTCGTCATCGCCGCCTGGGCAGGTTTGATCGCGGGGATCATCCGGGCCCGGCAGCTTCGTGTCGCGCGGGTCGGCGCGTATGCGAAACGGCTCTCGTTCGCCCGAGTTCGCGACGTCGTCGAGCGGTTCTGGCTCCTCGGTGTGGTCGTGCTCCTCCTGCTGGCGCTCACGTCGACGCCCGGACCCTGGATCACCACCGGCCTGGCGGTGGTCGCCGCCGTGCTCGGCAGGCTCGTCGGGCCGTTCGTCGGCCGGTGGCGCCTCGGCGCGCTCGGCGGTGCGGCGCTGGTCGGCGCGCTCGGCGCCGTCCCGATCGTCCTGTTCGTCTACGTCGCCGACGGGGCCGGCGTCGATGCGTGGGGCGGATTCATGCTCAACATGTTCCTCGCCCTGTGCGCGATCGTGCTGTGCTACCCGATCGGCGTCCTGATGGCGCTCGGCAGGCGATCGAAGCTGCCGTTGGTCCGGCTCGTCTCGACCGCCTACATCGAGCTCGTGCGCGGCGCGCCGCTGTTCGTGCTGCTGTTGCTCGCCAACTCGGCACTGCAGTTCTTCGTCCCGGCCGACCTGGCACCGTCGAAGCCGACCCGGGCGATCATCGTGTTCACGTTCTTCACCGGCGCGTACATGGCCGAGATCGTCAGAGGCGGCCTGCAGTCGGTGCCACGGGGGCAGGTGGAAGCGGCCAAGGCGCTCGGCCTGTCGCCAGTCCGCCAGACCGCCCTCGTCGTCCTGCCGCAGGCGCTGCGCAACGTGATCCCGGCCCAGATCGGCCAGCTGATCAGCCTCTTCAAGGACACGACACTCGCCGGAGCGGCGATGTCGCTGTTCGAGCTGTTGAACGTCGCTCGGACACTGACGAGCCAGCCCGAGTTCCGCGGTCAGTTGCTCGGTCCCGAGACGCTCTCGTTCGCGGCCCTGCTGTTGTGGACCGTGTCGTACACGATGAGCCGCGAGAGCCAGCGGCTCGAGAAACGATTGGGAGTGGGGACCAGATGACATCGAACGAACCCGAGCCGAACGGCACCATCTTCACCGATGCCACTCGCGTGGCGGGTACCGGCGAGGCGATCATCGTGCTCGAGGGCGTGCACAAGTTCTTCGGCGACTTCGAGGCGCTCCGCGACATCAACCTGCGCGTCGGCCGTCAGGAGGTGATGGTCGTCATCGGGCCGTCCGGGTCGGGGAAGTCGACCATGATCCGCTGCATCAACCGGCTCGAGGAGCACGACCGCGGCCGCATCGTCGTCGACGGCACCGAACTGACGCGCGACGTGCGCAACATCCAGGAGATCCGTCGCGAGACTGGCATGGTGTTCCAGTCGTTCAACCTGTTCCCCCACCTCAGCGTGCTCGACAACATCACGCTCGCGCCGCGCAACGTGCGCAAGATCCCGAAAGCCAAGGCCGAGGCCGAGGCGATGGAGCTGCTCGTGCACGTGCGGATCCCGGAGCAGGCGAGGAAGTATCCCGGGCAGCTCTCGGGCGGCCAGCAGCAGCGGGTGGCGATCGCCCGGGCGCTGGCGATGAAGCCGAAGGCGATGCTGTTCGACGAGCCCACCTCGGCCCTCGACCCCGAGATGATCGCCGAGGTGCTCGACGTCATGCGCGAGCTCGCCGGTTCGGGCATGACGATGATCGTGGTCACCCATGAGATGGGATTCGCCCGCGAGGTGGCC
>DATMDV010000173.1:0-11760 GCA_035557475.1 Ilumatobacteraceae bacterium
TGCGGTCGAGAAGATCAAGGGTGAGGTTGCGGCCGCGCAAGCCGACGCCGATGCCGCCCACGATGCCGAGCTCGAGAAGGTGAAGGCGCAGCTGGCCGAAGCGAAGGCCGTTCTCGACCAGGGCCGAACGAAAGACGTCGAACAACACAAGGCGAACCTCGCCCAGGATCAAGCCGACCTGGTAGACGAGCTCGCGGCCGAGAGCGCTGATGCGGCTCAGGACCGCGAGCTGCGCACGCTCTTCCACACGAAGATCACCGACGTCGCCAGTGGTGCGATCGATCGATCGCGAGACTCCGCGAAGTTCGTCCAGGCTGCGGCGGCGGCGCTCATGGGCGCTTATACAGCTTTGCTGGGGCTGGTCTTCTCCGTCACCGGGCGGACGCTTCCGCTCCGAGGCGTGTACTCCGCGGTGTTCCTTGGCGTCGCCATCGCGATGGCAGTCGCATATCTCGCATTCCTTCGCCAGCGATCGGCCATCAACGCGTACGAGCCGAGTACCTCGTTGGCGGAGACGCAACTTCGGCGCACATCAAACTTCGTCGAATGGATGAACGCTGCAGTCGCGAGCGGGGCCTGGGCGCTGCGCGCCGCGGTCATCGCATTCGGGATTGGCGTTGCGTTCATCCCGGCGGCATTCGTCGGACCAACGTCGCCATCGGCCCCGACCGCAGGTGCCCCGGAACCGCCCTCGATCCCCGCAGCTGTTCCGGAAGCCATCGAGGAACCCGCGCTGCGGCTCTTTGAGTACGAAGTGGACAAGTACCTCGCATCGGTTGAGGTGACCGACCCCGAGTCTCCCACCGCGGCGGATGTGGACACGTGCAGCGATGTCCTGAGTCCCTTCCGGAGCTGCGGATGGACGACAGAGACCGCAGTGGAGCGAAGCTTCCGATGGCTCGTCTTGTATTCGGTCCTTGCCATCTCGGCTGTAGCAATTCTGCCCGGCCTTGTCAGATGGGTCCGCAGTAAATAGATGCGGCCGGGCGCTCATGAGACTGTTCGCGTGGCTTCCGCGTAGGCGTTGTAGCCGCCGATGATGTCGGACACGTCGGCGAAGCCGCGCTGGCGCAGCACGCTCGCGGCGACCGACGACCGGTACCCACCGGCGCAGTAGACGACGGTCGGACGACGTGGGTCGAGCTCGGACACTCGCGCCGGGAGCTGGCCGACGGGAATCGGGATCGCGCCCGTGATGATGCCGTCGGCGACTTCGCCGGGGTTGCGCACGTCGACGAGTTGAAGGTTGACGACGTCGCGATGACGATCGTCGAACGCTGCGGCCGTGAGGCGCGAGGCGACCTGAACCTGGTCGCGGTGGACGAACATCACCTTGTACGGCTCGTCGAGGCACCCGATCACGCGGTCGAAGCCGATGCGGGCGAGGCGGTTCTTGCTCTGCAGCTCGTCGCCGCGCTCGACCATCAGCACGATGTCGACGTCGGGCTGCACGACCGACCCGGCGAACTCGGCGTAGCGGCCGGCGAGGCCGATGTTGATCGCTCCGCGGATGTGGCCGCGGGCGAACTCCTCGGGATCGCGCCCGTCGATGAGAACTGCCCCGGCCGCGACGGCAGCCGTCATCTCGTCGAACGTCAGCGGCGCGGGCGGGGTGTCTTCGTCGAGCAACTCGCGTTCTTGGCGATTGAGCATCGCGTCGTACCCGAAGTAGCCAGGTGCCGGCGGCTGACCTTCGGTGACGAGGCGGATGAACGTCGCCCGATCGGGGGCCTGGACCGCGTAGTTCGTGCGCCGTTGGTCGCCGATCGTCGACCACAGGTCGGTCGACAGGTTCTTGCCGCACGCCGAGCCGGCGCCGTGGGCCGGGTAGACGCGGGTTTCGTCGGGCAGCGTGAGCAACTTCGTGCGGAGGCTGTCGTACAGCTGGTCGGCGAGCTCGTCGCGGGTGCAGCCGACCGACGACAACAGGTCGGGGCGACCGACGTCGCCGATGAACAGCGTGTCGCCGGTCAGCACGCCGTACGGGGTGTCGTCGCCGGCGTGCTCCCAGACCACGATGCTCATCGACTCGGGGGTGTGGCCGGGCGTGTGGCGGAACTCGAGCCTGACGTCACCGAGCGAGTGGCGTTCGCCATCGGCGATCTTGCGGTGGGCGAACTCGGGCTCGGCGACGGCCGAGTAGGCGATCGTCGCCCCGGTCGCGGCCGCCAGCTCGAGGTGACCGGACAGGAAGTCGGCGTGGAAGTGGGTCTCGATCACGAGCTCGATCGTCAGCCCTTCGGCCTCGGCGTCGGCCACGTACTCGTGGATGTCGCGCTGCGGATCGACGACGACGGCGCGCCCGGTCGTCTCGTCCCCGATCAGGTAGGAGGCGTGCGAGAGGCACTCCAGGTAGTACTGGTTGAACCGCATTTCGGATCCCCTTGTCCGTACAAAGGCTAGCAGTCTCCCCGGCACCGCCTGCCCGCCCTCCGGGACCACGTGGTAGAGATCGGGGGTGACCTCGTTCGTGCCCCTCGTCGTGCTGCCGGCCGACCACGCCGGAGGTGCGCAGTACGTGCACGTCATCGGCTCGTCGGTGTGGATCGGGCCGGCGATCGCGTCACCCGAGTGGACCGCGCACCTCGTCGGCATCGTCGGCGGCGAGGCGTGGTGGGCCGTCGACGTCCCGCACGACGACGATCCGAGCGACGGCGCAGCCCTCGATCTGCGCCTGTACCACGGCCGGTCGTCGGAGGACGAGTGGCTGGCCGCCGGTCGGGCGGTGCAGATCGTCGAGTGGGCGCGCACCCATCGGTTCTGCGGGCGTTGCGGGGAGCCGACCGAGCTCACCCGCAACGAACGCGCGATGCGTTGTCCGTCGTGCACACTGATGGCGTTCCCGCGTCTGGCGCCGGCGATGATCACGCTCGTCACGCGTGGTGAACCGGGACCCGACCAGGAGGCCCTGCTCGCCCGCGGCGTGCAGTGGACCGCGCCGATGTTCTCGTGCCTGGCCGGCTTCGTCGAGCCGGGCGAGTCGCTCGAGTCGGCGGTGATCCGCGAGGTCCATGAGGAGGTCGGCGTGACCGTGGCCAACCCGCGGTACCAGGGCAGCCAGCCGTGGCCGTTCCCGCACAGCCTGATGATCGGGTTCCGGGCCGATTATGAGTCGGGAGAGATCGCCTGCGACCCGACCGAGATCGCCGAAGCCGACTGGTACCGGCGCGACGCCCTGCCGATGATCCCGCCCGGCATCTCGATCGCCCGCAAGCTCATCGACGGATGGGTCGCGGAAGGATGAGCGACCCGTTCAGGTGAAGTAGCCGAACACGTCGGCGATCAGGTGGGTGAGCGGGCCGTTCGTGACGCCGTTCTCGTCGGTCGGGCTGAGTGTGACCTGGGCCGCGCTGCCGGGTCGGGTGATGCCGGCGTTGGCCACCGTCATCCCTGATGTCGGCCAGTTCAACGCCGACGTCGGCGGCTCGACACCGCCGGTCGCCCACGCCTTCAAGAAGCCGTAGCGGGTGGTCCCGGTCGCGGTGAAGTTCCACACCACGCCCGACGCGCTCGGCGGAACGAACACGCCGGGTGCGCTGTTGGCCGAGACGACCAGCTGGGCGCCGTCGTTGATCGTCGGCCCGACGTTGCGGGAGTCGTAGGCGCGGGCAGGCGCGACGGGAACGAACAGCCCAGTCGTCGACGGCGTGGCGCCGCTCGACGTGATGTAGCCCGTGACGTCGGCGATCACGTGCGCGCTCCCGCCGGGACCGAGATCGGCGAACAGGCTGACGCCCGTCGTCGTGACCGGCACGATGACCGTGTTGGCCGCGGTGCTCCCCGGCGTGAGGTTCAGCGTCGACGTCTTGTAGATGTCGACGCTGTTGCCACCGGGGTACGCCTGCACGAAACCCTCGCCGATCGTCGACGTGCCGGTGATGTTGACGACGAGTGCTTCGATCTGGTTCGCGGGCACGCCGCTCGGCAGTCCGAAGTTGATTGTTGTGCCCGTCGCCAGCGGTTGGCGACTGCCGTCGCGGCGGGTGTCGAGCACGCGCTGCGACGTGTCGAGACCCACGAACCGACCGTCGGTCGCGAGGCCGCCGACTGCTGCCGTGAAGTACCCCAGCACGTCGACGATCGCGTTGCCGCCAGTGTTCGAGTAGATGCTGATCGCGCCGCCCTGGCCGAGCGGGACGATCGCGAAGTTGGGACGCGTTTGCGGTGCCGCGTCGAGGTTGAAGCTCGAAAACGCCCCGACGGGCGCGGCGAGTGTCGGGAGTGCCTGGCCGTATCCCGTGCGGGCCGCGCCGGCAAGTGTGAGGTTGATCGCGACGGCCGTGACACCGGTCGCCGGAACGCCGGCAACACCGGCGATCGGGACATCGAGGATCTCGCCCGGCCACAGCGTGCCGACCAGGTGCGGCGGTCCGATCGGTCCCGAGGGACGGGTGTCGAGGATCCGCGTCGGCGAGCTGAGCGGTACATACCTCGACGGTTGGTTCGAGACGGTCGTCGCGGGTGGCGCCGGCAGACGGAACTCGCCGGTACCGAAGAAGTTGTCGGGGCCGCTCGGTCCGCGATCGACGACCGTGTTGCGCAGCAGGTCACCGAGCTCACGCGCGCCGGCCGCGAGGTTGGCGCCGACCATCAGCGCGGCACCGCCGGCGACGACCGGCGCCGCCGCGCTCGTTCCGGAGAAGTCGAAGCCGAACGTCGTGCTGCGGAATCCCGAAACGGCGGACATGTCGGGCTTCACTCGCCCGTCGTTGGTCGGCCCCTGTGAGCTGTACGTGCCGAGCCGTCCCGAATCCGGGGGATCGACTGCGCCAACCGCGACCACGCCCGCGTTGACGGAATCGACGATCGACGTGGCAGCCGAGAACTGGGCTTGGACGTGGCTCGCCATCCCGTCGCCGTAGTCGAGGATCTCGATCACGTCGCCCGACGGATCGCCGCTGACGTGCTCGATCCGCATGAAGAACGCGTTGCCCGGCGCCGGGCAGGCGCTGCCCTGGATGATCTCGAGCGGCGGCGCACCGCTCGTCTGGTCGGCGGTCCCGGAGTCGATCAAGTCGTCGGTCGACGGGTTCGCGATCGGAGAGTGGTAGAGGAAGACGTCGTAGTTCGTACGCTGCGCGGGCGGGATGTCCCAGTCGTTGGCCCACCGCACACCGCCCGGCGCGATGCAGCGGTTGAAGCGCAGCCACGTGTCGGTGCCGGCGGCACCGAACGCCACCGACGTGCCGATCAACCGCACCGGCGCGCGGTAGTAGCGGTCGACGGCGTTGTTGCCACCCGAGTTCACCCACGTGATTCCCAGCTCGACGGCGCGGTCGGCGACGCCGTCGAGCGCGCCCCGGCCATCACCGGGGCCGTCGTAGCGGCTGCCGAGTGACCGGCTGATCACCCGGACACCTTGCGCCGCGAACCAGTCGACCAACGCGTAGTAGTCGCTCTCGGTGGACGCGCGCCCGATGTAGATCTGGGCGTCAGGCGCCATGTCCTTGACGATCTCGACGACGGCGGGGCCATGGTTGTCGCCGCCGCCGTCGATCCCGTCGAAGAACTCGCCGGAGCAGTCGCGCCCTTCGGAGATGCAGCGGGCCGTGACGTTCTGCACCGGTCCAGGGCCCATCTCGGCGATGTTCCAGTAGGCGTTGACGTCGAAGAAGTCGATGACGCCGACCCGCACACCCGTCCCGGTGAGCGCCGCCGCGTGCCAGTCGTCGGCGTTGGTGATGCCGACCTCCGATCCCGCCGTGGGCCCGAAGCCCGGGCCGACCTGCTCGGGGCGCACGTCGAGGTGGACTGGCCGGCGCGCCCGCCCACCGAGATCAGCGATGAGCCTGCTCGCGGTAGCGGTGGGCACCCGTGCGAGCATCACCCCGCTCGGTGCAGTGTCGACGATCGTAGCTCCAGCTACTTCGACGGCGCGACGCGTGGCCGCGATGTCGGTCGCCGAGTCGTTGAGGATCTCGACGGTGACCGTGCTGTCGACTCGGTCGAGATGCCGGACCGACCGCGCATCGCTCGGCCCGTCGTCCGGCGCCGCGTCCGACACCGGAACGGCGACCGCTACGAGCCAGGCGACGACGAGAACGGATCCGACTCCAGCCGATCGCACCGAGGCTGATCGCACCGAGGCAAGTGCAACACGATGGGAACGCCGACGCGTGCGGTGCGTCCGGCGCGATCCCGTGAACGTCACGCAGTGTCCCGCCCGAGGCGGTCGGCGAAGAAGTCGAGGATGATCTCGGCCCGCATCCGGCGGTGGACCGGCGAACCCGACCGCGACAGCTCGTGGTTCTCGCCGGGGAAGCGGTAGAACGTCACGTCGCGTCCGAGCAGACGGAGGGCGACCCACAACTCCTCCGCCTGGTTGATCGGGCAGCGGTAGTCCTCCTCGGAGTGGATGATCAGCATCGGCACCTCGATGTCGCGGACCCACATCACCGGCGACATGCGCAGGTACTCGTCGGGATCCTCGACCGGGTTCGGTCCGTGCTCGACCCGGAACACGGTGCCGATGTCGCTCGACCACTCCTCGGTCAACAAGTTGTTGACCGCCCGTTCCGAGCAGATCGCCTTGAAGCGGTCGCCGTGGCGGGCCGCCAGAACGGTCGCCATGTAGCCGCCGTAGCTGCCGCCGAGCATCCCGACCCGCTCGGCGTCGCAGAACGGGTAGCGGTCGAGCGCGGCGTCGAGGACGGCGATCACGTCGTCGACGTCGACCGATCCCCAGCCGGTGCCGGGGACATGCGGGTGCTTCGGACCGAGGATCGCCTGACCCCACGCCGTGTGGCGGCCGCTTCCACCGCGTGGGTTCGACATCAGCACCACGAACCCGGCGGCGGCCTGCATCTGCGCTTCGTCGAAGAACGTCTCGCCGTACTGCGTGAACGGCCCACCGTGGACGTTGAGCAGTACCGGGTACGACTTCGACGGGTCGAACTCGGCGGGCCGCATGATCCACGCGTCGACCTCGTCGGAGCCGTCGGCGCACGGCGCGGCGAACTTCTCCCAGCCGAGGAAGGCCTTGGTGATCGCGGTGACCGGACCGTCGAGCGTGTAGATCTCGGCCGGCCGCTCGACCGTGGCTCGCGCGTAGGCCACCGTGCCGGCTGCCGCGTCGAAGCCCTGGACCGTGATGCCGCCCACCGTGATCTGTTCTGGGTCGCGGCCGTCGATGTGGAGGCGGTACAGGTGGGTGTCGCCACGGTCCTCGGCCAGCGCGTACAGCGACTCGTCGTCGATCCAGACGGGGGGCGGGTATCCGCCGGTCGGTGCGAACGTGCGGTCGAGTCCCGTGCTGATCCACCGGTGCTCACCGCCGTCGATGTTGATCACGCCGACCTTCGAGTTCTGCGGATACGTCGTCGGGTTGTCGTTGCCCAAGAACGCGACCATGCGGCCATCGGGCGACACGGACGGCGATCCGTACTGACCGGTGTGCTTCGTCAAGGCCCGGACCTCGCCGTCGCCGTCGGCATCGAGCGGGACGATGTACAGATCGGCGGCGAGGTCGCGATCCCAGGTGTCGTGGCGTTGGCTGCTCGTGACGATCGCCGACGAGTCGGGCGTCCAGGCGATGTCGGTGTGCTGGAACTCGCCCGGCGTCAGGTTGCGTGGTGTGCCGGTGCCGTCGGCGGCGACGACGTAGATGTGCTGGGGGCGGTCGAAGATCCAGTCCTCACCGTTGAGCCGTGAGAAGAAGCGTTCCACCTTGCGTGGTGCCTGCCAGCTGGCGTCCTCGGCCTCGTAGCGCTCGTCGCGCGTGCGGCTGGTGAACGCGATGCGCTGGCCGTCGGGCGACCACGCGACGTCGCCGAGGCCGTCGGGCATCGTGCACAACGTTCGCGTCTCGCCCGGCCCGGCGACGGGAAGGACGTGCAACGTCGAGTCGCCCTTCTTCTCGCCGCGTCTCGACGTGAACGCGAGGAACCTGCCGTCGGGCGACCACTCGGGACTGCTGTCGTGGGGGCCGGCGGTGATCGGTGCGCCGTCGAGCCAGACCCGTGAGTTGGTGACGTTTTTCTTGAGGTCGACTGACGCCACGACGAACGCGATCCGTGAGCCGTCCGGCGACACGACTGGTGCCCCGGCCGACGTACGTCCGTCGAGCAATCGCTCGGCGATCTTGGTGTGGTCCACCCCTCGAACCTATCCCGAACTGTCTGCTCCGAATCGTCGAGAACAGCCGTTCCGGGCAGACACGTCGCCGGATGCAACAATCGGCAGATGGCCGGCGTCGCCCTCATCACCGGAGCGAGCCGCGGGATCGGCGCCGCGACCGCTCGCCTGGCAGCGGCCAGGGGCATTGGCGTGGCGGTCAACTACGTCAACAGTGCCGAAGCTGCCGAAGCGGTCGTCGGCGACTGCCGGGCGGCGGGCGTACAGGCGATTGCAGTGCAGGGCGACGTCGCCGTCGAAGACGACGTGCAGCGGATGTTCGAAACGACCGCGGCCGAGCTCGGTCAGCTGACGGTGCTCGTGAACAACGCCGGGATCCTGCATCCCCAGGCCCGGCTCGACAGCTATCCCTACGGCCGGCTGCGGGAGGTGTTCGACGTCAACGTCATCGGTGCGTTCCTGTGCGCCCGCGAGGCCGTGTTGCGGATGTCGACCCGGCACGGCGGGCAGGGCGGTTCGATCGTCAACGTCTCGTCGGCCGCCTCGTATCTCGGTAGCCCCGACGAATACATCGACTACGCCGCCAGCAAGGGTGCGATCGACACGCTCACGATCGGCCTCGCCAAGGAGGTCGGCGGTGAGGGCATCCGCGTCAACGCCGTTCGTCCCGGCCTGATCGACACCGAGATCCACGCCTTGTCGGGCGAGCCGGACCGCGCCAAGCGCCTGTCGGCGACCGTCCCGATGCGCCGCGTCGGCACCGCCGACGAGGTCGCGGCGACGATCATGTGGCTCGCCTCCGACGAAGCGGGCTACGTGAACGGCGCGATCGTCAACTGCTCCGGCGGCCGCTGACCCCCCAACCCCCGTTCTGTCTGCTTCAGGCGCGCCGACAGGCAGTCTGAAGCAGACAGAACCAGGGGTTTAGAACAGTTCGAGTTGTTCCCAGGTGGTGGCGACTTCGCTCACGAGTTGCCAGTGGAGGCGACCTTTGGCCCCGGGCCGGCGGACCTCGACGCGTTCGGGGCGCAGCGACCGGGCCGAGCCGTCGGGGTCGTGCAGGGTGATGCTGCCGTCGGCAGCGATGCCGGACACTCGTCCGACGATCCAACGTCCGTGCTCACCACGGCGGAAGCGGATCGCTTCGCCGGCCCGCAGGCCGAGGCGGTGCAGCAGCGCCGGATCAGTCATGTACCAGGGTGGTCATCGCTGCGTCAGTCACCGAGCACCCGGCGCTGCAGCTTGCGCATGCCGGCCAGCCAGCGGTCGGGATCGGCAGCCTTGCGGCGCATGTACTCGGCGACCTCCGGGTGGGGCAGGATCAGGAATTGCTCGGCCCGGATCGCCTCGTGGACGACGGTCGCGACGTCGTCGGGCTCGAGCACGACGCCGGCGAGGCGCACCACGTTGCCGCCGAGGTTCGAGGCCAGACCGTTGGGGTCGGCGTCGCTGCCGTTGAGCATCGCCGTGTTGACCCCTTGCGGGCACAGGCAGCTGACTCGAACGCCCTGATCGCCATAGGTGATGCTCATCCACTCGGCGAACGCGACGGCCGCGTGCTTGGTCAGGCTGTAGGGCGCCGATCCGATCTGTGCCAGCAACCCCGCCGCCGAGGCGGTGGAGCAGAAGTAGCCCTCGCCGCGGGCGAGCCACCCCGGCAGGAGGTGGCGAGCCGCCCAGCGATGGGCGTGGACGTTGATGTCGAACGCGGTGTTCCATGCGTCGTCGGGTGTCATCGGATCGCCACCGGTGCCGACACCCGCGTTGGCGAAGAACAGGTCGATCGGTCCGAACGCCTCTTCGGCGGCGCGAATCAGTTCGATGTTGCCGGCCTCGGTGCCGATGTCGGCGATGACGCCGATCGAGCCGGCCAACTCGTCGACGGTGCCGGCGAGCCCCTCGCGATCGGCGACGACGACCTGGGCTCCGGCCTGATGGAATCGTCGGGCGAGAGCCGCCCCGATTCCCCGGGCGGCGCCGGTGACGACCACGTGTTTCCCGTCGAGTTCCACGAGGGCCCATCGTAGGTGCGCGCGCGAACGAGAAAAGGCGGATACCGTGTTCCGGGATGACCGACCAGGATCTCACCACGGAGTTCGATCCCTTTGCGGGCGCGCCGCGGGCCGTGGGTGTGAGCGATGCCCTCGGGGCGAGCGATGCGGTCATCCGAGAGGCGCTCAGCGTCATCGATCAGGCCCTCGGCCAGATCATGTCCCGTGAGTTGATGTCGTCCGGCGAGGTCGCCGACGTGCTGCTCGACGTCCGCACGCTGCTGACCGCCAAGCCCGTCGAACCCGTCTGATTTTCTTGATCAGACCTTGAGGAGCTCGGCGAGCGAACGTTCGAGGCAGCGCTTCAGCAACGCCGGATCCTCGACCGCCGCGGCGTCGACGTTGATGCCCATGTCGAGACTGCCGAGGTACGACAGCATCGTGACGTTGAACGCCACGCCTGCGAGCGGGCCGATCGCATAGTTCTCGAGTAGCTGGGCGCCCGCCACGTACATCTCCATCGGCGCGCCGCGCACGTTCGACGTGGCGAAGTCGACGGTCTGGGTCTGCTGGCGGGCGAGCCGGGTGACGACGCTCGTCGGCAGCGTCGAGGCGACCGCGGCGAGCGTGTCGAGTCCGGCCGACCGGCTCTGATCCTTGGCGACAGCGGTGGCCTCGTGGATGGCGGCGAAGCGCTCGGCGATCGGCATCTCGCCGGTCGGGACGAGCATCCGGATCACCGAGAAGGCGTTGCCGCCCGACGACTCGGTGCGGGTGCTGACGGCCATCGAGGCCCGCAGCGCTTCAGTCGGGCTTCCCATCTCGACGTGGTACTTCGAGGCGGCGTCGGCGGCGGCCGTCATGAACGCCGTGTTGATGGTGCCGCCGAGGCGTGCCGCGGCGTCCTTGGTCTCGCGGAACGGGGTGCGGGTGACCTCGATCTGGCGGCGCAACGACCGCGCCGTCCACAACGGTGAACGAGCCTTGTCGGTGTCGGCCAGCTGCGACACGATGCCGCGCAGCGTGTTGGCGGCTGCGGTACCGGCGTTCGGGAGGCTGGCCGGATCGGCGAGCAGGTCACGAACCTGGCGGGCGACGCCGAGCGGCATCCGCAGGCTGCCGGAGATGAACGCCCGGACCCCTTCGGCGGCGGATGACTCCTGCGGCTCCTCTACGTCGGCGTCGGGTGGAGGGAGGGGCGGACGCTCGGGCGCGTCGCGGTCGAAGTCGAGGTACTGCAGCGAGAGTTGGACGCCACGCTCGCCGTCGGTGACCGTGTGGTGCATCTTCTGGATGAGCGCCGACTTGCCGCCCCGGAGCCCGTCGACGAGCACGAACTGCCACAGCGGCCGGGTCCGTTCGAACGGATCGGCGACGATCAGGCTCGCCAGGTCGAGCAACTGGCGGAGCGAGCCGGGCTTGGGGAGCGCGATGTGGCGAACGTGGTTCTCGATCGAGAAGTCCGGGTCTTCGACCCACGTCGGCGGCGACACGCTGCCGGGCGTCGGCTGCACACGTTGGCGGAGTCGCGGGATCGCGATGCTCGCCCGTTCGAACCGGCGCCGCAGCACGTCGATGTCGGGCTTGCGATCGAGGATCGTCACGTTGCCGAACGTCGACGTGAGGTACGGGTCCTTCTCGAGGCGCCACATCAGTCCCTCGACGTCGCTCATCTTCCGGTCGAAGTAGAGCTCAG
>DATMDV010000174.1:0-2502 GCA_035557475.1 Ilumatobacteraceae bacterium
GTCGATGTCGGTGATGTCGAAGATCCGCACGCCACGGAACCGTTCGGCGTTCACGCCGCCTGGCGCGCCTTGCGAGCCGCAGTCGATCCGACCGCGCGTCTCCTCGACCGACATGAAGAGCAGGTTTCCGTGCACCGACACGTCTCCTTGACCGCCGGGGCAGACGAACGACGATCGCAGCGTCGGGTCGGCGGGATCGGTGAGGTCGTAGACCTGGAAGCCGTTGAAATTTCCGGCGATGGCATTGGTGCCGCTGAACGCGAGGTCGGAGTTGACGAAGCCGAAGTTGTTCGGCGCGGCGTCGAACGGCGCGACTCTCGGGTCGTTGTCGAGCAGCTCCATGTTGCTGCTCGCCTCGCTCCACGGGAAGTACCCGGGCGCCAGGCCAACCCGCGGGTCGACGGCCTGTCCGGCCACCACCGTCGGGACCAAGAGCCCGGTGGCGGCGGCGACGGCCGTGACGGCGAGTCGCCCGAACCTCCGGGCGCGCTTATGGTGCAGGTGTGTCGGCAACGATGCCATCGATCCCCCTTCGGCGGAGGCGGCCCGTCCCCCTCGTGGCTCGTGGCGACGAAACGGACCGCGCGTTATGAGGCAAATTAGTGGGATTGTCGACGTTTCGCTAGTGCTTGATGGGACCAATCGTTGCAAGTCCCGCACGACACGCGGACCCGCGCCCCGGCGCCTCGTGGCCGCCGTGGCGGCGGTTGCCGTGGCCATGACCGGCGCGTGCTCGTCGTCGGACGACGAGACCGACGACACCGCCCGCGTCGTGCAACTCGGCGGGCCCGGCGAGACCAGTCGCGTGCTGGGGGCCGATGAGCTCGACGAGCTCGGCTCACCAACCCACACCGACGCCGACGTCAGCTTCGTGCAGGCGATGATCGTTCACCACCGTCAGGCGCTCGTGATGACGGCGATGGTCGGCGAACGCGCCGGCCGCGACGATCTGTCGCTGATGGCCGACCGCATGACCATTTCGCAGATCGAGGAGATCGACCAGCTGACGTCTTGGCTCGAAGCCCGCGGCGAGGTTGCTCCGGCCGACCACGCCACCCACGACGCGGCGATGCCCGGGATGCTGACGACCGAGCAGCTCGCCCAGCTCGAGGCTGCCCGCGGCGAGGCGTTCGACGAGCTGTTCCTCCAGTACATGATCATCCACCACGAGGGCGCGGTGCAGATGGTCGAAGAGCTCCTGACCGGCGGTGCCGGCGGCCAGGAGTCGGAGGTGTTCCAGCTCGCCCAGCACGTCGAATCCGATCAGCAGGTCGAGATCTCGCGGATGCGTGCCGTGCTCGTCGAGCTCGCCGACGACGGCTGAGCACCCCAAGACTGTTGAGACGGGTTCAACCGGCGCGGGCGGGGAGGACGCGGAGCGCGAACAAGGCGCCGGCGGTCGCGACCGCGGCGACCACGAGACACGCCACGCTGAGCCCCGAGAGGAACGCGTCGCTGACCTCCGACAGGTACGCGGTCGTGGCCGGACCGTCGAGCTGGCCGGCGACGATCGCCGTCGCCCCGACCGAATCGGCGGTCGCGTCCTGCGCCTGCTGGGGCAGCGACGAGAACACCTGGCCACCACTGAGGCTCGACGCGTAGACCGAGCTGAAGACGCTGCCGATCACGGCGACACCGAGCGTGCCGCCGAGCTCGCGGGTGGTGTCGTTGACCGCCGAGCCGATGCCCGCCTTGTCGGCCGACAGTGATCCCATGATCGACTCGGTGGCCGGAGCGGTGGTGAGGCCGAGCCCGGCGCCGAGCACGATCATCTGGCCGACGACCTCGAGGTACGGCGTCGTGGCCGACGCAGTCGAGATCCAGGCGAATGCGATCGCCATCGATCCGAGCCCGGCCGCGACGACGCGAGACGTGCCGAATCGATCGACCACCCGAGGCGCGAGCACCGCGGCGACCGCGATCGACGCCGCCACGGGCAGCGTGCGGACCCCGGCCTGCAGGGGCGTGTAGCCGCGCACCAACTGGAAGTACTGGGTGATCAGGAAGATGAAGCCGAACAGCGCGAAGAACGCGGACGTGATCGACACGCTCGCCGCCGAGAACCGGCGGTTCTCGAAGATCCGCACCGGGAGCATCGGGTTGGGGGACCGCAGCTCCCACGCCACGAACGCGGCGATCAGCGCGGCGGCGATCGCGAAGCCGGCGAACGTTGTCGGGCTGGCCCAACCCCATTCCGGCGCTTCGATGATCGTGTACACGAGCGCGCCGATCGCCGAGATCGAGAGCATCACACCGGCCGTGTCGAGTGCCGGCACGTGTTCGTCGCGGGACTCTGGCACGACGAGGACGGCGGCGACGACGGCCACGATCACGACGGGGATGTTGATGAAGAACACCGAGCCCCACCAGAAGTGCTCGAGCAACCAGCCGCCGGTGATGGGCCCAGCGGCGACGGCGATTCCGCTGCTCGCGCTCCAGATGCCGATGGCCTTGGCCCGCTCGGCCGGATTCCGGAACACGTTCGTGAGAATCGCCAAGGTG
>DATMDV010000175.1:0-2464 GCA_035557475.1 Ilumatobacteraceae bacterium
GTAGTCGATCGTCGCCTTGCCCTCGGCCTTGGCGTGCCACGCGTCGAGGCCCTCGCGCAGCGCCTGGCCCTTGCCCTGAACGGCGAAGTCGATGATCGTCGTCGTGCCGCCGAAGGCCGCCGCGCGGGTCCCGGTCTCGAAGGTGTCCTTGGCGAAGGTCCCGCCGAACGGCAGCTCCATGTGGGTATGCACGTCGATCGCGCCGGGGATGACCCACTTGCCGTCCGCGTCGATCCTCCGGTCCGCGGTGACATCGAGCGACTGACCGATGAGGGCCACCGTCTCGCCGTCGACGAGCACGTCGGCCGTGGTGGTGGCATCGGCGTTGACGATCGTCCCGCCCTTGATCAGCGTGCGCATCGGTTCCTCCGTCGTTCGATCACCGGCAAGGGCGCCATCCTAGCGCGCGGGTGTCACTACCTTGCCGGCGACGGTTCGCAAGAGACCGTCGCCGGCACGTGAGTTGCGATCACGGGCCGGTATGCGTGTCCTGCAGCTCAACCTCTGGGGACGCCGCGAACCATATGCGAAGCGTGTCGCGCTGCTCCGACGGGAGATCGGTGCGTTGGCGCCGGACGTCATCGCCCTCCAAGAAGTCGACGGCATTGACGACGAGCACAACCAGGCGACCGAGCAGTTCGGCTCGATCGGCTATCGGGTGCGCTTCGACCCGCGACCCGGACGGACCGACTTCGAGTGGGGGATGGCCATTGCCGCGCGCCATGACCTCGGCGATGTCGAGGCCAAGGAGCTCGAGCATGGCGGCGTTGCGATCGCCTCGCGCGTCAGCATTGGTGATGAGCAGCTGTGGTTCGCCTCGGCCTGCCCGCTCGGCTGGTGGCAGACGCAGGAAATCCAGCGCGAGGAAGAGTGCGTCGCCCTCGACGCATGGCTGACCGACCTCGCGTCCGGCGATGAGCTGCCGCCCGTCATGGCCGGCGACTTCGACGCCACGCCCGATGCCGCCAGCATCCGCTTCCTCACCGGGCTCCAGAGCCTCCAGGGCAGGAGCACCCACTGGCTGGACGCCTTCGCTCTGGCCGGCGACGGCTCGCCGGGCTACACCTGGTCGTTCGAGAACCCGTTTATGCGGCCGTCCGCGACGTCGACGTTCGCGGATCCCGAGCACCAACGCCGGATCGACTATGTCTTCGTCGGCTCGCCGTTCGCGTGGCCCGGACGGATCGTCGTTCGTTCCGCAGCGGTGGTCCTGAAGGAGCAGGGCGACGTCGCTCCGTCCGACCACTACGGCGTGATGGCCGATCTCGACCTCCTCCATCCGCCTGCCTGAGCGGTACGATGTGAGCATGGCAACCGACCGTCTCCACTTCACCGGCGACGACGAGGCCGATCGGCTGTTGGTGAGCGAGCCGATGGCGTTGATCATCGGCTTTGCGCTCGACCAGCAGGTGCCGGTGCAATGGGCATTCTCGGCTCCGAAGGTGCTGCTCGAGCGCCTCGGCACGTTGGATACGTCCGCGCTCGCGGCCATGGACGTGGGCGTCGTCGAGGCAGCCGCCAAGGGCCCGCCGGCCGTGCACCGCTTCCCCGCCGCCATGGGTCGCCGCGTCCACGAGCTGGCGACGTACATCGCCAAGACCTACGACGGCGACGCGGGCCGGATCTGGACCGATGCGTCCGATGGGCGCGACCTGCAGCGGCGCATCGCCGCCCTCCCCGGCTTCGGCGACATGAAGGTCGCCTCGCTGAGCGCGGTGCTGATCAAGCAGCTCGGCGTGCGGCCGCCCGGCTGGGAGGAGGCGCTACCGGCGCACCCGACGCTTGGCGACGTCGACTCCCCCGAGGCCCTGGCCGACTATCAGGCCAAGAAGCGAGCCCACAAAGCCGCCATGCGAGCCGCTTCGGACGCCTGATTCCTCACCGGTTGCCGCGCTGGGCAACCAACGGCCAACGACGCCTCGACCTCGCCGTTTGGATGGCTGCGCGTGCCCGTTCCGGGCAAATTCGCAGGACCTAGAGGCTCGATTCGGGACGAACGTGGCCGTTGGTTATCGGTCCGGGCAAAGCCTCCGAGTTTCAGTCGCCGTCGTGGGGATGGTCGTGCTCGTGCATCCACGGCGTGAACGTGATGCCGACGAGCAGGCCTTCGGGCGACAGCAGCCGCGACGTCGTCTGGCCCCACGGCTCCTCGTGGGCCTCGCGCAGCAGGCGGTGGCCGCCGGCCTGCATCTCGGCGACGGCCGCGCCGACGGCCTCGGCAGACTCGACGTCGAGCTCGATCCACGCCTGCGGCGTCGGGACGTCTGCCGGCCACTCCGCCGAGCCGAACGTGGCCTCGGCGGCCTGCGTGAGCGGCCACATGGCGAAGGCCTTCACGCCGTCGAGGTCGTCGTTGGTGAAGTAGCCGGGCGCCGCCTCCTCGAACGCGATGCCGAGGCCGTCGCGCCAGAAGGCCTGGGCCGTATCGGCCTCGCGGATGATCGGTCCGAAGCCGGCGACGAAC
>DATMDV010000176.1:0-4549 GCA_035557475.1 Ilumatobacteraceae bacterium
TCCCGGCCTTCATCGTCGTCGACGACAAGGGCAACGACTTCTTCGAGCAGGTCAAGACCGAAGCGGCGGCCTCGTCCGTCACCCCCGTCTCCCTCACCTGACCTGTCCTGACCTGATCTCGTGAAGTTTCGGCGTCCCTACGACGCCGAAACTCCACGAGATGGGGCTTAGGCGAGGCTGACGAGGTCGAGCCAGTCGTCGGAGAAGTAGTCGACGTCGCCGTCGGGCATTAGAAGCACCTTGGTCGGGGCGAGTTGCTCGACGAACTCGGTGTCGTGGCTGACGAAGATGATCGAGCCCTTCCACGACCCGAGCGAGTCGGCGACGGCCTGGCGCGACCCGGGGTCGAGGTTGTTCGTCGGCTCGTCGAGCAGCAGCAGGTTGTTGCGGCCGACCATCAGCATCGCCAGCGCGAGCTTGGTCTTCTCGCCGCCCGACAGCGTGCCCGACTCCTGGAACACCTTCTCGCCCGTGAGACCCATCATCCCGAGCAACCCACGCAACTGGGTCTCGGTCAGCACCACGCCCGGTGGCACCTCGGCGCGGATGTTCTCGAGCAAGGACTCGTCGACGCGCAGGTTGTCGTGCTCCTGCGCGTAGTACCCGACCGTGACGTTGTGTCCGTAGTCGAAGAAGCCGAGATCGGCGGTGGTCTCGCCGGCCAGGATGCGCAGCAGGCTGGTCTTGCCGGCGCCGTTGAGGCCGAGCACGAGCAGACGCTCGCCGCGACCGAGGTCGAAGTCGACGTCCTCGAACACCGGTGGTCCGCCGTAGCCCTTGCACAACCCGTGCGCCCGCACCACCGTCTGACCGGGCGTCGGCGGATCGGGGAAACGCACCGCCATCTGCTTGTCGCCCCGCTTCTCGCGCACTCGATCGGTTTCGAGGCGGGCGATGCGCTTCTCCATGCTGTGGGCGAGGGACGCCTTCGACGCCTTGGCGCCGAAGCGGTCGACGAATGTCTGCAGCCGGGCGATCTCCCTGGTCTGCAACGCCGCCTTCTTGGCGAGCCGGCGCTCGTCCTCGGCCCGCGCCGTGCGGTACTGGCTGTAGGTGCCCTTGTACTCGGTGACGTGGCCGACGGCATCCTCGGTCGGGCGATCGAGGTGCAACACGCGCGTGATGGCCTCGTCGAGCAGTTCGAGGTCGTGGCTGATCACGAGCAGCGCCCCGCGGTACTGCCGCAGGAACCCCATCAGCCACTCCTTGGCGTCGACGTCGAGGTGGTTCGTCGGCTCGTCGAGGCAGAGCACGTCGCTGCCGGCGAACAGGATCCGCGACAGCTCGACCCGCCGCCGCTCGCCGCCGGACAGCACACCGATCGGGAGATCGATGCGGTCCTCGTCGATCCCGAGCCCGGCCGCCATCGATCGCGCCTCGCTCTCGGCCGCGTAGCCGCCGCCCATGCGGAACGTCTCCTCGGCACGCGAGTACCGCTCGACGTTGCGCTCGTCGGGTCGCTCCTCCATCTCGAGGCGCAGCTTCTCGATCCGTTCCAGTTGTTCGTCGATGCTGCGGCCCGACAAGACGTGCGTCACTGCCGTGCGACCGTCGAGGACGCCCGCGATGCGGGGGTCCTGGGGCAGATAGCCGAACCCACCCTTGCGGATCACGCGCCCGGCGGCCGGTTCGACGGCACCGCCGAGCACTCGGAACAGGCTCGTCTTGCCGGCGCCGTTGCGCCCGACGATGCCGACCTTGTCGCGGGGCATGACGGTGAAGCTGGCCGACTCGACAACGAGCCGGCCGCCGACCTCCACCGAGAGCTCCTGCGCCTGTAGCACCCGACCAGGCTACGGTCGCCGTCATGGCGGCGAGCACGGGTTCGGCGGGACGCGCCGGCGGCGCACTCGCCCGGCCCGTCGTCGCCGGCTGCTGCGCGGCGGTTGCGGCGGTGTATGTGGCCGCACGCGATCCCTCGTCGGGCGGCATGTTCCCGGGGTGCGCGTTCCGTTCGGTCACCGGCTGGTGGTGCCCAGGGTGCGGCCTCACGCGTGCCGCCCACCACCTGTTGCACGGCGACTTCGGGCAGGCGCTCGGCCACAACGCGCTCGTCGTCCCGATCGTCGCCCTGTTGGCACTGGGGTGGATGACGTGGCTGCTCGACTGCGGAGGTCGTCGGCCGGCATGGCTGCGACGGGCGACGATCCCGGCGTGGTTCGGATTGGCGATCATCGCTGTGGCGTTCGCGGTCGCCCGCAACGTGCCGTCGCTCGACGCCCTTCGAGGATGACAGCCGGCCTCAGCCGGCGCCCGACTTGATCAGGGCTCCTGTTCGGGGTCTTCGGTGTTCACCGGGGGAGTCGTCGTCGGCGTGGTCACCGGCAGCGTGGGCGTCGTGACCGGCAACGTCGTGACGGCACTCGTGGGCGGCACCGTTGCGGTGGTCGTCGGCGCCGGGCCGGTGGTGGTCGAGGTGCCCTGTGGGACGGTGGTCGGCCCGACGGCCGCGGTCGTGGTGGTCGTCGTGACGCGCGGACGGGTTCCGCCGACCGTCGTGGTGGACCGCCCCCCGCCGGAACCCGGGGCGGTGCCCGCCGAATCGTCGGTGTACCGGCTGCTCAGACAGTCACCGCCTTCGCCGGTCGGCGCTCCGCCAAGGGCGATCGCGGTCTCGAGCACGAGTCGCGAGATCCCAGCCGGGCTTGGGTGGTACCCGTCGGCGCCGAGCAGGCTCGGGTCGTCCGCTGTGATCTGCGCCCAGTCGATGATCTGCACGTTGGGGTAGTACGCCAGCATGCTCCTGATCGCCTCGTTCACCTCGGCCCGGTTCGGCTTGAACTCGGTGACCGTGTACAGCAACGTCGGCCGCGGTGCCAGGCGCCCGAGGATCTGATCGAGCTCGCGCGTGTACACCTCGATGTCGCCGCCGTAGTTGGTGCCGAGGAAGACGGCCGCCGCATCCCAGTCGACGCCGCCCGCTGGATCGAGCCGGGCGTTCAACACCCGCGTCCCGAAGTCGATGAACCGGCTCTTCTCGGCGTCGACCTCGACCGCCCAATCGAGCGGAACCAATCCCAGACACATCTCGCCCGTGTAGCGGCGCGACGTCGACGCCAGGATCGAGTCGCCGATCATGATCAAGCGGTTGCCCTCGATGCGCTGACCGATCGGCAGCAACTCGGCCCGGTCGACGGTGACGGTCGGGCGGGGGACGGTCGAAGATGTGGTGGTCGGCACGTCGAGCGCGACCGCTGGTTTGCTCAACGCGTCGGGCAGCACGCCGACACCCGCCACCGTGCCCCTCGAAGCGGGCGGTGCGGCACCCTCGACGTCGCCGCAGGCGGCGAGGGCGATCGCCAAGAGCAGGATCCCGTGGCGGCGGCGCATCGGGCCATTGAACCTGATCCCGCGCTGACGGCGGGCGCGGGCCCGGAATCAGGGCACCGAATCAGGGGTTCTCCGGATGGTTTCGGTCAGCGGGTGCGGAGCGAGTCGCGGATCTCGGTGAGCAGCTCGATCTCGGTCGGGCCACCCGGCTCGTCCGGACCCCGCCACTTGTTGTACGCCCTGACGATCAGGAACAGGATGAACGCCACCACGACGAAGCTGATCGCGGCGTCGATCACGAGCCCGATGCTGATGCGTGCGTCACCGATGTCGAAGCCGATGTCCTGGAAACTGCTCTCGCCGAAGATGGCGGCGATGATCGGGTTGATCACGCCGTCGAGCAAGGACTCGACGATCTTCTGGAAGTAGAGCGCCATGATCAAGCCGACGGCGATCGTGACGACATTGCCCTTGTTGATGAACGCCTTGAACTCCTCGACCATTTCCTTCATGTGTTCGGTGCTCCTTGTCTCGATCGGCCCCGCCCCGCCGGAAGTGAATCATATCCGGGCCTAGCCACCTGACCCGACCGTCTGCGCCGGCTGTTCGAGCTCTTCGAACGTGTCGATCCGACGCAACGACGGGAACAACACGAAGTAGGCGGCGGCGATGACCACCGTCGCCACGCCACCGGCGGCGATGGCGAACGGCACGCCGAACGCGCTCGCCGCGACACCGCTCTCGAACGCGCCGAGCTCGTTGGAGGCGCCGATGAACACGCCCTCGACAGAGGTCACGCGGCCGAGTTGGTCGTCGGGCGTCACGAGTGGAACGAGCGAACCGCGGATGTACATCGAGATCATGTCGGCGCCGGACAGGACGACGAGCGCCGCGAACGCGACCGCGTAGTTGCGGGTGATGCCGAACACGATCGTGCCGAACCCGAACATCGCGACCACCACCAGCAACGTCGGCCCGACGCGCCGCCTGACGGGCCACACGGCCAGCACGATGGCCATCAGGCCGGCGCCGATCCCGGGCGCGGCGCGCAGCCACCCGTACGCGACGTCACCGACGCCGAGACCGTCCTCGGCGACCGCGGGGATCAGGGCCACAGCGCCGCCGAACAGCACCGCGAACAAGTCGAGCGAGATCGCCGCCAGGACGACGGGAGTGCGTCGGATGAAGTGAAGCCCCTCGAGCGCCAGACGCAACGTCGGCCGGTCGCGCATCGGCACCGCGGCGCGCTGGTACTTGATCAAAAGGACCGGCACCGTCG
>DATMDV010000177.1:0-7386 GCA_035557475.1 Ilumatobacteraceae bacterium
GTCGGCGGGCTCGTGGCAGGAGTCGCGATCGCACTTCGTTTCGTCGCTGGCGGGATCGATGAGGTGCGAGCGCTGACCCGACTCAGGCCCTGGACGATCCTCGGCGCGGGCCTTCTGATCGCCGGTCTCGTCGCCCTCGCGCCGATCGTGCTCGGCGATCCGGCGGCGTCCAGCGCCACATGGACGGTCGACGCGCCGGTTCTCGGCACGATCAAGACAACCAGCGCGTTGGTGCTCGACATCGGTGTCTACGTCGCCGTCGTCGGGCTCGTGTTCATGATCTTCGAGGCGTTCGGCGACCAACCGGCCGACGACCCGGACAACGATCCAGACGACAACACGGTGGGTGCGACGGCATGAGTGTCACACTCGCGGCGACCGCCGCAGCCCTGTTCGCGATTGGCACGTACCTGTTACTGCAGCGGGCCTTGACGCGGGTCATCATCGGGCTGGCGATCCTGAGCCACGGGGCGAACGTGTTGATGATGGCGAGCCATCGTCGCGGCGTCCCACCGATCGTAGGGAAGGGTGACCCCTCGACGTTCAGCGATCCGCTCCCGCAGGCGTTCGCCTTGACCGCGATCGTGATCTCGTTCGGCGTGACCACGTTCTTGTTGGCGATGGCGTATCGCAGCTGGGTGTTGACCCATGACGACGTCGTCCAAGATGACCTCGAGGACCGGCTGATCGGGCGTGGCGGTATCGCCGACAAGGAGGTCGCCGACGAACGGGAAATCCACGACGAGGCTGTGAGGGAGCGACGATGAACGCCCTTCTCACGCTCCCGATCGTGCTCCCGATCGTCGGGGCCGCACTGTCGATCGTGGCCGGCCGGTCGCGTGCCGCGCAGCGCGCGATCAGCATCAGTGTTCTGGTGGCGATGACGGTGATCTCGATCGTGCTCCTGGTGCGCGTCGACCGCGACGGTGTGACTGCTGTCCAAGCGGGCGGGTGGCCGGCACCGCTCGGCGTCACATTGGTCGCCGATCGCTTCTCGGCGATGATGCTTGTGGTCGCCTCGATGATGCTGCTGGCGGTCCTCGTGTACGCGATCGGCCAGCCGGGCGCTGAACGCCATCACGTCGGATTCCAGTCCGTCTATCTCGTGCTGGCGGCCGGGGTTTCGTTGTCGTTCCTGACTGGCGACATGTTCAATCTGTTCGTCGCTTTCGAGATGATGCTGACGGCGAGCTACGTGCTGATGACACTTGGCGGGCGCGCCGACCAGATCCGCTCCGGGATGACGTACGTGGTGATCAGCCTGTTGGCGTCGGCGCTGTTCGTCACGACGTTGGCGTTGATCTAT
The DNA here is from genome assembly GCA_035557475.1 of Ilumatobacteraceae bacterium. Lineage (GTDB taxonomy): Bacteria > Actinomycetota > Acidimicrobiia > Acidimicrobiales > Ilumatobacteraceae > JALOLG01. Next base: position 1,307 of record DATMDV010000177.1, read on the forward strand.
GCCGCCACCGGCACCGTCAACATGGCCGATCTGGCCGGTCGTATGACGGAATTGCCCGAAGGCGTCCGGTCCGCGTTCTCCGTCTTGCTGCTCGTCGTGTTCGGCATCAAAGCGGCGATTTTCCCGCTGTTCTTCTGGCTCCCTGACGCCTACCCGACCGCTCCGTCGCCGGTCACCGCGGTGTTCGCCGGACTGCTCACCAAGGTCGGTGTGTACGCGATCGTGCGCACCCAGACATTGCTGTTCACTCCCGACTCACGATCGGCCACGCTGATCCTCGTCGCTGCTGGGCTGACGATGGTGGTGGGGGTTCTCGGCGCGATCGCGCAGGGCGACGTGAAACGCATCTTGTCGTTCAACATCGTGAGCCACATCGGCTTCATGATGATGGGGCTCGGCCTGTTCACGGTCGCTGGCTTGGCGGCCGCGGTGTTCTACACCGTGCATCACATCGTGGCAAAGACATCGATGTTCCTTGCCGGCGGCCTGATCGAACACGTCGGCGGCTCGGGCCGGCTGAACCGGCTCGGTGGGATGGTGAGAACCGCGCCGGTCGTCGCAGTGCTGTTCCTCATTCCTGCCCTCAGCCTCGCCGGCGTTCCCCCGTTGTCCGGTTTCGTGGCCAAGCTCGCTCTCGTCGACGCCGGTGTCACGCAAAGGTCCTATGTCATCGTCGCGGTCGCGATACTCGTCAGTCTGCTGACGTTGTTCTCGATGATGAAGATCTGGTCGGGGGTGTTCTGGAGCCCGGCCGATGAGGAGCCCGAGGTCCGATCTCGCGTCGTCGGGCCCCTCGGCGGCCCGATGTTGATGGTGGTGCCGACCACCGTGCTGGTCGCCCTCGGGGTCGCGATGGGCCTCGCCGGCGCACCGATCTGGGCGCTCAGCCAACGCGCCGCCACCGACCTTCTCGACCCAGGCAACTACATCCGTGCGGTCCTCAGACCATGACATCGGCGGTGCTCGCGTGACGCGAATGGTTCTCGGCGGTTGGCTGGTCCTGGTCTGGACCGCGCTGTGGGGGCGGCTCAGCGTCGCCAACATCGCCAGCGGCATGATCGTCGCCACATTGCTGATCACCATGTTCCCGGTCGCTCCCCGCGGCCGTCACACGGTCCACCCGGTCGCCGTGGCACGCCTCGCGGTCTACTTCGTCCGCAAGCTCATCGAATCGAACGTCGCGATCACGCGCACGGTCTTGAGCCGTGACGACCAGATCCGCACCGGCATCGTGGCTGTCCCGCTGACATGCGACTCGGACATTCTGCTGACGATCGTGGCCAACCTGACCGCGCTGACCCCGGGCACGATGGCGATCGAGGTTGAACGCCAGCCGCCGCGGTTCTACGTGCACGTGCTCCGCCTCGACGACATCGAAGGCGCCCGCGCCGAGATCCGCAATCTCGAGCGGCTCGTGATCGAGGCGTTCGGCTCCGATGCAGCCATTGCCACGATCCGATCGGGTGCAGGCGGATCCGGCGGACCGCTGGATCGCCGATGACTCTCGCAATTCTCCTGGTGCTCCTGGGCGCCGCCGGGTGCTTCGCGTATCGGCTCGGACGAGGCCCTTCGCTGGCCGATCGGATCATCGCTGTCGACGGACTGCTCGTCACCGGTGTCGCGGCGATCGCGACCTACGCGATGCGCACCGGCAACGGTTCGTTCGTCCCCGTTGCCGTGATCGTCTCGCTCGTCGGTTTCGTCAGCACCGCAATCGTCGCCCGCTACATCGAAGGGCGCGACGTGTGATCGCCGAGCTGATCGTGCTGGGCGGCGCCATCCTCATCCTGCTCGCCGGCATCGGCGTTGTCCGCTTCGACGACGCACTGGCCCGGATGCACGCACTGACGAAAGCCACGACGCTCGGCCTGTTACTCGTGTTGCTCGGTGCCGCGATCGACCTCCATGACCCCAACGACATCACCTCGCTGATCCTCGCCGCCGCGCTGCAAGTCCTGACCTCGCCGGTTTCGGCCCACTTGATCGGACGCGCTACCTACCGAGCACGCAGCATCGACGCCCGCGTCGACGTCGTCGACGAACTCGATGCACCCAACGCCTAGCGACGGATCGATCAGTCCACGGGCACCGGGCGCGTTCAGACATGCTCCGACGACCACGCACGAGATCGAGCCGGGCGGCGAGGTGGTTGCGATCTCCGCGGAGATCGACGCGTACGCACGATGTCTCGCGCCGTCTCTTCAGACATCTTCAGCGTTGGCGGCTACCGAGTTCCAATGCCAAGCACCAAGCTGGCGAGCGTCGGCAGCAAACGGAACTGACCACGGCACCGAAGAGCCGTTCCGTGTCGTGCCGTCGCCCAGTCTGCGAGACCAGTAGAGGAGGAATCATGCCTTGGGGGCGAGTCGTACTCGTGGTCGACCAACTCCGAACGCGGCCAACGGTCCGCGGGAACGGCGTGTTCGATGACATTCGCTCAACCGGCGTTCACGTCACGGCAACCAACGGCGGCTGGTGTCGTTCATCGCGTGTACAGCCCGGTCGGATTGGTGCGGTCCGGAAGAATGGTGGCGTTCGGTCACGGCGCGGGCCCACGCCGGCGACCAGACCTTCCGAGGCCCCATCCTCGAACGCCCGATGCCAGACGATGATGTCGCCCTGCCCGAGGCTTGTGCGGTGACAATCGCCAATGTTCTTTCGCCGTGCCTCCTGAAGGGACACTTGTGACGTCGACCGCGACGAAACCGACCGCGTTCGTCCACTCGAACGTACGTCAGGAGTGGATCGCTCTGGCGATCTCGTGGTTGGCGGCGTTGATGATCGGGGTCGTTGTGTTGGCTGGCCCGCGACGAGTCGAGCACATCACGATCGTGAATCCGACCAGCTATCGGCTCACGATCACCGCCAGCACACCCGGCAGTTCCTCATATACGCAAGTCGGAATCATCGGGCCCAGCACGACGAGAACATTTGACAACGTCATTGATCGCGGCCAGGTCTGGGTGCTCGATCTGCAAGCCCAGGGCGCCCACGCGGGAAGCATCCGGGTCTCTCGCGACGTGCTGACGGGCACAACGCCGTTCACGATCCCCTTCGACATCAACCAGCAACTCCAAGACGATGGCATCGTGGCCGACATCCCCGCCGAATCCTGAGCGCGGCCGGCGCTGCCACGGCGGTGCCATGCCCATTGATTGGTCGTCACGCTGGATCTGCGGCCATTTGGATGACCATGCCGCGATGAACGTCGAATCAAGCTGGCGCCAGCCGGGGATCTCCACAGAACCACAACACAAACGAGCCGGGGCCGTTACCGAGGACGAGAAGAATTCGAGTTCTCAGAGTTCGGGGCGGCGTTGCCATCCACATACGAGGCCCTACCCGTCGCCCCGAACTCGCCAATCCCCTCAGGAGCACGCCATCGAAGAATTCCATGTGCCGCGAGTCCGCCCGACACGAACTGCTCAGCACACGACCGATGTGCGGCACCACCCGTTTCGCACCCGCCAGTCAACGCTCATGACGACCATTTGCGGCGACGGCGGCCCCTTCGACGTTCGGCCGGCATTGGAACCCGAGCGTCCTTCACAGTGTGGACAGTAGATGCGCGAAATGCGTGATACCGACGAACGCACCGCGAACCGTCGCGTGCGTCGGCGCGGTTCCTCGGCCGAACAGCACCTGGCCGAGCGGCACTTCGCGCACGTCGCATCGCGCTACACGTCGCTGCGCCAGACCGACGACGACGCGGTGTTCCAGATTCGAGACCGTCTCCCCGGCGGACCGCTGGTCGGAGTCGATGTGGGTGCCGGCACAGGCCGCTACACGGCCCTGCTGGCGAAAATCCTCGGCGATCGAGCGTCAGTACACGCAGTCGATCTCAGCCAGGACATGCTCCTCGTACTGCTGCAGGACCAGCGACAAGGCGAACGCTCCGTGGCATGTTGTGAAGCTGAACGGCTACCGATAGCGGATAGCTCGGTGGATTTCGTCACAACGTTCAACGCCGTACACCATTTCGATCTCGACAGGTTCGTTCAGGAAGCCGCACGGGTGCTCGCTCCGAACGGTCACCTGTTCATCTACACCCGCACCCCGCATCAGAACGCCGACTCGATCTGGGGTCGCGCATTCCCCGGCTTCACATCCCGTGAGACACGCCTGCACGACGAAGCGACACTGTGTCAGAAGGTGCAGCGGCTAGGGACCGTGAACGTCAAATCGTTCAGCTTCTCGCGCCGAGCGACACCAACGAAACTGGCCGAGCGCGTCAGGGGACGCGCCTACTCCACATTTGCCCTCTACGAGCCCGACGAACTCGAAGATGCCCTCGAGCGCTTCCTGAAGGCCATGGATGATCGCGACGAGGTGCACTGGCACGACCACAACGTGCTCATCCATGTGCGGCGGGCCTGACTGAGATGTTCGGAGGTCGCGACGGTGCCGGTCCCGGATGCGAGGTCCATGAGGATCGGGCGAGTCAGCGAGATCGCTCGAGAAATCCGCATGCGTCACGGTGTTCATCCCCTGACGGCGGGGCCGCTGGCCTGCCCCGAGCGCGGGCGCTGAGAGGTACCCGACGCGGAGGCGGCGTTGCGGCGGCGCTGGCCTTGGACACCGCACAACACTCGACTGCCCATACTTGACCGAACGAGAGGACACTGACGATGACAAGTCCGGAGTCTCGCCGCACGTTCGTGGAGGTCGATGACGTGACCGAGGTTGCATTGCCGGGGATTGGAAAGCGGTACGACATGCGCATTTCGAACGGCGCATCTCTGGCGGTGATGATCCATCACTCTGGGCGCCGAGACCTCTACGTCCTCGACGGCGCCGATGAGCCGCTGGCCTCGGTGACGTTGACCGACGGGCAGGCTCGAACGCTCGGGGCGATCCTCGCCGGCGCCTACTTCAAACCAGCTGTCGTGGAAGAGATCGAAGCGATCATCGGCGGCCTACTCATCGACTGGGTCACTCTCGAACCGGAGTCGCCGGCGGCGGGCAGAACGATCGCCGAGCTCGAGATCCGTTCACGTACCCGCATGACGGTGGCCGCGATCTTGCGTGACCATGTCCCCCTCGTCGCGCCCGAGCCGGACGAGATGCTGAGACCTGGTGACCGGCTCGTCGTCATCGGCCGCCAGGGCGACCTCCCCGGCTTCCGACGTCACGTCGTTGGAGGCTGATCGCGCCGCGCGACACATCGACGTGTCGGCTACACGGACGCGTAGTACTGCCGGAGTTCGCTATCGACTTCGTGGGTGATCACGTGATCGCCTGTCGCCTTGGGTGCGTGGCTCACGATCTCCTTGGTGAACGCGATCACAACGTTGCCTTCGTCAGTCGTGAACGCGCCGTCGGCCGGTACGAAATGCTCGGCGCGGAGTTTGCCGGGCTTGACCACCAGCCACTGAGGTTGTTGCGTTGACTCGTCGTAGACGACGTCGCTGACCGAGCCGATGGCTTCGCCGTGTTCGTCCTGTACCGCGAGACCCATGAAACTGATCGGCGTACCGTGCGTATTCGCTTGGTCGGACATTTGACCTCCTCGCCCGCTGGGTTCGAGACGGACGTCATCCGTACGCGCAATCATAATCCACCCGCGCAACCCCTCGTCCGAGGGCCACCCCGCTATGGCGCGACAACGTCCCGGACGCATCGGCTCACTGCGCGGCGATCAACGGGCCAAGCTTGCGAGCGGTCGTCAGTCCACCGTCACGACACGCAGAGACAGAACGGATGACCGGCGGGATCGAGGAAAACGCGGAACGTGGTGCCCGGTTGGTGTTCTGCCCTGGTCGCGCCGAGTTCGAGCACGGCCTGTTCTCCAGCATCGAGGTCGTCGACCATGACGTCCATGTGCATCTGCTGGGGGATGTCCTGGCCGGGCCAATGCGGCGGCCGGAACTGCTCGACGCGTTGGAAGCAGATGCATTGGTCACCTGCTGCGTTGCGAACCTCGCCCCAACCTTCGTCCGAGCTCGCCTTCCAATCGAGCAACGTGCCGTAGAACTCGGCGAGGCGACCGGGATCGTCGCAGTCAAGGACGAACGAGGGAAAGCGCGCGATTGCCATGCAGGGCAACCTACGCCCGGTTGCGGACAGATATGGACCGGGAT
>DATMDV010000178.1:0-10714 GCA_035557475.1 Ilumatobacteraceae bacterium
TCGCGGCCGCCGGCCGTGTCGTGCCACACGATGTCATTCACGGGGTCATTCACGGCGGGTCGCCACCTCGGCCGTCCAGGGTCGCGGTCATTCGAGTGGACACGTTACCGAAACCTGACCGGACCGGTCATGTTTGGCCACGATCGTCACGACCGCGCCTTCTTGGGCCGTGACGCTCCAGGTCACGAGGACCCTGTCCGGGGTGCCGTCGTTGCCGTACGCGAACCGAGTTGCCGCTCGGCCCTCGAGTTGACCGACCTCACGTCGCGCCGGCTTGTCGAGCACGTCGACCCCGTCGCCCGTGAGCTCGACGACGATCGGCTTGACGAGGCGCTCCTTGCGGGCCCGTTTGCTGACGTCCGTCGGGAGCCAGCCGGTGTTCGCCAGGCCCACCTCGACGCGCCAGGTGTCGCCACCGAGTCGGGTCACCGCGGTCCGGCGGATCTCGAGACGCGGCGAGCACAGCGCCTGGTGCACGGCGAACTCGGCGTGCGGGGCAACCTCGGCGCCCAAGAGGCCCACCGGCGGGTTGTCCCAGACACTGAGCGTGTCCCAGCCACCGAGCTCGACCGGTCCCAGCTGCGGATGTTCGAACGGGTACCAGTCGACATGGCCGCCCGGATGGTGCTCGTCGCACCACCGCAGCACGGCGAGCGCCTCTTCGTCGGTGGGCCCGTGGTACCAGAAGTAGGTCGATTGCTTGTGGCCGGTGGCGGCCATGACGACGTCCCAATACTCCGTGGTCCAGCCGTAGATGCCGAGGTGCTCGTAGACCCAGTCGTCGGCGGCGCCGCTCATCGTGTCCGACGGATCCCAGGTGAAGTCCTCGAAGATCGAATGCGACGTGTAGCCGGTCAGCGCGGTGCCGCGCTCGGCGAGCTGCGTCCAGACCCAGATGTCACCACGCGGCAGCTTCGCGTCGGCGACCATCGACGAGGGCCTCAGGATCACCCCTCCCGACGTGTGGTACGCGTTGTAGCCGCAGATGTTGGGACGGGCGACGATGGCTCGGACAAGGGCGTCGATCTCCGGCTCGCTGAGCGGATGATCGCCGCTGCCCGTCACCCCGGGGGCCCACCCGGCCGGGAAGTTGCGATTGAGGTCGAGCGCCTCGGGCGGACGCGGCTTCGGGATCGTGAAGTTGTCGTAGTCGTCGACAGTTCCTTCGACGAGCAAGCGGTACCGACTCGTGCCGGTGGGTGGTCCTTCGGCGGGAACCGGGATCATCAACCGCGCGTCGTCGGGGTGTGGCATCCACGCGCCGTCGACGTCGGCGATCCGCATGTCGAGGATCCGGCCGTCACCGTCGATGTCAGCGACATGGAGCCCCGGCAAGCGGACGCCGTCGGCCCACGGCCAAGGTCGGACACTGGAACGGCGGAACTTCGGGCGGTCGGCGAGGGCCCATTCGGCACCGTCGGGGTTGACGCGCGGGACGACGTAGAACGTGCGGGTCTCGAGCGCTTCGACGATCGTCGGGTCGGAGGTCGCATGGCCCGTGACGAGGTAGCGGATGAGGTGGCACGCCGACACGGTCGCCGTGAGCTCGACGGCGTGGATGCTGGCGTCGACCCAGTGCGCGGGCTTCGTGTCGTGGGCGCCGGTCGCGTGGTCGGTGATCGTGACGAGCCACAGCGGCCGGCCCTCGTACGACGTGCCGTACTGCTCGACCGTGACGAGGTCGGGGTTGGCTTCAGCCACGCCATGGAGCCACGACGTCAGCTCGTCGTAGCGGAGGTAGCGATCGAAGGCGTAGTCCGCGGTCGTCATGGGCGACGAACCTAACCCGCGTACCATCCGGGCATGACCGGGACGCTCGTCATCCTCCGCCACGGGCAATCGACGTGGAACCTCGAGAACCTCTTCACGGGTTGGCACGACGTCCCGTTGACGCCGACCGGCGAGAAGGAGGCGTCGGCGGCCGGACGCACGATGTCGGAGGCCGGCCTGCGGTTCGACGTCTCGCACACGTCGGTGCAGACCCGGGCCGTGACGACGCACCATTTGGCGTTGTTGGAGATGGATCAGGTCTGGCTGCCGGTGCAGCGGCACTGGCGGCTGAACGAGCGGCACTACGGCGCGCTGCAGGGGCTCGACAAGAAGGCGACGACGGAGTTGCACGGTGCCGAGCAGACGCACCTGTGGCGCCGGAGCTACGACGTGCCACCACCCCCGGTGCCGACCGACAGCCCGGAGCACCCGATCAACGACCCCCGCTATCGCCGCCTTCCGCCCGATGTGTTGCCGGCTACCGAATGCTTGCGCGACGTGGTCGCCCGAGTGCTTCCGTACTGGTACGACGTCATCGCCCCGCAGTTGCTCGCCGGGTTGGACGTCTTGATCACGGCCCACGGCAACTCGTTGCGAGCGCTGCTCAAGCACCTCGAGCACGTGTCGGACGCCGACATCGCCGATGTCAACATCCCGACCGGCGCCCCCCGCCAGTACGAGTTCGACGATCAACTCGGTGTCACGTCGGCCGCCTACCTCGGCGACGCCGCCGCCGTCGAAGCAGCAGCCGCAGCCGTCGCCCGCCAAGCCGGCACCTGAGCCCGCGTTTCCGACCCGCCAACGGCGCGTGCAGCGCGCGTGCGGCAACTGGCCGCGATCAGCAGCGGGACCGCCACCCCGACGCGGTCGGCCAAGGACGGACACCCAGGCCCCGCCCGAGTACGCCGCCCGGATGCGCGCCGCCCGGCCCCGGGTGCCCCACCCGACCAACTCACGAATCGTCTCACCGACCCCCCGACCCGCCACACCCACCGTTGCGATTCGTCTCACCGACCCACCACACCCACCCGTTGCGATTCGTCTCACCGACCCGCCATACCGCCACGCCGCCGTCCCGAATCGTCTCAGGTTGAGGCCGCGCCCATCGCCGCGCCCGGGGTGCGGGGGCGTGTAGTGGGCGGGGCCGTGAGGTGCGGGACCGGGCGCTGCGGGACCGGGCGCTGCGCGACGTGAGACGAATCGCTACGTCGCGCACATCGCCACACCCGGTCCGTGAGACGAATCGCTACGACACCACCTCGCCACACCCGACCGGTGAGACGATTCGCAACGGGGTCGAGATGGCTCGGCGGTCGATGGCCGCGGTACCGGCGCCCGCGACTCAATGGCGCTGCACCACGCGTCGCGACACGACGCCCTACGACACGGGGTCGCGGCACACCTCCAACCACGACACCGGGCCCTCGGATCCTCACTCGGCGGCGACCCCGACTCGGCAGCACGAGGGATCCATCGACCCCATCTCGTTGTCACACCCGCCGCGTACCTTCGCGGCATGACTCCACGGCGATCACGTTGCACTCCACGGGCGTACGACCCGGGCCGAATCGTGGCGCTGTGGTGGTGTCCGGTCTGCGGTCGCGCTGCACATCGATACGCCCGTCCCGGGCGTCCGAAGGTCTACTGCTCGAACGCCTGTCGCCAGCGCGCCTACCGCTGCCGACGTGAGGAGCACTGCGATCGCGGTGCTTCGACGCCGCCGTTGCGACGGGCGACGAGTCGCGAACGATCGCACGCGGTGCGCGAGCCCGACGCGCTCGTCGGCGGGCGACGTGACACCGCTGGACGGGCGGTCACGCTGTGCGGCGCGTTCGCCAGGCCGGCGCGTCAGCGGCAGCGGGGACACGTTCAATTCGTGTCGGATGTGCCCTGGTCATGTCGCTCGTGCGGGCAACTCGGTGGCCTGAACTCTGCGCCACCTTGAGCGACTATGGTGCCCCGACATGGCCAGCAAGAAGGCGTACATCGACCACCTCGCCAACGTCCCACTCTTCAGCTCGTGCTCCCGCAAAGAGCTCGAGCGAATCGCCAAGGCGAGCGACGAGATCACCATGACCGCCGGGACGGTCGTCGTCGATCAAGGTCAGACTGGACGCGAAGCATTCGTCGTCCTGTCGGGCGACGTGACCGTGAAGCGAGCTGGTCGCAAGATCACCACGCTCGGTCCCGGCGGCGTCGTCGGCGAGCTGTCGCTCCTCGACCACGGCCCACGCACGGCCACTGCCGTCTGCGACACCGATTGCGACCTGCTCGTCATCGATCAGCGCCACTTCCGGGCGATCCTCGAAGACGTACCGGTCATGGCGATCAAGCTGCTGAGCGTTCTGTCGAGTCGGATCCGCGACCTCGACCGCCAGTACTACGGCTGATCGACCGCGCCTCCCGTGACGCTCCCGGCCGATTGGCCAGAGCAACGCGAGACGCTTCGATGCATCGCCACGCACGTCCTGGCCAGGGCGCGCTTCGCGGCGTCCGGTCGGTTCAGCCTCGAGCCGACCGCCGGGGGGTTCGGGACGCCGACGTTCGCCACGTCCGACGGATCGTTCCGGCGGCTGCGGATCACGGTGGGCGCCGGCGCTTACCTCGTCGATGAGCAGATCGCTGCGGCTGGTGCGGCGGCGCGTTACCTCCCGCTGTTCGGCACCACGATCGCTGCCGTTGCCGACGCGATCGGTGTCGATCTCGATGCCGAATTCTCTGTCGGCCACGAAAGCCCCGTGCTCGGCGACCCGGATCGCGAGCTCGACGTCGACCCATCGGCAGTCGCCATGATCGCCGCCTGGTATGTCCTCGGAGCCCAGGCGATCGACAGGTCCATCGACGTCCTCACTGTCCGCGCGCCGAGTGTCGCGCGCGTCTGGCCAGAGCACTTCGACCTCGCGACCGACATCGAAGTGGCGCCCGGCCGGCGCTGCAACCTCGGCGCCTCACCGGGCGACGAGTGGTACCCGACCCCGTACCTCTACGTCGGACCGTGGGGTGAGGAACGACCCGGCGACGACGGATACTGGAACGCTCCTTTCGGCGCCGTGCGTGGCTACGCCGACATCGTCGACACCGAAGCGCCGTTGTTCACAGCGACCGCGTTCTTCCACGACGGGATTCATCGCCTGGGAGCATGAGCGGACGTGAGTCACGGCCGAGTCGTCAACTAGCGTCACGGCCGCGATGAGCACGCACACGGCACCCCCCGGCACCGACCCCGGCGACACCCGTACGCCGAGGCGCTTCAAGCCGCACCAGTTGGCGATCGGACTCGGGATCGGCATCGCCGTGTTCACCATCGCGTCCGGGATAGTCCCCCAGGTCACCGACTGGCACAACGAGAACGACGTCCAACGCGCCGTCTTCGTCAACGTGCCCGGTCCGCTGCAGGTGATGTTCTACACGCTGATCCCGGTGCTGTTGGCCTGGGGGGCGTTCCGCTTCGCCGACCGCATGAAGAACTGGGAACGCGGCGGACCGGCACCCTCGCGCCGCACCAAGCTCAAGAATGCGAAGCGCCGCTTCGGCGACTTCCGCGCCGGTGTGTACATGCGCACGCTGCTGCGCGATCCCGCCGCTGGCGCGATGCACTCGATGATCTACTTCGGGTTCCTGATCCTCCTCGGCGTCACGACCGTGCTCGAGGTCGACCACCAACTCCCCGAGGACCTCAAGTTCCTTCACGGCCGCACCTACCAGGCGTACGCGTTGATCGGCGATGCCGCGGGCGTCGTCTTCGTCGGCGGAGTCCTGTGGGCGATCGTGCGCCGCTACGTGCAACGGCCGTACCGGATTCGCATCAAGACCAAACCCGAGCACGCCATCATCCTCGGCACGTTCCTCGCCATCGGGCTCACCGGCTTCGGCGCCGAGATGTTCCGCATCGCCCTCGAGGGAACCCCTGACTACGAGGAGTGGAGCTTCATCGGATACCCGTTGAGCCAACTCGTCGACGGTGCGTCATTCGACACCCTGCAGGACTGGCATCGCGTCTGGTGGGCCGGCCACGTCGTCTCGTTCATCGCCTTCCTCGTGATCCTGCCCACCACGATGTTGCGCCACATGTTCACGTCGCCGCTCAACATGTACCTGCGCGACCACGAACGCCCCAAGGGGGCGATGAAGCCGATGCCGAACCTGATGGAGACCGAGCTCGAGTCGTTCGGCGCCTCCGTCGTCGAGGACTTCACGTGGAAGCAACTGCTCGACACCGACGCCTGCACGATGTGCGGTCGTTGCACGAGCGTCTGCCCGGCGCACGCCACCGGCAAAGCCCTCGACCCACGCGAGATCGTGCTCAAGGTCGGCGAGGTGATGGCCGCGACCGGCAACCCCGTCGTGACCCCGCCGCTCGGCACCGACCGCGACATCACCATCGGCGCCAACTCGGTCTTCGAACGAATCACCGCCGACGAGATCTGGGCGTGCACGAGTTGCAAGGCGTGCGACGAGATCTGCCCGGTCAACATCGAGATCCTCGACAAGATCCTCGACATGCGCCGCTACCTCTCGCTGATGGAGTCGAACTTCCCGGCCGAGCTCGGCAATGCGTACCGGGCGATGGAGAACCAGTCGAACCCGTGGGCGCTCAACCAGGCCGAGCGTGGCGACTGGGCGAAGGACCTCGCCAACGTCAGCGTTGTCGATCCCGGCGAGCCGCTGCAGTCCGAGTACCTCTATTGGGTGGGCTGTGCCGGCAGCTTCGACGACAAGAACAAGAAGGTGACGCGGGCGATGGCGAAGTTGCTGTCGCGCGCCGGCATCGATGTGGCGATCCTCGGGCCGAGCGAGATGTGCACCGGCGATCCGGCGCGGCGGTCGGGCAACGAGTACCTCTTCCAGATGCTCGCCACGCCCAACGTCGAGATGCTCAACGCGATGGGCGTCAAGAAGATCATCACGCAATGCCCGCACTGCTTCAACACGCTCCTCAACGAGTACCCGCAGCTCGGTGGGAACTACGAGGTGGTCCACCACACCCAGCTGCTCGAGCAGTTGATCGCCGATGGCCGGCTGGATGTCAGCCAGGCAACGCTCGAGGAACGCCTCACCTACCACGACTCGTGCTACCTCGGTCGCCACAACGACGTGTACCTCGCGCCTCGCAAGGTCGTCGGCTCGATCAAAGGGATCGAGGTCGTCGAGATGCAACGCAACGGCACCAAGGGCATGTGCTGCGGTGCCGGCGGGGCGCGGATGTGGATGGAGGAGTCGGTCGGCACCAAGGTCAACGACGAGCGCGCCCGCGAAGCGCTGTCGACGGGCGCGACCCGGGTCGCCACCGCCTGCCCGTTCTGCTTCATCATGCTCGACGACGGGGTCAAGGCAGCTGGCGTCGACGAGGATCAAGTCAAGGTCGCCGACCTGTCGATCCACCTGCTCGACGCGATCGAGGCGGGCGAGCGCCGAGTCGACGCCTCGCTGGCGTCGCTGATCGTCGAGGATCCGGTTCCTTAGCGGAAGTTCTCGAAGTAGCGGCTCGGTGTTGGGCCTCTTTGGCCCTGGTACTTCGAACCGCTGGCGCCGGTCCCATACGGGTTGTCGGCCGGCGACGTCATCTCCATGAAGCTCACCTGGCCGATCTTCATCCCCGGGTAGAGCGTGATCGGGAGGCTCGCCACGTTCGCCAGCTCGAGCGTGATGTGACCGTCGAACCCGGCGTCGATGAAGCCCGCCGTCGAGTGGATCAGCAACCCCAGGCGGCCGAGACTCGACTTGCCCTCGATCCGCGCCACGAGGTCGTCGGGAAGCGCGATCCGCTCGTACGTCGAGCCGAGCACGAACTCGCCCGGGTGCAACATGAACACGCCGTCGAGCGGAATCTCGATCAACTCGGTCAGTTCCGAGAGGTCGAGTTTGACGTCGATGACGCCCGCCGTGTGGTTGCGAAAGACACGGAACAAGTTGGCGATCCGCACGTCGATCGACGACGGCTGGATCAGCGACTCGTCGAGCGGATCGATCACGATCCGCCCTGCGGCGAGCTGTTCGCGCATCGTGCGGTCCGACAGGATCACGGCTCGATCACGGCAGCGCACCCTAGTGAAACCGCTAGTCTGGCGCTCCTTCGCGGATGTAGTTCAATGGCAGAACATCAGCTTCCCAAGCTGAATACGGGGGTTCGATTCCCCTCATCCGCTCGAGTCGTGATCGCCACATCAACCCGGCCCGAAGGGGTCGAGGGCGGTGAACCGCCACCTGGTTTGACTGAATGGCGTGCCCTTGTGGAAGCCGAACACCGTCGACGGCGCGACGCGGTAGACGAGTGCGTCACCGCCCCGGATGGTGTCACCGAGACCGAACCAGGTGCCCTCCGGTGCCGTGAAGTGCGCGCCGTACTTCGATTCGTAGGTGTCGGCAACGTGTCGCAGCTCGTCGCTGTCGCTCACGACGCTCGCCTGACCTTCCACGACGACGTCGAGACCATCGAGGCTGTTGCGTCCTGTCGTGAGGACACAACTCTGGTTGTGCGCGAGGTTCTTGGCCTTGCGTTCGTCGGCACCGGTGCAGAAGTACACCGCGCCGTCCAGCCAGACAGCCAACAGCGGCGTGACGTGTGGGCGGCCATCGGGACGCTCGGTTGACAGCCAGTACACCTCAGCGTCGCGCAGCTCGCTGCGTCCCTGCGCCCACGGTGTCGGCGCGGCGGCGTCGGTGCTGAAACGGCTCAGTGTCGTTGTCGGTTGCGGATCTGCCATCTTCGTTCTCCTTGTCGTCGACTCGCGGTAGCGCGATTGTTTGGAGTGTCAGGTCGCGCTCAGCGCAGGCTGCGGTGTCGGGTCGTCCACAATGTCGGCGGTCCGTTCGGCCCGTCCCATCAGCACACCGCTGGCGAGTGCGGCGACGATGCTGAGCATCGCGGCCACGAGCGCGCCACGTTGAAAGCCTTCGGTCAGCGCGACGGCGCCAACCGCGGGTCCGCTGCGGGCCGCGCCCTCGACCTCTGCGGACCTGGCGATCGCAGCGGTCGCGATGATCGCGAGTCCGAGCGCGGCGCCCGCCTCCTGGGCGGTGGAGATCATTCCGCCGACAAGTCCGGAAGACTTGTCCTCGACACCGACGAATGCGGCGACCTGGATGGCCACCCCGGACAGGCCGATGCCGATTCCAAGTGCGACGAACGCGGGGAACAGGTCGCTCCAGTACGCGGCCTCTACCGGAATGCGTGACAGATGAAGTAGTCCGCCGAGCGCGAAGCCCTGTCCGATGACGATCGTCGTCGCGGCACCCACACGTGCGACGACCCGGGAAGTGATTGCGCCTGCAACGAAGACCGAGCAGGCGGCACCGATGAGATTGGCGGCGCCGGTGCGGAGCGGCGAGTAGTCCAGTACCTGCTGCATGTACAGCGTGGTCTGGAATGCCGTCCCGAAGAACGCGCCCATGACGAGGGCAGCCACGATGTTGGCGGTCGTGAGCGTCCTCAAGCGGAAGATCGACAGCGGTATGAGCGGCCGAGCGGTGCGCCGCTCGACGATGACGAACACACCGAGCACCGCAACGCCGGCCAGCAGGGTGCCGACCGTCGCGGGCGAGGTCCAGCCATGATCAACGCTCTTGTTGACCGCGTACACGATCACCAACATCCCGGTGGTGACCGTGACCGCGCCGAGCACATCGGCCGATCCACGCCCGATCGGCCTCTCCTTCGCAATGAACATCACGACCAAGCCGCCCAGGGCGATTCCGATCGGCAGGTTGATCAGGAAGATCCATCGCCAGCCCGGCCCACCCGTGAGGACACCGCTCACGATCAAGCCGACGCTGGCGGCACTGCCCGCGACACCCCCGAACATCCCGAGTGCGCGGTTGCGAGCGCGGCCCTCGTCGAATGTGCCCGTCAGGATCGAAAGAGCCGCCGGCGCGGCCATCGCCGCGCCGAGCCCCTGCACCGCGCGGGACACAACGAGCTGCGCGAACGATCCGGACACACCGGCTCCCACTGACGCAACGGTGAACGTGACGAGCCCGGCGATGAGCACGTTACGACGCCCCAGAAGATCAGCCGCTCGTCCGCCAAGCAACAGAAAGCCGCCAAGTGTCAATCCGTAGCTGATCACGATCCATTGCAGTTGCGACTGCCCGAGACCCAGATCGCTCTGGATCGACGGCAGGGCGACGTTCACGACGACGAGATCGAGCACCACCATGAACTGGGTTCCGCACACCAACCCGAGGACCAGACCAGGCCGCGCGAGGCGACCACTGGCCTTGACCGGTTCGAGCGTCACCCGTCCAGACTGACCCCAACCGCCGGTTGCGGTCTTGAACCGATCGGACACGTCGGCGCACTCCGGACGAGGTCCTTCGGCGTCATCCCCATCACCGATCGCACCTCGCGAGTCAGATGCGACTGATCTGCGTAGCCGGATGCGACAGCAAGGTCGACGATGCGCTGCGGTCTCGTCTGGTCGCGGGCGAGCCGCAAGAAGCGCTGGACGCGCATGATCCGCGCCAGAAATGCTGGTCCGTACCCGAACGCGATCGTGCACCGTCGGTTCAGCTGGCGTTCGGAGAGGCTGGTCGCGCGTGCGAGGTCCCGCACCGACGCGGTTCTCTGCGTACGCAACCTGGCCGATACCTCCAGCGCGACTGGATCAGGATTCCACGCCCGCGCCGCCATGTCTCGAATCGCGTTCTCGAGCTCGTCCGCCCGAGCGTCGTACTCCTGCCGGCAGCCCACCCGGTCGGCCAGCTCGCGTGACCGCTTGTCGTCCCACATCGCCTCGAGCGGAATCCGCACATCACGCAGGTCCGACGCAGACACGCCAAGGAACGATGGCGCCACCCCAGGATGAAATCGAACACCAACGGCGTTGGCGGGTGGTCGAACACGCCTGGCCTCGGATCGAAATGATCGTGTCTCGGGCCCCGACACCCACACCGACCCGTCGACCCAGTACAAGTCAACGCATTCGTCCGGGAGCGGCGCCCACAT
>DATMDV010000179.1:0-3957 GCA_035557475.1 Ilumatobacteraceae bacterium
GGCGTCGAACGCCTCGACCTGGAAGCGGTCGGGCGGGAACGCGTACCTGCCCAGGATCTCGGGTCGGTCAGCGCGCACGACCACGATGCCGATACCTCAAGAACTGGCGGCTTCGGCTTTGCTGCGGCGGCGCAGGATCAGCCATCCGACCAGGATCGACAAGAAGTACAGCACACACATCGGGAGCGAGAGGGCCAACAGCGAGATCGGGTCGCCCGACGGCGTGATGACCGCGGCCAGCACGAAGATCCCGACGAGTGCGAATCGCCAGGCGCCGATCAACGTCCTCGGTGTCAGCACCCCGACCAGCTGGAGGAACACGAGGAGCACCGGGAACAGGAAGCCGACGCCGAACGCCGCCACCATCAACCCGACGAGGCGCACGTATCTGCTCACCTGGAACGCCTGCTCGACGTCCTCACCGCTCCACGAGATCAGGAACTCCAGTGCTCGCTCGAGCGTCGCGTAGGCGAGGAACCCGCCGAGCAGGAACAGCAGCACCGACGACACGACGAATGGGATCGCGTAGCGCTTCTCCTTGGCATGGAGGGCGGGCACGATGAACCGCCACACCTGCCACATGATCACCGGGAGGGCGAGGATGATGCCGCCATACGTGGCGATCTTGAGCCGGGTCGAGAGTCCCTCGAGCGGATCGAGGGTGAAGAGCCTGACCTTGCCCTCCTCGTTGACCGACAGGCCGCAGAACTCCGGGCCGCGACGCTTACACAGGTTCGTGTACGGCCGTGTGATGAAGTCGAGGACGCGGTCGTAGAACGCGAGGATCAGGATCGCACCGACCACGACCGCCAGCGCCGACCGGATGATCCGGACGCGCAGCTCCGCGAGGTGCTCGGTGAGCGTCATCGCGTCGTCGGGTGTCTTGGCCACGGGTCGTGCCGAACCGCGCCGCCACGGGCGAATCATGCGTCGTCGGTCCCACCGCGATCTGTTCGTCCGTCGGATGGTCCTTCGGGCACCGCCACGTCGTCATCGATCAATGGCGCGTCGACGGTCGGAACGGCGTCGGCGGCGACGACATCCTCGTCAGGCGCGGCGTCGGCGGCGGACGGCACGTCGACGGTTGCCGCGTCATCCGCGGCGAACGGCACGTCGTCGGTCGGTACGGCGTCGGGATCGGCGGGCGCCACATCGTCGTTGCGGGCGGGGCGATCGGTGACGGTGTCGGACACCGGCTTCGGCGCGGTCTGGGGGTTTGGCTTGGTCGTCGACGTGAAGTCCGTCGACTTGCGCAATAAGTCGGCGGTCTCACGCATCTCGCGCATGGGTTCGTCGATCGCCGACTTGAACTCCTGCTGGAATCCGGTGCCCATCTTCTTCAACTCGGCGTAGGTCTTGCCGAACTTGCGGATCGCGTCGGGGAGCTTCTCGGGCCCCAACACGACGAGTGCCAGCAGCAGGATCACCACGATCTCGGTGCCGGACATGTTGAACACGCGGCGCAGTCTAGGAGGCTGGCAGGATGACACAGCGTGCAGCAACGGCTTCCATCGCTCCTCGAACACCCCATCGCGTTCGCCCACCGCGGTGCCAGAGCGCATGCCCGGGAGAACACGATTGATGCCTTTGCGCTGGCCCTTCGTCTCGGTGCGAACGGCCTCGAAAGCGACGTGTGGCTGACCGCCGATGGCGTTCCCGTCCTCGATCACGACGGAGTGGTGCGGGTGCGACGCCGCAAGCGCTCGATCCGCGAGCTGCGGCGCGATCAGCTGCCGGCGCACATCCCGACGCTCGCCGAGCTGTTCGAGCGCTGCGGCATCGACTACGAGCTGTCACTCGATCTGAAGGACGATGCCGTCGGACCGTCGGTGCTCGACGTCGTCCACGAGAGCGCGCCGGACATCGCCCCGCGGCTGTGGCTGTGCCATCCGCGGTTCGACGAGCTGCTCCCGCTCCGGCCGCTCGACGGCGACGTGAAGCTCGTCGACTCGACCCGGCTACAGCGCATCCGCGAGGGCCCCGAGCGACGGGCGGCGACGCTCGCCGAGCGTGGCATCGACGGCGTCAACCTGCACCACTCCGACTGGAACGGCGGTCTCGTCACGTTGTTCCACCGCTTCAAGCGCACCGCGTTCGGCTGGGACATGCAACACGAGCACATCCTGCGACCGGCGTTGCGGATGGGCCTCGACGGCGTGTTCAGCGACCACGTCGACGTGATGGTCGACGCCTATCGAGCGGAGCTTGGAGTTTTATAGCCACTGCCAATTGCTGCGCGGCCAGAACACCACGAACGCGCGACCGACGAGGTCGGATTCGTGGATCGGTCCGAGGGCGCGGCTGTCCGATGAGCCGGCACGGTTGTCGCCCATCACGAACACCGAGTCTTCCGGCACCACCGCCGGTCCGTAGTCGCCGCCACAGTTCCCCGGTGTCACGATCGCCGGATCCAGATACGGCTCCTCGAGTCGCCTGCCGTCGATGATGACCTGGCACGACTGGACCTCGATCTCTTCGCCCGGCAACGCGATCACGCGCTTGATCAGGTCGCGCTCGGACGAACCGCCGATCTGGTGCAACACCACCACGTCGCCGCGGTTGGGGTCGTGGAGGCGGTACGACAGCTTGTTGACGAACACCCGGTCGCCGGTGTCGAGCGTGGTGAGCATCGAGGTCCCGTCGACGACGAAGTGGGCGAGCAGGAACGTCCGCACCAGGATCGCGACGAGCAGCGCGATGCCGACCACCACGACCCAGTCGACGAACGCACGCGTCGTTCGTGACATCCCAGGCTTCGTCGCAACTGCGGACGCATCATCGGACACATCATCGAACGACTCGTCGGGGTCCATCATCGGGGGGAGGGCGTCGTCGTGCTCGGTGGTGTCAGTCACGCCGTGATCACGGTACCGGACGGGTCGTCGCTCGCGAGATCAGAGCGACTCGATGAGCTTCTCGACCCGCTCGTCGCGGCTCTTGAAGGGGTCCTTGCAGAGCACTGTGCGCTGCGCCTGGTCGTTGAGCTTGAGGTGCACCCAGTCGACCGTGTAGTCGCGGCGGCGTTCCTTGGCCCGCTTGACGAACTCGCCGCGCAGCCGGGCGCGGGTGGTCTGGGGCGGTGTCTCGATCGCCGTCTCGATGTCTTCGTCGGTGCACACCCGTTCGACCATGCCGCGGTTCTGCAGCTTGTAGAACGGGCTGCGGTCGCGTGCGACGTCGTGGTACTGCAGGTCGAGCAGCTGCACGCGGGGGTGTCCGAGGGCGAGGTCGTGGCGCTCGCGGAACGCCTCGATCAGCTTGTACTTGATCACCCAGTCGACCTCGCGGTCGAGCTTCATCGGATCGTTCTCGAGCGTCGTGATGCAGTGCTCCCACATGTCGAGCGCCTGTTGCTCGAGCGGCGGGAATCCACGCGTCTCGGAGTAGCGCAACGCCCGGTCGAGGTACTCGCGCTGGATGTCGAGGGCGCTGACCTCGCGCCCGTTGGCGAGGCGCACGAGACGCCGGCAGGTCATGTCGTGGCTGATCTCACGGATCGCCCGGATCGGGTTCTCGAGCGTCATGTCGCGCAGCACGACGTTGTGGTCCTCGAGCATCCGCAACATGCACGCCGCCGCACCGACCTTCACGAACGTCGTGTACTCGCACATGTTCGAATCGCCGACGATGACGTGCAGACGGCGGTAGCGCTCCGCGTCGGCGTGCGGCTCGTCGCGGGTGTTGATGATCGGCCTGCTACGCGTAGTCGCCGAGCTCACACCTTCCCAGATGTGCTCGGCGCGCTGGGCGATCGAGTAGCTCGCGCCACGGGCGGTCTGGAGCACCTTGCCGGCACCGGTGTAGATCTGGCGGCTCACGAGGAACGGGATCAGCACCTCGGCGTAGTGGCCGAGGTCGTCACGCCGGCTGGTGAGGTAGTTCTCGTGACAGCCGTAGGAGTTGCCCGCCGAGTCGGTGTTGTTCTTGAACAGGTAGATCGTGCCGCGGATCGACTCC
>DATMDV010000180.1:0-2148 GCA_035557475.1 Ilumatobacteraceae bacterium
GATGACGAGAAAGCGCACCTATGGACGATTGGGGTGGAGGTGAGCCGATCGGCTGCGCCCGACGCCACCGTCATTGCCGGCAGCGGATCCAACGACACCCGCCATGCCGTCGAGATGACCGAGCGGGCCGCTGAGGCGGGAGTCGATGCGGTGTTGGTCGTCGCTCCTTACTACAACCGTCCCAACCGCCGGGGTCTAGTGGCGCACTTCCGTGCAGTCGCCAACGCGACCGAGCTTCCGGTCGTGCTCTACAACATCCCCGCCCGAACGGGTGTCGACATGTCAAATGACCTGCTAGCTGAGCTGGGCCAGGTGGAGAACATCGTCGCGGTCAAGCAGGCGCGCACAGAAGACGTGCAGCCGATCGACGGGCTCGACCTGCTCGCCGGAAACGACGACATGCTTGGGTCAGTCCTTGACATGGGGGGAACGGGCGGCATTCTCGTCGCCTCCCATCTCGTCGGGCGTGAGATGCGGCGGATGGTCGACGAGCCGGATGAGCGGGCGGCGATCGAGGAAAGGTTGCTGCCGCTCTACGAGGCCTTGGCCGTCGCGCCCCCCTGCATCAGTGTGAAGGAGGCGCTCTCGATCCTCGGTCACGACGTCGGCGGCGTTCGTTTGCCGATGGTCGAGGCCTCAGCCCCCGAGCGGGCGAAGATCCAGTCCACCCTCGAATCCCAGGGTCTGCTGGAGAGGGTCTAGCAACCGTTGGCCGGAAAGCTGCGCATCCTGCCACTCGGCGGGCTGGGCGAGATCGGGAAGAACATGTTGGTCCTCGAGTACGAGGGCAGAATCGTCGTCGTGGATACGGGCTTGCGCTTTCCCGCTCCAGATCAGCTCGGCATCGACCTCGTGCTACCTGACTTCAGCTATCTGCGCGACCGTGCGGATGACATCGACGCGATCTTCATCACCCACGGCCACGAGGACCACATCGGCGCGCTGCCGTACGTCTTGCGTGAGCTCGGTACGTCGCCGCCGATCTTTGGCGGCCCATTGACGATGGCGATGGCGCGCTCGAAGATCGACGAGCACAAGATCAAGGACATGACGATCCGCTACGTCCGTCCGGGCGACAAGGTGTCGGCGGGGCCGTTCTCCGTCGAGCCGGTCAAGCTCGCGCACTCGATCCCCGACTCGTTCGCCTATGCGCTCACCTGCGATCTGGGGACGATCCTCGTCACCGGCGACTACAAGTTCGATCAGACGCCCGTCGACGGCATCCCGGCCGACGTAGCTCGCCTTGCCGAGCTGGGTCGCAAGGGCGTCTTGCTGCTTTGCGGCGACTCCACCAACGCCGATCGCCCAGGCTGGTCGCTGTCCGAGTCGCTGGTCGGTCCCGAGTTGGAGCAGACCTTCGCGCGCTGCAGTGGACGAATCGTCGTCACCTCGTTCGCGTCGAACATCCACCGCGTGCAGCAGGTTGTCGACGCGGCCGAGAAACTGGGGCGCAAGGTGGCGCTTGTCGGACGCTCGATGCGCAAGAACGTCAACATCGGCCGTCAGCTCGGTCACATCCACGTCCCTGAAGGCATGCTTGTCGAGCCGCGAGAGATCGAGGACTTCCCCGATCACAAGCTGGTCATCGTCTCGACCGGCAGCCAGGGGGAGCCGCTCTCAGCACTACGCCGGATGGCACACGGAAATCATCCCCATGTGAAGTTGCGCGAGGGGGACACGGTGGTCTTCTCGGCAACTCCCGTACCCGGCAACGAGCGCGCCGTCAACGACACGATCGATCGGCTCTACCACATCGGTGCCGACGTCATCACGCCCCGCGATGCGCCGATCCACGCGTCCGGCCACGGCTACGCCGAGGAGCTGAAGCTGATGCTCAACCTCACCGATCCGCGCTACGTGATGCCGGTGCACGGTGACTACAAGCGAATCAAGCTTCATGGGCAGCTGGCGGAAGCGGTCGGCATCGATCCCGAGTCGATATTCAGCGCCGACAACGGTATTCCGCTCGAGATCGATGAGAACGGCGCTTCACTGGGCGAGCCGGAGCAGGCAGGAATGATCTTCGTCGACGGTGTCGACATTGGCGACATCGAGGATGTCGCCCTCCGCGACCGCCGGATGCTGTCGGCTGATGGCATCTTCATCGTGGTCGCGACCGTCTCGGAGCAGAACGGCCGCTCGGTCGCC
>DATMDV010000181.1:0-2362 GCA_035557475.1 Ilumatobacteraceae bacterium
CACTGGCTCTACATCCTGGTCATCGTGGCCGTCTTCGCGGGCGTGGCCGTCGGGTTCGCCGCGCCCGACTTCGCGGTGAAGCTGCAGCCGCTGGGCGACCTGTTCATCAACATCATCAAGATGATGATCGCGCCGATCATCTTCTGCACGATCGTGCTCGGCGTCGGCTCGGTCGCCAACGCGGCGCAGGTCGGCAAGGTCGGCGGGCTGGCGCTCGGCTACTTCCTGACGATGTCCACGTTCGCGCTGGCCATCGGCCTGGTGGTCGGCAACATCATCAAGCCCGGCGAAGGTCTCAACCTCACCGACGAGCTGGCGAAGACCGGCAAGGAGCAGACCGGCGAGGCCGTGGGCAGCTGGGACTTCATCCTCGGGATCATCCCGGACACGCTCGTGTCCGCGCTCACGTCAGGGGAGATCCTGCAGACGCTCTTCGTGGCCCTGCTGGTCGGGTTCGCGCTGCAGTCCATGGGTTCGGCCGGGCAGCCGATCCTCGTCGGTGTCGCTCACCTGCAGCGGCTCGTGTTCCGCATCCTTGCGATGGTCATGTGGCTCGCCCCGGTCGGCGCCTTCGGCGCCATGGCCGCCGTGGTCGGCGCCACCGGATGGGACGCGCTCAAGAGCCTTGCCCTGATGATGACCGCGTTCTACCTCACCTGCGTGCTGTTCGTCTTCGTCGTGCTCGGGACGTTGCTGCGGGTGGTGGCCGGCGTCAACATCCTCAGCCTGTTCCGCTACCTGGCCCGCGAGTTCCTGCTGATCCTGTCGACGTCGTCGTCCGAGACGGCGCTCCCGCGGCTGATCGCCAAGATGGAGCACGCCGGCGTGCAGCAGACCACGGTCGGCGTCGTCGTGCCCACCGGCTACTCGTTCAACCTTGACGGCACGGCCATCTACCTGACGATGGCGTCGCTCTTCATCGCCGAGGCACTGGGCGAGCCGTTCTCGATCGGCGAGCAGATCTCCCTGCTGCTGTTCATGATCATCGCGTCCAAGGGCGCGGCGGGTGTGTCGGGAGCCGGCCTCGCCACACTGGCGGGCGGACTCGCTTCGCACCGGCCGGACCTCGTCGAAGGCGTTGGTCTCATCGTGGGCATCGACCGATTCATGTCCGAGGCACGAGCGCTCACCAACTTCGCCGGCAACAGCATCGCCACGGTTCTCGTGGGCCACTGGACGAGCACGATCGACCACGACCGGCTCGACCACGTGCTCTCCGGGGACGATCCATTCGACGAGCGGACGATGCTCGACGACGAACCGGAGAATCGTGCCCGCGCGGCCGCCGACGCCGACGCGGACCCCAACACGCAAGACTGATTCGACCCTCATGGACGCCGCTGTCCGCAGCGCTATTCTCTGGGCATGCCTCGCCGAGACCGGGTCGCCGCGATCGACTGTGGCACCAACTCGATCCGCCTGCTCGTCACCGACATCGCCGACGGCACGTCCTCCGAGCTGGTTCGGGAGATGCGCATCGTGCGCCTCGGGCAGGGCGTCGACGCCACCGGGAGGCTCGCCGAGGAGGCGATCGAACGAACGCTCCAGGCCACGCGTGAGTACGCCGAGCTGATCACGATGCTGGGCGCCGAGCGGGTCCGGTTCTGTGCCACCTCGGCGGCGCGGGACGCCGAGAATGCCGACGACTTCGCGGCCGCCGTCGAGTCGATCCTCGGGGTCCGTCCGCAGGTGCTCACGGGCAAGGAGGAGGCGTTGGCCTCGTTCGTGGGCGCCACGCGCGGACTCGACGAGCATCGAGCGCTTGTGGTCGACATCGGGGGTGGCTCCACCGAGCTCGTCGTGGGGGAGGGGGCGGATGTCGAGTGGTCGACGTCCCTCGACATCGGCTCCGTCCGGCTCACCGAGCGCTTCCTGCGGGGCGATCCGCCGCCGGTGGCTGAGGTCACCGGTGCCATGAACCACCTCGACGCCGTGCTGGCGCCGGCCGTGGCCGATCTCGACCCGGTCGCGTCGATCGTGGGCGTCGCTGGCACGGTCACCACGGTGGCGGCGCACGCCCTCGACCTTCCGTCCTACGACCGCGACGCGATCCACGGCGCACGCTTGACCTTCGACGTGATCCGGTCGGCCTGCCTCTCGCTCGTGCAGATGTCGGTCGCCGATCACCGCGCGCTGCCGTTCATGCACCCGGGTCGTGCCGACGTCATCGGGGGCGGGGCGTTGGTTCTCGACCGCGTGCTCGAGCTGTTGCCGCTGGACACCGACACCGTCCTGATCAGCGAGCACGACATCCTCGACGGCATAGCCTGGGGGGTCGTGTGAGCATGCGCCTGAGCCTGCCCGACCAGCGGACGCTGGCGCGGTTCAACGACCTCGCGGACGTGGAGG
The DNA here is from genome assembly GCA_035557475.1 of Ilumatobacteraceae bacterium. Lineage (GTDB taxonomy): Bacteria > Actinomycetota > Acidimicrobiia > Acidimicrobiales > Ilumatobacteraceae > JALOLG01. The sequence continues at coordinate 2,350 of DATMDV010000181.1, forward strand.
TCGTCGTCTGGGA
>DATMDV010000182.1:0-7608 GCA_035557475.1 Ilumatobacteraceae bacterium
GGACACGGCCGTCCGTCGTCATCTGAGCCTCGCTGACGGTCACGTGTTGTCCGACCGCCCCGAGTCCGAACTGGTTGGTGCCGACGGCCGCCGCCCGGTTCCAGCGATCGGCACCGGTGGCAGCATCGATCGCGCGGACTGTCGCACCGTCACCGACGAGAACGAGTCCGTCTCCAACGGTGACGCGCCGGTAGTCGTCAGTGGTGCCGAGCGGCACGACCCACCGCAGGGCTCCCGACGACAGGTCGTACGCGTGCAGGCGTCCCTGGGTCGTGTACCACGAACACCCCACGTCGCAGGTTCCGATGAGCTCGACGGCGTAGACCGTGGTCGGGTCCGAAGCCCGGATGATCAGCTGGCTCTCAGGTCGACCGGTCGGCACCACGACGTGCTCCCACAACGTCGTCGCCCCGTGCCGCGCGTGCATCACGGTTTCGGTTGCGCTGCCAGCGCCGCGCCACGACAGGTTGACGGTGATGCTGCCTTGCCGGATGGATGACAGCACACCGAAGCTCGTGTCCTTGCCGAGGACGTCGTTGAGCGTCACGCCGTTGTGGATGTCTGCCTGGCCGATCGTCCGTCGTGTGCTGGACGCTGACGACGCAAGGTTCGCTGGCGAGCGGGTGTCGACGAGCCGAACAGGGGTGAGCGATCGGATTCCAGACCCGCCGGCTGCCGTGGCCTGGAGGTCGACGACGACATCCGTCTCAGCCGAACTCTGGATGCACACGTGCCCGTCGCTCGACGGTTTGGCGAGCACAGCTGCAGCCGAGTCGGCACCGGGAACGAAGTTGACCGACGACGTGGTCGGAACCGCGGCGTCGCACGGGTAGACGGTCAGGAACCCGGCTGCTGACTGTCGCGTCGAGGTGACGTTCAGCATCGTCGAGACGTTGCCGTCCGTGGCAACCCCAACGACGAGCGGTGCGTCCGTTCCGACCCGGGTGCCGTGTCGCGTGTCGACGAGCCGGGTCGGCGGGACGACGCTGATCGCGTCGGACCGCTCGATCCACGCCGACACGTCGATGATCACGTGTGTCGGAGCCGATGACTCCACGCAGACAGCACCGTCCGCGTCGAGCGACAACACGGCGAGGTTGGCGACATCGACACCGGCGCGGAAGTTGACGTTGGACGTTCCCTGGTCGCCGACGTCGCACGGGAACACGGTGAGGAACCCAGCGTCGACTGCGGCGGTCGCGGTGATGTTGGCGATCACTCCAGAGGCCTGTTGCGGGATCGTTCCACCCACGACCTGCAGGCGGACGCGCTCTCCCGGGCCGATGGGCGCCTGTCGCGTCCCAACTCCAGATCGGGTATCGAGGGATCGAACCGGGCGGACCGGGTGCGCGTCCGCGTCGGTCGAGATCCAGCCGGTGACGTCGACGATGACCTGCATCGGCATACTGCGGTACACGCAGATCATGCCGTCGGATGCGATCGGTATCACGGCCGTGTTGGGCACGGCGTTGGCCGAGATGTTCAAGTTCGATGTGTCCGGCAGGCCGGCCGCGCATTCGAACACCGTCAGAAAACCTGCAGCCGACGGGTCGACCGCGGTCACGGTTGCGACGACGGCGCTCACACCGCTCACTGGAATCCCGCCGCGGCCGAGTGTCGGCACGAACAGCACGTCATCGGATCCTGCTGCGGCTGCTTGCCCGTGGGGTGCAGCGATGAGGAATCCCGCAACGGCGGTCACGACCGCGATCGCCGCGATGCGGCGGTGACGCGGTGAACGGGCGCCGGACGAATGTTTCATGAGAGTGCTCCTACGTCATTCGAGGGTGTAGCCGGCGACGTCGACGATGACGTGGGCTGCGGCTTCGGCGTGGATGCAGACGCGACCGGACGGATCGAGTCGGACCGTCGCGAGGTTGGGTACCGACTGGTTGGCGACGTAGTTGACGTTGGACACGACCGGCAGCGGCGAATCGCAGGGCCAGACGGTCAAGAAGCCGGTGGCGACCGGTTCGGTGGCGGTCACGTTCATGGTGACGCTGGTCGCGCCGAACGGGACGCCGCCCTGCCCGGCGACCTGCACGACCAGCGGTTGATCGCGTTCGACCCGCACGCCCGCGTTCCTCGTGTCGGCAATTCGCGCCGGCGTGAGCGGCGCGAACTGCCGGCCCTCGGGGTGGGTGTAGCCGGCGACGTCGACGATGACGTGGGCTGCGGCTTCGGCGTGGATGCAGACGCGACCGGACGGATCGAGTCGGACCGTCGCAAGGTTGGGTACCGACTGGTTGGCGACGTAGTTGACGTTGGACACGACCGGCAGCGGCGAATCGCAGGGCCAGACGGTCAAGAAGCCGGTGGCGACCGGTTCGGTGGCGGTCACGTTCATCGTGACGCTGGTCGCGCCGAACGGGACGCCGCCCTGCCCGGCGACCTGCACTACCAGCGGTTGATCGCGTTCGACCCGCACGCCCGCGTTCCTCGTATCGGCAATCCGCGCCGGCGTGAGCGGGACGTATCCCTGTCCTTGAGCTGAGTAGTACCCGGCGATGTCGACAAGGAGATCCGCTCGCGACGTCGACGTCACACAGATATCGCCAGTACGGCTCAACGGCACGGCGACGAGGTTTGCTCTCGTCTCCCCCTGCGCGAAGTTCAGGCTCGACGTCGGCGTACCGCTCTGGAACTCGCAATCAGTGACGCTGACGAAACCGGCCGATGCTGGATCGACGACCGTGACGTTGGCGACGATGGCGGTGGCCGTCGCGGGCAACGCACCGAGCGTCCGGACGTTGATCGACGTCCGGACGTGAGGCATGATCCCGGCCAGCCCGAGATCGGACCGTGTGTCGACGAGCCTGTGTGGTGTCAGCGAGTTCAGCGACCCGATCGTCGTGTCGAGCAGTCGCACGACGTAGGCGTACGTCGTCGTTGGCGTGCGCACCTCGACACTGAAGTCAGTCGAGCCGGACGAGGTGAGCTGCCGGCGGGCGCCGATTCGCTGGTCGGAAGGAACGAACACGATTCGATCGGACGATCGGGCTTCCACCACGGTGGGGACGACGCTGCCGCCGGCGTCGCGCACCGTCACCTCGGCCGCGGACATGTCGATGCCGTGCGTCATCACTGACCAACGTGGCGGCACCAGTGATGTCGGGATGTACCCGGCGGGCGGCCAGGCGATGATGCCCCTCGGGTCGCGAACCGACCACTGCGAATGGTCGGTCGTCGTCACCCACAGGGCCTGCGAGTTGTTCGTCGAGCCGATGCCCATGCGCTGCGTCCCCGGACGCAGGATCCACCAGCGGTGGCCCACCATCGTGTTGTTCGACCCTGGATCGACCATGTAGCCATCGATCGCACCGACCCCACTCAGGCCGAGGTACAGGTTCGAGCTCGCGGCGCCGGTGGCCGCCTGCGCCGAGTAACAACGCCAAGTCGGCGGCGGAGAGTGGCTGAGAGCGGAGTTCACGCTCATCAACATCGCGGCTGCCTGTGCTGGCGCTGAAAGCGCGGGGTCGTCGCGGACCGACGCGTCGACGCCCGCCAGTGACCGGTAGGCGTTGATTCGCTCGATGCTCTGTTGGATGAGATCGGGACCAACGGATCCTGGATCGCAGTTCTCGGTCGAACCCGTCCACCCGACGGAGGGGTCGACGCGGCGCCACACCGCGTCATACAGCTGACGAACCTCACCAGCGCTGCCGGTGTCGACCCACTCCGCCTCGACGGGCGACGCGAACGCGACCGCGACGCCACACGCCAATCCGATCGAGCACACGAACGCGGCAGCGCGCTTCGCTCTGCCACGTTCCACGTTTGGTTGAGTGGCCCGTGTCACAACGTGAAACCGGTGATGTCGACGAGGAACTCCGACGGCGCGTAGGTGTACACGCAGACCTTGCCGTTGGCGCCAACCCGTGAGATCACGCTGTTCGGTGTGGTCTGGGCAGCGACGTAGTTGAGGTTGGACGCAGTCGGCAACGCCTCCCCGCACGGGAACACGGTCGCGAATCCCCAGCCCTGCGCGTCGACCGCAGTCACGTTCATCACCACCGACGCCGCATCATCGGGCACACCGGCTCGACCCGCGACGTCCAACTCGAGGATCTGCCCAGCTGCCAACGGCCCGCTCCCAGCGAAGGCACCATCGATCGTCGACGAGCCAACACGCGTGTCCAACACACGAGCCGGAGCCGGCAGCGCGATGTAGTCGACGAGCTGCACGGGCAATACGAAGATCGTCGTTTCGCCGAGCGCGCTCGTCGTCTCGACGAGGATGGTGTGCGTGCCGCCGCCCGCCGTACTCGGAACCTGCAGGGTCACGGAGATCGTTCCGTCGGCCCCGACCGTCCCGGAGGCGAGAAGCTGCGGATCCGAGTACACCCACGCCCTCCACTCGGCACCCGACTGGGCGTTCACGACCCGCACGCCGTACTCGCACGTGGATGCCGCCCGTTCCAAGAGGCACTTCGCGATCGACCCGGAGCTCACCCCTGCGACCGCATCCCCGTCCGCAGGCTTTGACTCGACGCCGTCTTTGATGAACTCGATCTTGAGCGGTGGTCCCTGCACACTCGCCGGGCGAGTCCCAGTCGCATCCGGGTTGCGCGGCAAGGCGATGACGCCCGCGTCGAGGATCGCCTGGCCGTACGCGGCATGGCCCGCCGCGGTGGGATGTAGCGCGTTGTCGGTGTCTCCGCCGGTCAGCTGGGGCAGGTTGATGTACGCCGGACTTCCACACATTCCGTGGCTTTCACCTCCGCTCTCGTGAGCAGCAAGATCGAAGAATCGAATGCCTGCGGTCGCCGCGGCGCGCGAGATCGCGCCGTTCAATCGTGTGTTGAGGCCCTGGATCCATCCGACCTCGTCCTTCTCGATCTGTGAGTAGCCCGTGGCGCAGCTGAACCTCTTGCCGTTCGAGTAGTTCGACAGAAGTGTCGGATAGCCGATCGCGACGATCGTCGCGTGCGGTGCCCGAAGACGCAGCGCGATGTACGTGTCGACGAGGTCGTCCTCGAGCGCGTCGACGAGCCTGGCGATCGGGTCAATGCCGAGTCCGGCCGAACTCAGCTTGCTCTGGCAGTCGGCCACAGCGAAGCAGTACGACCCGATCCCGCTGAACCCAACATCGTTCCCTCCGATGCCGATCGTGATGAGATCGGCGTTTGCCGGGACCGAATCGATCTGAGGACGGTCAGGTGTCGGTGTCAATGCCCACGCGCTCGACCACTGGAACTGGCCATTGCTGCGAACGTGTCGGATGTCGGCGCCGCCGCACGCGGCGAATGTGAAGTCGACCGGCTGCCCGCCGGCGTCCTCGAGCTCGAACAAGCGATTCGCGATCACGAACGGATACGCGGTGCCACTTCGGTAGCACGGGTCCTGAGCTTTGTCGGTGCGTTGATGCTGGGTACCGACGCCCGCAGAGTACGAATCGCCGAGTGCCGCGTACACGAATCGTCCGTCGGCGACACCTCCGCCCGACTGGTTGGGCGGGTTTGTTGGCAGTTCAAGGCTGGCGCTGCGGGCAAGGATGTACGGAAACCCGACGGTGCCGTCGGCCGCGATATAGCTGCCGACGCCCTCCGCGATGGCGAGCGGCTGGAACGACGCAGGCCACGCGGCGAAGCCCTCGTGCACCGAGCAGTTCCAGTTCGACAGCGAGATGTCGGTGAGTCCGTCGAGTGCTGGATGGTCGGCGACGATGTGCGCATCGTTGTGGCAGCCGACTCCGCTCACGTTGAATCCGCCTGGTGCGAGCCCGTCGAGCATGGGCACCGGAGTCGTCGGAGCCGTGTCGTGGAAGTAGCAGCTCAACGACGTGTACATCCCCGTGCGGTTGACGTCCGCCACGGCGAACGCGATCGCCGATCGGGACAACTGCAGTCCGCCTTGTGCCTTGTGGAACACCGGATCGGTCCCGTCGATGATCACGTTGCCGTTCACGGCAGGTCCCCACACCAACGACGTGTTCGCGACCACCGCAGGTGGTGTGTTGCCGCAGGTCGGGTCGCCGAGCACGATCGCCCGATAGGTCGAGAACACCGACGTCGTGAACGTCGACCACGTCGCGGCGGACACGACCTCTGGTTCGAGCCCCAGCGCTCGCACTGCCTCGGCTTCGACGGACGTCCCACCGCCTGTCACGGTGGCGTCGAGGATCAAGACCTTGTTCGTCGGCACTGCACTCGCGGGCGCGCCCGAGAGGGGCATCGCAACACTCCCGAGTACTGCTCCGACGAGAACGAGGACTCGCCATCGTCGGCCGGATCGAGCCAGCGTTGGCACGCCGCGCTGGACCATATCTCGACCAAGAAGTGCCGCCCGTGCCCGCATTGTCTCCCGCCGTTTCTGCCGTCGATGACTCGACGCGCCCGCTGCCGAAACCTAGACCGCGCTCTGCGCCGGACGCAAAAATCGACCACGCAGCGCGACGCCAACTTCAGCAGATCGTTCAGACACCGAGCGCGTCACGCGGATTCGGCGCGCTCGGTGGGCGCGCGACCGCGTGTGGGGAGACTGTTTGAGCGCGATCCCGGCGGGAACCTCAACAGCTGTGACAGCCCGCCCACGCCCGCGAGATCGGCCGACGGTGCGGGTGCGCTGTAGTGATTGCGGTTGTCCGCTCGCAGTCGTCCGAGCCGACTACTGCCCCGACCGTCATCCCGGCCTCAGACCCGACACAGAGGGACCCGTCGTCCGTTGGAACGTTCGCGACGACCCACTGGCCGGTCAGTTGCGCCGCCGTCGGAATCACCTCGACGCAGTGTCGGACGAGGGGCGACAGGAGAGCGAACTCGCCGCGTGGCCATTGAACCACCTGGGCGCCTCGATGAAGGTCTGGTGCGATCGGCACGGCTTCGTTTCGGTGTCGACCGCGGGCCTTCGCGCGCAACACGACGAGGCCATGCGATCAGGTCGGCAAGTCGTGTGGCGTGTCCCGCCGTTGAAGCGGGTGCAGGAGCAGCTGAGCGACGCCTAGCCGAACGACTCGGGGAGAATCGTCGGCTTGGTCTCGCCGTAGAGCCACTGCTGGAAGTAGTCGGCGAGCAGTGTGAGCTGGTCTCCCGTGAGCCCCGAGCTCGCCAACGCGAAATCGATGAACTCGGCGGTGGAGATGTTCCCGTGGCGGAACTCTTGCTGGATCGCCCTGGCGAACGCGAAGAAGACGTCGTCGCCGACGATCTCGCGGTACCCCTGCAGGGTCAGCGCTCCCCGTTCGTAGGTCGGGAAGAACGAGAAGAGGTTGGCGGGATCGCCGTCGAGCACCGCGGGCGCGATCTCCCAGTCCTCGTTGGGCGTCTCGGCATACACCTCGTCGAAGATCGCGGCCGGGTCGTCGCCACCGTTCTCGCTGAACTGCCAGTACCACTCCGACCAGTTGGCCCATCCCTCGTTGAACCAGATGTCGCTCCAGGTCTCCAGCGTGACGCTGTTGCCCACCCACTGATGAGCGAGCTCGTGGAGCTGGGTGCCGATGTTGATGGAGGGGTTGCCAGCGGTGAAACTGCCGGAGTAGTGCGGCTTGGTCTGCACCTCGAGCGCGTAGCCGACGCCAGCGGCGCGGTCGGCGACTGCACCAGTCGAGTCGAACGGATACGGACCGAAGAGGTCGCTCAAGAAGTTGATCTGCTCCGGCGCCCGATC
>DATMDV010000183.1:0-5124 GCA_035557475.1 Ilumatobacteraceae bacterium
CCAGGTACGGGTACACGGCGTCAAACGCAGCGTCGAAGAACCTTCCCAACACCTCCGGAGGGTCACCAGGGCGAACGACCAGCGAATGCTGGTCCCGCCGCTGTGGCCCGGGTGAACCCCCCATGGTCCTATTCAACGCATACCGAAGAAGTTTCCCGTCGCCGCCAACCGGCGCCAGCGCCCAGGCGACGATGGCGAGTCGTACTGTCTAGCGGGCCAGCTGGCTACCCGCCCCGGCGCCTGATCGGGCACGCGGCGTTACCTGGTCCGGCTCCGGGAAGATCTCCGCGAACTCGCGGTTGAAGCGCCGCGCCAGCTGCCGCGTCATCTCGATGTGCGGTAGCTGGTCCTCGCCGACGGGAACCAGGATGTTGCCCGCCTGCATGACGGGATAATTGAAGAAGGCGACGGGGACGCTCTTGTTCCGTCCTCGTTGTCAGCCATCTCCGCTTCGAGCGTCGGATTGCACGCGGTCGACGTCGTCCGCGTAGTCAGACACCTGGTGGTCGGCAATCAGGAAGAGCAGTTTGTCGCCTGTCGGAGTTCACGAGCTCTTCGAGGACCGATGTCCTGGCGTTGACTTGATCCTGCCCTTTGGTCAAGGTTGTGCCGTATGCGTCGTGGTAGTTCCACCACAGGTACGGCGGTGTCTGCGGGTAGCCCTGCGGTGAGTCCTCCCATTCCTCCTGTCGTCCGAGCGCGGTGATGTCGAGGTAGTTCCAGGTGTTGCCCATCTGCTCGTCGCCACGGTCGGACACGAAGTAGGTGCGGAAGATTCGGTCGCCGTCGCGGATGAACGCGTTCGTCCCGTGCATCTGGTCGACGCCGAAGTCGGCGTCGAAATCGTCGGTCAGGGTGTACCACGGGATGAGATGCCACCCCCCACGCTCTTTGAGTCCGCGGATGTCGGCCTGGGGGGCACGCGACACGAACGCCAACGTCGTGTCCCGTGCGTTGAGATGTGCCGGGTGCGCCACCTGGTCGGCGACGAACGAGCAGCCGTCGCACGCCCGCATCGGGTACGAGCCACCCGTCGACGGATACGTCGTCACGTCCGGGGCGTAGAACGCCCGGTACACGATCAGCTGTCGACGACCCTCGAACAGGTCGGCCAGGCTCGCAGCGCCGCATGGGCCCTCGAACCGGTACTCCTTGTCGACCGCCATCCACGGCATCCGCCGACGCTTCGCGGCGAGTGCGTCGCGCTTCTTCATGATCGCCTTCTCTTCGACCAGGAGCTCTTGTCGAGCGGCCTCCCACTCTTCGGGCGAGACAATCGGCTGCAGGGTCATGGATCTCCTGTCGGTGACGGTCGAAACTGCGCGTTCGCGCCGCTCGAAGGCGCGCGGTGTGGTCGGCGGGCGAGCTTAGGCGTCGGCCTCGGTGGCGCCGTTGCGGATGGGAGGCAGTGCCGTTCCCGATGTGACGAGCTGGTGCGTTCAGCCGTCGACGAGTCGATGCAGCCGGTCGATCCGTTGCTGCCATCGGTCAGCGGTCGCCGCCAACCACGACGCAGCATCGGCGGCGCCACCGGCCACGAGGTCGAACAGGACCTCTCGCCCATCACGGTCGGCCTGCACCAACCCGGCCTCGGTCAGGATTCGGAGCTGCTTGGCGATCGCCTGACGCGTGATCGGCAACCGCGTCGCGAGAGCGCTCGCACTCTGCGGCCCGTGCTCGCTCAGGAGCTCGAGAATCTGTTGCCGAGTCGGGTCGGCCAATGCGGCGAGCGCCGCCGCGGGGGATGCGGCCGCTCCCACGTCACGCGGCGAGCGCCAGCACGCAGGCGCGCGCGGTCGCACCGGCGACGTGACCGGGGCGCAGCGGTCGCTCGACGATCGTCAGTCGCGTCCGTCCGCCCACCGGTCGCAGGTCGAGCTCGACGACTGTCGGCGCCTCGGTCGCCGAGGCCCACCGGAACACCAGCCGGCGTTCGTCGTCGACCTCTTCGACCACGAGCACCGTCGCCACATCGTCACTGTCGCGGTCGATGTCCGCGTCGACGTCGTCGTCGCCGAGCGTGCCCTCGGCGCCCGGTTCGAGGGTGAACTCGACCGGACGTCCCAGCCACTCACCCATCGACTTCGGCTCGGTGAGCACCCGCCACACCGTCGACGGGTCGGCGTCGAACTCGGTCTCGACGCGATACGTCGTGTCGTCGGCTGCCGGGTCGATGTCGGCGTCGATGTCCTGTGCGTCGTGCTCGTCGTCCACACGTGCAACCTATCAGTTGCACTCGCGGCCTTCACATCGGATAAGGTGCAACCATATGGTTGCACCCACCGAGTTCCCCGTCACGATGTCGGAACGCCTCCTGCGGGATCGCATCATCACGCTCGGCGCGGCCGTCGACGACGAGATCGCCAACACGCTGTGCGCCCAACTCCTCTATCTCGAGGCGCAGGACGCGGACGCCGACATCTGGCTGTACATCAACTCGCCCGGGGGCTCGGTCACCGCCGGTCTGGCGATCTACGACACCATGCAGTTCGTGTCGTGCGACGTGGCGACGGTGTGCTTCGGGATGGCGGCGTCGATGGGTCAGTTCCTGCTGTGCACCGGTACCGCTGGCAAGCGCTTCGCGCTCCCCAACAGCTCGATCCTCATGCACCAGCCGGCCGCCGGGTTGAGCGGCTCGGCGGCCGACATCCACATCCAGGCGCAGAACATCATCCGCCTCCGCGACCGGATGAGCCGGCTGATCTCCGAACACACGAGCCAGCCGATCGAGTCGATCCTCACCGACTGGGATCGCGACCGGTGGTACGAGCCTCACGAGGCCCTCGCCTACGGCATGATCGACCAGGTCATCGCCCACCGCCGCGACATCGCCGCCTGACTGTCGCCCCCTCGACCATCATCCTTGGGCGTGGGGCGTGGTCCGCCACGTGCATCGTCGCTCCCGTCTGCTAGTCCAACGCGCTGGGAACCCTGATCCGAGAGGGGGTGCCGATGGACGTCGGGATCCAGACGCTGTTCGCGAGTGCCGGGTGGGACGGCATCACCGACGCGCAGGTCTACGAGGAGGACACGGCGTTGGCGCTGCTGGCCGAGGAGGTCGGTTTCGACGTCGTGTGGGCCGTCGAGCACCACTTCTACGACTACTCGTTCTGCCCCGACAACACCCAGTGGCTCGCCTACATCGCGGGGCGTACCGAACGGATCGACGTCGGGACGGCGGCGATCATCCTGCCGTGGAACGAGCCGCTGCGGGTGGCCGAGAAGGTCGCGCTGCTCGATCAGGTGGCGGGCGGTCGGCTGCGGCTCGGGTTCGGACGCGGGCTCTCGCGCCGCGAGTACTCGCACTTCCGCGGCATCGAGATGGACGAGTCGCGCGATCGCTTCGACGAGTCCTCGCTGATGGTGCAGGAGGCGCTCGAGACTGGCTTCATCGAGGGCGCTGGACCGCACTACCCGCAACCGCGTACCCCGATCCGGCCCGCACCCCAGCGCACGTTCCGCGACCGCACGTACGCGGTCGCCACGTCGGACGACTCGCTGGAGGCCGCGGCGCGGCTGCGGGCGGCGATGGTGATGTTCTCCGACCGCAGCTGGAAGAGCAGGCTCGGCCAGATCGAGACCTGGCGCACGCGCTACCGCGAACTGCACGCCGAGGACCCACCACCGCCGTTGATCTGTGACTTCGTCTACTGCCATGCCGACCACGACGTCGCCGCGAGCGCAGGGCCGCGCTACCTCGCCGCGTACCTCGAGAGCGTGCTCGAGCACTACGAGGTGACCGGCCACCACTTCGACGGGATGAAAGGTTACGAGGCCTACGCGGGCGCGGCAGGCGTTCTGCGGCGGATGGGAGCGAGCGGATTCCTCGACGGGTTCCTCGACGCGACGTGCTACGGGACGCCGCAGCAGATCATCGACAAGTACCGCGCGCGGTGGGATCTGATCGGCCCGTTCGAGGCGGCACCAGCGTTCCGCTTCGGTGGGATCCCGTTCGACGAAGCAGAGGCGAGCATGCGCCTGTTCGCAACCGAGGTGTTGCCGGAGTTGCGCAGCTGGTGAGCTGGATCGGCATCGTCACGCGCGCCGTGCCGCGTCGGCGAGCCATGGAAGCCGGCTGCGCATGACGTCGTCGAGCATCGCCCGCAACGTCTCCCGCTCGCTGGGGCCGAGCGCCTCCAGGAACGCGTCCTCGGCGGCCCGTGCGGCCCGCACCGCGCGCGTGTGTGATGTGCGGCCCACGGCGGTCAGGCGCAGCACGTTGCGGCGCCGGTCGGCCGGGTCGCGCGTCCTCGTCATCCACTGACGCTCCTCGAGGGCGTCGACGAGGGCACGCACCACGCAGTGAAGGAGGCGTTCAACTCGCCGTCTCCGATCGACCGGATCCCGATCCTGGTCGGCGGGCAGGGCGAGCAGAAGACGTTCAAGATCGCTGCGCAGTACGCGGACGAGCTCAACACCACTGCCAACTTCGCCGACCTCCCGCGCAAGCTCGACGCGTTCCAAGGACATCTCGATGCCCTGGGTCGCGATCGCAGCGACATCACCGTGACGCCCCTCGGCTCCCTGGTCGTCGGCGAGACCCACGATGCGGCCGCTGCCAAGCTGAAGGCGCTCATCAATTCGCGCGGGTTCGACGCCGACTCGTTGCTTGCCGACGAGGCAGGGGCGCGGCAGCTGCTGGGCCGGTTCGTGTGGGGCGATCCCGACGAGGTGATCGCCGGTGTCCGGGAGCTCATCGCGCTCGGGCTCGACGGCGTCGTGTTCAACATGGTCGCCGACGCCGACGACGTCGAGAACATCGCCCTCGCCGGCGAGACACTGACCACCGCGCTGGGATGAAACGCCTGCTCAGGGTCACTGTCACACCCCCGACGTAGGGTGGTTCGCATCCGGCTTCCCCCTGGTTGATCGTTGTGGTCGAAAGGGTTGTCATGGAAGAGCGTGGTGTCGGCGAGGCGTTCGCCGGCCTGTTGGCGGTCGAGGTCGCTGTGTGCGATCGGGCGGGTCTGGGTGTGGCGGTGGAGTTGGCGCAGCGGGTGCGGGGCTGGGTCGATGCGGTCGATGTGGCGATCGCCCGCCGGTCTCGCGAATTGGCCGCGGAGGGCCGGTCGGAGTCGGCGGCCGAGGTGCTGACCGGCTACGGCCGTCGTTCGACACGCGAGA
>DATMDV010000184.1:0-9651 GCA_035557475.1 Ilumatobacteraceae bacterium
TAGATGCGCAAGGTGAGGCTCGGGTTGTGCGGGTCGAGAGTGGTCTCGACGATGAGCCGATCGGGCCGGCTGGCGCCAACGTCGAACCACACGCGCCGCGTGGTGTCGACGTGGAACCCCCAGTTGTCGCCGCCGGCGACGATCGCGAACGGCGACGGGAGATACGTCCGTGCGCCTTGCTGTTTGTACTGCTCGAACACGACGGTGTCGAGCTCGGTTCCACGTTGGTCGATCCGGTCGAACCGCTCTCCGAAACCGACGACGTGCTCGTTGGCGTCGAGGCGAAGCGCGAATCGGACACGTACGGGTCCGTCGATGGTGACGAGCGTCTCGACACTGTCGCCGATGACTCGCTCGTCGTCCCCGATGACGTGGACGACGGTGGTCGATGCCGTAGTCCAAGTGCCGGGGCGGAGATCGAACCAGGCGGTCAGTGGAGATTCGATCGGCCGATCACTCGTTGCCCGGAACCGGTAGCGCTGCGGTCGGTCACTGACGGCGCAGAACACTGTTCGCCAGATCTTCTGGTCGGCGATGTCCGGTCGCGAACCGCTCGCTGCCGCGAGGTGGCCATCAATGGAGTCGGACAGCCCGTACAGCTCGTCGCCTGACACCGCTTGCATCTGGAGCTGCCGCGCTTCGTCGTCGTCGACGATCTCAACGGTGACGGCTTCGACGTCCGCGTCGCATAGGACGCGGAACTCAACCGCCTCACCGACGATGGGTTGCACGGGATGGATCTGGTCTGGATCGATCCGGTAGGGGTGGCCCGAACCGAGCGGACGATGCGACATCGCCTCCGGGCCGCGCCCGTTCCGTACTCGGAGCTGGGCATCGACGTCAGTCATGGTTGTCGAGTATTCCGATCTCGTCGGCGAGTATCAGGTACATGGCGTGCGACCACAACAATGGCGTCGCGACCGGTCCCCACTTGTCGATCCAGACCCCGACTTGAGTCGGATCGAAGCAGTTGTCGATGACCTGTTCGGGCAGGAGTCCTTCGGGAGTGGACTGGTTGTACATCCACTCCAGACGTGCTCGCCCGACGTCGATTCGGCCGGTGGTGACTTCGTGCCAGCCGACGAGTCCAGCAAGTACGACCCATCGGCCGCCCCCGAAGTAGGTGTCGCCGAGATAGCGATGGACACCGTCGGGGGCGAGGTCGTGCAGGATCTGGTGATAGGTGGCCTCGGCGATCGGTCCCATCGGATCGACAGCTCCGAACGGCGTCGAGCACGCGATCAGGCTGGCATCGACTCGACCGTCGCCGAGCATCTTCACGAGGTGTCCGTCTCGCACGCCGTCGCTGTGGATCCGGTCTCGGATCATCGATGCGGTGCTGCGGCAGCGTTCCGACAACTCGTCGCTGCCAAGTTCGGTCGCGTCGACTGCGCTCAGACCGGCGTAGATCGACGCCAGCGTCGACGGGTGGATTCCGTCGGCGTGTTCCTCCCACCAGTCGTAGCAAGGCTGATCCCAGAACGCCATCAGGTACTCAGCGCAGAGCGCAACGGCCGTTCGAATCGCGGGAGCAACACTGTCACGACGACGGTGATGTCGACGCAGATGCGCGTCGAGAGCCCAGATCCACGCGCCGTAGCCGTCGAGTTGGAAGTCCCACCAGTCCTCATCGGCTTCCACTCCGCCGAGCGTGTACCGGGTCGGTAGGTGCTCGTCCCGGCCAACGGGCTGGCCACGGCGAGCCCGTTCGACCAGACGACCAACCCGTTCAGCACGATCGTTGAGGACGGCGGCACACCAGCCGAAGAATCGGTCCGCTGACTCGTCGGCGCCGGCGCGACTCATGGCGTCGGCGATAAAGGATCCGTCGCGAAACCATGAGTATCGGTACACCGGGAACGTCGGTGACGCCGGGTAGGCGCCACCGCAGTCCTGGTGCTCGGCGATGATCTCGACGCTTCGCTGCGCGAGTCGTCGGAGTTCGTCGTCGGTGATCATCGAGTTGCCCGCTCAGCCACTCAGCGCGTCGACGTCGGCAGCTGCCTGATCGAGCACCTCTTGCGGGTCTGCGCCGTCGAGCACGATCCGCTCCAGCGCCTGACCAACGATGTCTTGCATCTCCGTTTGACGTTCGATCACCGGCGGCAGCGCGATGTTGTCGAGCGCCTCGAAGACAGCTTCACGGTTCTCTGGAGGGGTAATCGCCAAGTAGCTGTCGAACGCCGCCGAGTCGTTGACGGCGGGCAGTTCCCAGCTCGACGCCAGTCGGGTCTCGACCGTGGTCGGTGATCCGGTGAGGAACGCGATCCACGCCGCTGCCTCAGCGGGATGGTCGGTGTCGGAGGATGCGACGGCACCGTTCATGAACACGGCGTTCGCTTTGGCGACGTCGCCCGGTTCGACGACGACGTCATAATCGACGCCCGACTCGTTGAGTCCGCTGAACTGCCAGATGCCGTTGTGCCACATCGCGAGCTTGCCGCTCTGGAACAGGTTGGTGTCGAAGTCAGGGGTGCCGCCGATCTCAGCCATCGAAGGCATCACCGTGCCTGGCTTGGTCGTCAGCCACTCTGCTGCCGCGATGCCTTCGGCGCTGTTGAAGACTGCCTTGCCGTCGCTGTCGAAGAACGTTCCGCCGGCTTGAGCGAGCGCCTTGTAGAACTCGAAGAAGCTGACGGGCTGGAATGACCCGTACACGCCGGCGTCAGCATCGGTCAGTGCTTCGGCCGCCGCGGTCTCATCGTCCCAGGTCCAGTCCGACGTCGGGTAGTCCATTCCTGCGGCGTCGAACAACGTCTTGTTGTAGATCAACACGACATCAGAGAACGTGGCCGGCAGCCCGTACTGGACGCCGCCGTCGGTGAAGCCTTCGATCGCGAGCGGGTAGTACCGGGCCGTGTCGATGCCGTCGGCCCCGAGGTAGGGCCCGAGGTCGAGCAACGCACCGCTTCGCGCGTATGTCACGAAGTTCTCGTAGTTCAGCTCGAACGTGTCCGGCGCTGTGCCACCCGCGACCTGGGTTTGGAGGCTCGTGAAGTAGTCCGCGTAGGCGGCGGTCTGCACTTCGATCGAGATGTTCGGATGTTCCGCTTCGAACGCGGCGACGATGGCGTCGAGGTCCTCGAGGTGATCGGGTGCTGCCGAGAACGTGAAGTAGTCGAGCGTCACCGCCTCGTCGGAGACCGTGTCGGCGACGTTTGATCCCGACGCGGTACCGGTGCTCGGAGCCGAGCCGTCGGAAGAGTCGCCGGACGAGTTGTCGGACGCGTCATCTGACGCGTCGTCGTCGCCTCCGCACGCCGTGAGGAAGAGCGCGAGCGCTGCCGTGGCGGCGAACAGCGAGCGTGAACGGTGTTTCATGGTGTTGCTCCTTTGGAGTCGCGGGCCCGGTGCCGGGTCCCGCGGATCGAGCGTCATCCCTTCAACCCGGTGAAGGCGACGCTGCGGATCACCCATCGCTGGGTGAAGAGATAGAAGGCGACGATCGGAACGACGCTCATCACCGATCCGGCCATGACGACGTTCCAATCGGTGCTGAACCGACCGTTCAAACGCGACAGCCCGACCGGCAGCGTGACGTGCTGGTCGGAAGCTTGGGTGATCACGAGCGGCCACAAGAACGAGTTCCACGTCGCCATGAAGGCGAACACGGCGAACGTTGCCAGGGCCGGCCCCACCAGCGGCAGCAGCACTTTTCCGAAGACCTGGAAATGATTCGCGCCGTCGATGAACGCCGCTTCGTCGAGCTCGCGCGGCAATGCCATGAACGCCTGTCGCAGCAGGAACGTCCCGAAGCTCGACACGATCGTGGGCAGCAGCAGACCGGCGTACGAGTCGACGAGTCCGAGATTGCGCATCTCGATGAACAACGGGACGATCACGACCTGGAGCGGGATCATCATCGTCGCCAGATACAGCCCGAACATCAGATTGCGGCCACGGAACTCGATTCGCGCGAACGCGTACGCGGCCATCGTCGCCGTCACGAGCTGCAGGACTGTCGATGCGATCGCGATGCCGATGCTGTTGAACGTGAACCGCCAGAAGTCGAACGCGTCGAGGACACGCGTGTAGTTGCCGCCAGTCACTGGATCTGGGAACAACGTGGGCGGCACCGAACGGACGTCGGCATCGGTCTTCAGCGACGCGAGCACCATCCACGCGAACGGTCCGATCATCACGACCGCGCACACCAACATCACCGCGTAGCGGGCCAGACGCCGCAGACGGCGCCGAGCTTGCTGCGATGTCACCGCGCGACGGAACCGCGTCTCGGCTGCTGGCCGGTCCACCGCGGTGCGTCCTGCATCCACGTGTTCGAGCGTGAGGTCAGCCATAGAACACCCACCGCTTCTGGAAGCGCAGCTGGACCGCCGTGACGATGAGGATGATCAAGAACAACGCGACGCTCTGGGCGGATGCGTAGCCAGCACGTCCATAGGAGAACGTGTTCTTCACGATCTGCTCGACGACGACGGACGACGAACCCGCAGGACCGCCGTCGGTCATCACCCAAACCTGATCGAAGACCTGGAACCCGTTGATCAGTGAGATGACCATCACGAAGAACAACGACGGCGTCAGCATCGGCAACGTGATCGATCGCAATTGACACCACGCGTTCGCGCCATCGATCCGAGCAGCTTCGTACAGCGTCTCGTCGATGCTCTGCAGCCCGGCGAGCAGGATGATCATGACGAAGCCGAGGTCTTTCCAAGCCGACGCCAGAATCACCGACGGCATCGCCCACGCTCTCGACGTCCACCAGCCGGGACCTTCGATCCCCACCAACCCCAGCAACCAGTTGACGAGTCCGTCGCTCGGGTTCAGCAGCCACTTCCACAACAGCGCCACGACAACCCAACTCGTGACGACCGGCAAGAAGTACACCGCCCGGAAGAACGCGATCCCACGCATTTTGTGATTGACGAGCAACGCCAACCCGAGACCGCCAGCCGTGACCAGCGGCAGATAGCCGACCAGGTAATAGAGAGTGTTCTTGAGCGCCCGACGGAAGTCGTCATCCCCCCACAACTCGCGATAGTTGTCGACCCCCACGAACCGCGCGTCGCGAATCAGGTTCCACTCTTGGAAGCTGACCCACACCGTGCCCACCATCGGACCGATCGAGAAGGCCAGCAACGCGACGAGGCTCGGCCCCAAGAACACAGCGATCACGCCGAGCTTCCGCCACCCGGAGACTCCGACCACCGCCACCTCCCCCGACCGGCCTTTACTTTATTCAGTGACCGAAGTATATGCCGTCAAAGAGCCGTGGTCAAGGCTGCGCATGACGCCGCCTTCATCGGTCACTCGCCAAAATCGACGTCGGCGCAATGAGAATGACGCCAAGCGATTCTTCCGCAACCTGCGCGCCGGCAACGGTCCCGACAGGTCCGACGCGACGATCCCCGCCCAGCAGGGCGGCGGGAATCCTGCCCGGCCCGGGTCGGTCTGGATCCGCCCGATCTGGTTCGGTCGTGCCGAGGTAGCTCCAGTGGTCAGGTGGTCATCACCCCGATGATCCACATCGCCGTGGCCAGCAGGACGGACCCGAGCTCGACGACCATCGAGACACCGACGGCGCGCAGGGCGGCCTTCGTCGAAGGCCAGGCCATTCGAGCACCGACCCGCCAATGCTCGGACACGTAGACGCCGAGGACGAATCCGATGAACAGGCCTACGACGGGGAGGACGAAGAACCCCACGATGGCGACAAGCCCGCCGATGACCAGTGAGCGGTTGGGAACGCCGCTTGCCCTCAACCGCTTGCGAGGGATCGTGTACTTTAAGACCTGGCCGCCGGCAATCAAGGCCGTCGCCGCGGCCACAACGCCCCAGCCGGTGGCTGTCCCGACGTCGATGCCCCACACCAGGATCGCCGCCCAGACAAGCAGCGCCCCGGGCACCACCGGAACCACGACACCCACCAGTCCGACGGCGATGCCGAGCGCGACGAGCACCTCCACGCCGGACATCGCGGGCAGCTTCGCATGGAAACGCTGGGCCTGCGCGAACGCCGTGCGCAACACGACATGCACGCCAGACTGCCCGCCCCGAGCGGCTTGCCATGGACGCCGCCTCTCACGCGGAGTGTGGCGTAGGTGGCGTCGACCCATGCCGGCGTTTCGCTGACACGTTGACCGCCGAGGTGTGGATGCAAGTAGCGGTCGAGCACCGAGCGGGTCTGGCGGATCGTGGTCGGCGCCCACAAGAGCGAGGCGATCGCGACCACGCTTCGAGTAGTTCCGACACTGCCGACGACGAACCGATCGCCTTCACCGACGACAGCTCGGCAACGAGGCGCTCGAGTCCGCGTTCAGCGTCGGCGCGGTTGCCGTGGACGGTGGCGCTGCGCTATCGAGGTCTGCGGGTGTCGGGGTCGGTCCCGGCGTACACCCGGATCTCCCACGACGCCGCACCGCGTTGACCGATCGAGCCGCCGATGCCCCGCGATCGGTGCGGCGCCGGCGCACCGCCACTCAAATGATGGGCAAGATGATGGGCATGACGGGCAAACCACTCTCCCATCACCTCCCCATCTAACGCGGCGAAACCCCAGCACAGCTGGGGTTCAGGATGGAACGGACAACCGGATTCGAGCCCGCGACCCTCACCTTGGCAAAAAAAAGAAGATTATGGAATTCGTCCGGGTAGATGGCTGTGACGCTGTCGATGCCGGCATCGTCAGCGACTGTCTCAGGTCGAACCGGACTTCCGCAAACGAGTCGAAGACCGCGCCCGGCAACTCGCGCAACAGCTCAGCGCTGATGACTGAACGCCTCGTCCGTTTCCGACAGACCTTCTTCGATGATCTCGACAGCCTCCTCCCCGACGAGCGCGGCCGCGACGGACGACCGTCGGCGACAGATTTCCTGCTGTCCTTCGCCGACGACGATTGAACCTGGACTCGTGCCGGATCACGCCCGCCTCGAATCGCGGCTCGGCGACTGAAGTGCACAACGCGAGCACGAGCCACCTCGCGCGCCACGTACCTCCGCCCAGACCCCGAACCCGAACCAGAGATCCCGGCCACGAGCGAACCCGGAAGCCGTACACACGAAACGCGAGCTTGCTGCGCTCGCGAGAACAAGCGGCTGGACCACGCGACGCCAACCCGCGCGTCGTCAAGCCGGCGATATCGGACGCTCCGCCCACCGCGGTGCGGTGCTGTTCTCGGACGCGTTAGTCGATTACTTCAGTCTCTATGGTGTGGCGCTTTGGGATCGATCGAGTTGGACCAGACCGCGTCGGCCGCAACGATCACACGAAGATTGCGATTATCGCAATCACAGTGCCTACGCCGATGCCGCCGACATTGATCACGTTCATGTACGGCCGATCGAGCCGCCGGCGACGCGGAGCGCTGCCTTCTCATTGCTGCTCTGTTCGAAGCCTCAGACGCTGACAACCCGGTCGGCTGTTTCGATGAGTCGAGCGACGTCGGGGGGTGTGACCCACTGCCCGCCGACGGCTGCCAAGTCTTCGTCGGTCGCCTCACGGGCGACAGCACAGCCCTTTCAAACATAGACAGGCACCCCGTGCTGGCGCGCCTTCGCCAGCAGGTCGCGGACGGGTGGCACCCCGACACCTTCCAGTGTGTCGCGCACTGCGGTCTTGAGCAGCTCGGTCGCGTCGCCAGCAAGTACGAGGCCGACTTCGTGACCCACCTCCAACGACCCATTGACGGCGAGGTGCAATGGGATCGAGGCGCGAGTCGGGTCGGAGCTGCCGGCCGTGGCCATATAGAGCGTCTGCATGACCGCAGCGTAAGCCACTCGTCAGACGTCGTCGTGATGTCAGACCGCGACATGCCGTCCGCACCGCGCCGGGGCCCGGAGGCGCTAACCCCTGGAACATGTCGCGTGCTCCTGCCAAGAAACCGGCGTTCGATGACGCGGCGGCCTGGGATTACGAGGTTCGAGGACACCACACGTCGGAGGATTCGGCCTGGTGGATGTCGGCCACACTGTTGATCGCGACGGCGGCCCGGGCGAACGCCGCGCCGTCGTGAGTGCGCTGGGACTGTCACCGGAGGGTGCGACATGACGGTGTTCGGGCGCCGCGCAGGTTGCCGGACGACGGCGCTCGGGCGCGCAGTTCGGTGCGTTGCGCCTCGCACGTGCCCACGCTGCACGCTTCGGCGCGGACAGGGCGGTAAGGCCCGACACGCGCCGCATAGCCGGGTCCGCCACGGACCCGGCCACTCGCGGTGATGCGATTCGGCGTTACTTCACCTCGATGTGACGTGCTTGCTCGTTCGACGCCTTGGGCACACGAACGGTCAACACGCCATCGCGCACCGTCGCGGTGATGTCCTTGTCGTCGATCTCGCCGGGCAGCTGGATGTCGTAGACGAACCGGCCGACGCTGCGAGTTCGGCGGCGCAATACGCCGGTGCGCTCCTTCTCCTTGCGTTCACCGGTGATCGTCAGGCGGCGTCCAGTGCTGGAGATGTCGATGTCCTTCTTGTCGACACCGGGCAGTTCGATCTCCAGCATGTACGCGTCGTCGGTCTCCTCCACGTCGGCCAGAGGGATGAACCCGTCGGCGCGGGCCGAGGCGAGGTCTTCCCAGCTGTCCGGGAAACGGGTCAGTTGCGAAACCATTCGCTCGAACTCGGCGAGCGGATCCCAACGTGCCGGTATGTTGCGCTCGCTGCTACGAGTTGTGGGTCGTTCATTTCGAATAGGTTGGGCCATGACGTCAGCTTGGCAATCGGACCAAATCGGAGCACCACGTGGTCGCGTAGTCCTCCTCGTCGCCCTCAGGCGACGGAGTGGGGCACACGCGTTTCCACCGTCAGATCGCGCGTCAGGTTCTCGCCGGAGACTGGGTCGAAGAAGTTGGCTGTCCGCGTCGAGGGTCACCAGCAGCTGGGTGCGGATCTGCTCGCTGTCGAGTTCGGTTGCCAGCTCAGCCAGCGGGTCGCGTTCTCGGCACCCGACCGATCGCCCCGACGGTCGACGAACGGAGCGATGGATCGCGGATCAGACGTGCTCAGGCGACGCCGCCGGGGCTGGGCACGCCGGCGATGGCATACGCCTCACTCTCGTCGAGCGTCTCCTTGACCATGAGCGCGTCGACCAGCGCGTCGAGCTTGGCTCGGTGCTCGCGCAACATCGACGTCGCCTGGGCATAGCACTCATCGACGATCCGCCGCACTTCGTCATCGACGAGCTTGTGCGTCTGGTCGGACGTGGCGGGCACACGGTCGAGGGGGACGGCGAGGGTGCCGTCGTCGATCGCCACGCTGTACGAACGGTGCGTCTTGGTTGCCCGGAGTACCGGGCCGTGGTCACCTTCGACGAACGCACGCGTGAACCCGATCGACCGTTGAGCGAAGCCGATCTCGCCCCCACCGCAACCCGAGCAGCTGACTTCGCCGCGCGCCGGTCGACGCAGCAAGCTGCAAGTACGCGAACAGACATGGGTCCTTGCCGCACACGGAGCGGAGCAAGGCGACGACGGCGTCGACCGTCGGCGGGCGGACCTCCGGCGGGGGCACTCGCGGCGGTGACGCGTTCGACACCGGGTTGAACCACACCCACTCCCAGCGCACCGCCTGCGCGAACGCCCGGTGCAACACGCCATGGATGCGCGTCACCCGGCCCGGCGCCAGCGGCGCGCCGTCGCGGCCACCGCCGTGCACCAAGTACCCGTACAAGTCGTCGATGTCAGCGGTCGTGA
>DATMDV010000185.1:0-12359 GCA_035557475.1 Ilumatobacteraceae bacterium
CGACGCAGCAGGCGGCGCCGACTCGCAGTACCGGGCACTGATCGCCGGACTCGCAGTCGAGACGCGGGGTGCGATCCGTCGTGCGGACAACCAGGCCCACATCACGGACACCGCGATCTCCGACGCCGAATCAGTCGGTTCGGTGAGCATCGACGAAGAGATGGCCAACCTCGTCGGCGCCCAACGCGCCTACGAGGCGTCGGCCCGCTTCCTGACCGTCGTCGACGAACTGCTCGGAACGCTCATCCAACGCACTGGCGTGGTGGGGAGATGAGCTCGATGAGAGTCACGAACTCGATGATGGTGCGCTCGACGCTGCGCGACCTCAACCTGTCGTACGCACGTCTCGCGCGCACACAGGAACAGCTCTCGTCGGGCCGTGCGCTCGTCAGGGCATCCGACGAACCATCGGTCGCGGCCGACGCGATGCGTCTACGCGCGTTGACCCGGCGTTCCGAGCAATATGCCAGGTCCCTCGACGACGCGCACGGGCTGCTCGGCAGCGCCGACGGCGCGCTGACGTCGTCGCTGGAAGTCCTCGGACGGGCCAAGGAGCTCGCTGTCCGCGCCGGCAACAGCGGTGGACTGTCCGACCCGGGTGCCCGGGCGGCGATCGCCATCGAGATCCGTTCGATCCGCGACGACCTCGTCGCCCTCGCCAACACGCGTCACGGCGATCGCTCCGTGTTCGCCGGAAACGCTTCCGGCGCCGCTTACAACCCGACCACCGGCAGCTACACGGGCGACGCGGGCGCGGTCCGCCGCGACGTCGCCGCGAACACGTCGGTCCAGGTCAACGTCACCGGCCCCGAAGCCTTCGGCGTCGAGGGTGGTCCGGTCGGCAACGTCTTCGAGGTGCTCGAGCGGATGGCGCAGGCCGTGGCGAATGCCGACGGAACGGCGCTCGCCACCGAGCACGCCAACTTGGACGTCGCGACCGCCCGGCTGGGCGTTGCCACCGTCCAGATCGGCAGTCGCGCGGCCCGCATGAACGAGATCCAGGTCCGGGCCGAGGACGACCAGCTCAGGCTGCGCACCTTGCTCTCCGAGGCCGAGGACGTCGACATCGTCGAGGCACTCGTGAACGCCAAGGCCCAGGAGAACGCCTACCAGGCGGCCCTGCAGGTCGCGGCGAAGATCATCCCGATGTCGCTCCTCGACTACCTTCGTTAGTCCACTCGCACTTCGCCACAAGGGTTTTCGGCGACTGACGGTAGCCAGTGGCCAGACACAGCGGGCCGGCGGTCCACTTCCAATTCGCCACCAGGGCTTTTCGGCGACCGCAAGTGCCAGGTGGGCGAGACACAGCGGGCCGGCGGTCCACGTCCAATTCGCTCGAAGCGCTCCGGGCGACGGGCGAGTGGGCTAGGGGTGGCCAGACACACCGGCCGGGTGGCCCGCGCCCAACTTGCCCACGCGTAGTTCGCCCGAGGCGTTCGAGGCGACGGGCGAGTGGGCAGAGACGGCTAGTGGCGGCTGAGGGTGTCGGTGGCGTCGCCGTCGATGATCGACGCGTGCTCGTCATGGTGCCGGGCGAGCGACGCACGCGCCAACATGCGGTCGATCGTGCCGAGCAGGATCCACAGCACGACGGCCACGGCAAGCGCGCGCCCGAGGGCGAGGTCGAGGCCGACACCGGTCTGGACCGACTGGGCGAGCACCGCGCCGCTCGTGCCGGCGACGGCGAGCACGACCAACGCCAGGCGCCATGGTCCGATTGGACCGCTCGCCGGTCGAACCGCTCCGTCCTTGCGGCGGCTCACGCCGACTCCTCGATGATCGCGTCGGCTTCGACCGAGCGACCGTCGTCGCTGGTGACGACGACGTGCACGGCGATCCGGCGGCCGCGGAGCTGTTCGCTGGTCAGTCGGGCGAGCTCGGCGGCGGCCGCGACGGCGAGGTCGACGTGGCCCTTGGTCGGCAGGAGAATGCGGCGCCGGGCAGGCGCCGGCTGGGGCCCAGCAGCCGCCGTCTCGGACACAGCCGCCGCCGGTTCCGGCACGGTGATCGGGTGGGGGTTGCGCTGCACGTCGACCGGCCGATCCACGGGCATGGTGACGACCGCCGCCGGCTCCACGACCTGTTCGGCCGGCGCTGGCGCTGATTCGACCGCGACGTGGCTCACGATGGTGTCGTCGCCGACGACCGCGCGGGCGGTCAGCAACTGGGTCATCGTCGGCTGCGGGGCGCTGCCATTCGCCGGCGTCGGGGCCGGGCTCGACGACAGGGCCGTCGAATGCGTCGCCGACGTCAACTGCTCGAACCAGCGGCTGCGGTCCTCTTCGGCCGATGCTTCCACGAGGCGTTCCAGCGCCTGGTCGACCGTTTCGTCATGCAGGGCGACGCTCACTTCGACGCCGAGCTCGGTGGCGAAGAACCCGCCGATCCCGCCGCGGCGGATCCGGTCGGCGGCGATGACCTTGACGCGAGGGCCGAGCGCCTGCTGGGCGGCCTCGACCGCGGCGTCGTAGGTGGCCCCACGGAACTTCACCACCGACGTGTCGTCAGGTGCTGACAGCGAATGCATTTCGATCCTCCTCTGACCTTGACGCGTCCAGGTCGATTTGTCCGACTACCTCGACCTCGAGGTGGTCTCCGATCTCGTCGTACGACACCACCGCCACCGTTGGAGCGGCGGACTTGAGCATCCGGCGCACGGCCGGACGCAGGACTGCGGAACAGACCATCACCAGCGTGACCCCGCGGCGGACCGCCTGGTCGTTGGCGGTGAGGACCTGGGCGATCATCGCCTCGGTGTACGGCGGGGCGAGCTCGAGGAGCGACCCGGCATCGGTGATGCGCAGGGCGCCGGCCAGTCGTTCCTCGCTGAACGGGGCGATGGTGATCACGCTGAGACGGCCGTCGGTCGCGAGGGCGGCGGTGATCGCCGGGCCCAACTCGGCGCGGGCAGCTTCGACGAGCGCCTCCGGGGTCCGAATCGTGCGGGCTCGCTCGCCGATCGCTTCGAGGATGCGCACCAGGTCACGTACGGGAATGCCGTCGTCGAGCAGCGTGGCGAGCACGCGCTGCACGTCGGCGGTGCCGAGGCCGGCCCCGGCGAGATCCTCGATCACCGTCGGGTCGGTGGCGCGCACGCCGTCGATCAGCTCCTTCACGTCGGTCCGGCTGATCAGGCGACCGGCGCGCCGGCGCACGAGCTCGGAGAGGTGGGTCACGATCAGTGTCGAGCGGTCGACGACGGTGTGCCCGGCCAGCTCGGCCTGGACGCGGAACTCGACCGGCGTCCAGCGGGCGTCGAGGCCGAAGACCGGCTCCTTGACGTCGTCGCCCGGGAGCGGATCGAGATGCTCGCCGATCACGAGCACACGTCCCGCGGGCGCGACACCCTGGCCGACGGCAACGCCGTGGGCCTTGATGACGTACGAGCTCAGAGGCAGCTGGGCGTTGTCACGGGTGCGGACCGGGGGCATGACGAACCCGAGCTCCATGGCGAGCTTGCGGCGCAGCGCCGAGACACGGTCGAGCAGATCCCCGCCGCTCGCTCCGTCGACGAGCTCGATCAGGTCGAGGCTGATGTCGAGCTCGAGCGGCTCGATGCGTGCGTCGTGGGCCATTTGTTGGGCCGATGGCGGCGCGATCGCCTCCGGCTGAGCCGCGGCGTCGACCACGGCGAGGATCGGGCCACGCTTGATCAGCCGCTGGCCGATGAGCGCCAGCCCACCGCCGATGATGATGAACGGCAACCGTGGGAGTCCCGGAATGAGGCCCATCATGATGATCATGAAGCCGGCCGACCGGACCGCTGAGCCCTGGTGGCTGAACTGGGCGAACACGTCGGACCCGAGGTCGGCGTTGCCGGTCGAACGGGTGACGATGAGACCGGCGGCGATCGACACGAGCAGGGCCGGGATCTGCGAGACGAGCCCGTCGCCGACGGTGAGCAGGGCGTACGTGCTGATCGCTTCCTGGATCGGCAGCCCGCGCTGCACCACACCAATGAGGAAGCCACCGATCAGGTTGACGGCCGTGATGACGAGACCGGCGATGGCATCGCCCTTCACGAACTTCGAGGCACCGTCCATCGCTCCGTAGAAGTCGGCCTCGTCGGAGACGTCGCGGCGGCGTTGGCGGGCTTCGTCCTCACCGATCGCACCGGCATTGAGGTCGGCGTCGATCGCCATCTGCTTGCCGGGCATGGCGTCGAGCGTGAAGCGTGCCGACACCTCGGCGACGCGCCCCGAGCCGTTCGAGATGACCACGAACTGCACGAGCGTCAGGATGAGGAAGATCACGAGCCCCACGACGAGGCTGCCGCCCACGACGACCGAGCCGAATGTCTCGATCACCTGGCCCGCCTCGCCTTCCGACAACACCGCGCGCGATGTCGCCACGTTCAGCGCCAGCCGGAACAGGGTGACGATCAGCAAGAGGGCGGGGAACGAGCTGAACTCGAGCGTCTTGGTGACGTTCATCGACACCAGGAGGATCAGGATCGCGATCGAGATGTTGGCGACGATCAACATGTCGATGAGCGTCGTGGGCAGAGGGATCACCATCACGGCGACCACCATCACCACGGCAGCCGGGAACATCACCCTTCCCGCTCTGCTCGTCTCCATGCGCCCTCCGGGTGCCCTGATCGGTGTTGGAGTCCTGGTCAGACGAACCACCTTGCGTGATTCGGGTTGCACCGGACCGTCACGACTGTTCGCAGGAAGCGACGCTTGTCGAGAAGCTCCACCCGACGAAAACGGGGGTGCCCGGCAAGAAACTTGAAGGAGATCAACATGCAGCTCGAGACCACGAGGTTCGGGATCGTAGAAGTCGACGAGAACAGCACGATCGACGTCCCATCAGGAGTTCCAGGCTTTTCGGAGATGCGGCGCGTCACGCTGCTCGGCGCGGGCGCGATGCCCGGTGTGCCGGCCAACGGCGACCAGAACGCCATGTTCTGGATGCAGGACATCGACGACGGCGCACGGGCGTTCCTGTGCATCGACCCGTGGATGACGTTCCCCGACTATGACGTCGAGATCGACGAAAAGGCCCTCCAGATCCAGGACGAGAACAATGTTTGCGTTCTCGCCCTCGTGACGGTCGACCGGACCGAGGGGAAGACGACGATGTCGGCCAACCTGCGGGCGCCGATCGTGATCGACCTCGGCACCCGCCGGGCCCATCAGCTCATCCTCAGTGACAAGGCCTGGCCGCTGGACGCCACATTCGCGACAACGGCTCCTGCCGACGCGACACTGCTCCCTGTCGGCTGATGCTCGTCCTCACCCGCCGCCACGGCGAGCGCATTCACATCGGTGACAACATCGAGGTGACTGTGCTCGAGATCGGCCGCGACCATGTCCGACTGGGCATCCTCGCACCGGGCTCCGTGGCGGTGCACCGCGACGAGGTGTACCAGGAGATCCTGGTCGCCAACCAGGCGGCTGCAACGGGCACCGACGACGGCCAAGCCGTCGCACGTCCCGTCGCGCCGCGACCCAACCGGCCCAAGCGCCCCATCCCACGACCACCGGCAGTGCCAGCGCTCTGACCCCGACGATCCGTCGGCCGGCCAGAAACCTGCCGAACACCGCGCAACGCCCGACCTCGACCCGCACGAACCGTGCGGATCGGGGTCATCGGCGTATTTGGCCGACGCCACGACCACCTCACGTCCTAGCCTCGCCCGATTGCCAGGACAGCATCACCTTCACCGTCCCCACATCGCACGCTCACGGTGCCCGAACCGCACCGGCGACGATGGGACCGACGCACACGCGTCCCGAGCGCCAAGGAGAGTGGCGGATGAGCACTGCGCGACCCGGTACGTTCCGACGCCTGCTGACGGTGGTCGGACTGCTGTCAACAGTGATTGCCGGTCGAGCGACCACAGCCGAGGGGCAACCGGCGACACTGCGCACGCCGGACGACATGATGGCCGAAGTGGGTGCGTTGGCCCCTGAGTTCGGCGGGGTCTACATCGACGCGGAGTCGCGGACCCATCTGTTCCTCACCGATCCGAGTGCCGCGGCCGCCCAGCGGGCGATGACTGCGCTCGCCCAGGTGTTCGGGGACGCATCGCACGGCGGTTTCGATGTCGGGGGCGCGGTCACGATCCACCGCGGCCAGCACGCCTTCGCCCAGCTCAAGCGGTGGCACGACGCGATGACGCCGGTGCTGGCCGTCTCGAAGGTCGTGTTGACCGACATCGACGAGCGCGCCAACCGATTGTTGGTCGGGGTGGCCGACCGCACGGCGGAGACTGCCGTTCGGAACGAGCTCGTCCGAGTCGGGATCCCGCCGGCGGCGGTGCAGGTCGCCGTCGTGCCCGAGGTGAGGGCGGAGTCGTTACAGGACAACCACACGCCAAAGGTCGGCGGCTTGCAGATCACGAGTGGGTCGGGGGTGATCTGCACGTTGGGGTTCAACGCCCGGCGGGCGGGAGTGGCCGGGTTCGTGACCGCCTCGCACTGCACCGACACCGCGGGCAGCGTCGAGGGCACCATCTTCTGGCAACCGACCCCGCCGACGTCGTGTCCGATGATCTGTCTGCCGGTCGCCCAGGAGACCGTGGACCCGCCGTTCCTCGACTCGAACTCGAACTGGTTGTGCCCGAACGGGAAGGTCTGCCGGTACAGCGATGCCGCGTTCGCGAAGTACGTCTTCGACAGCCCCATCCTCTTCACCGCCGGCCGCATCGCCAACCCGGTACAACAAGACAGCACGGACTGGGACGGCGACAGTATGTTCACGATCCCCTACGTGTTGAAGCTCCACAAGATCTCGCCGCTCATCAAGGTCGGGCGTACGACCGGCAAGACGTTCAGCACGTTGATGGTCACGTGCGCCAACGTCAACGTCAAGAACACCAACAAGACGATGCTCTGCCAGTACAAAGGGCCAACCCCGAGCGCACCCGGTGACAGCGGAGCGCCCGTGTTCTACTTCGGGCCGTCGACTCCCCTCGGGGGCCTTCTTTGGGGAAGCGGCGGCTGGTTCAGCGCGATCTCCCTCATCCAGAACGAGCTCGGTGCGCTGAGCGTCTGCGCAACCGGCTACGCCTGCTGAGTGCATCGGAACCGAGGCGCGGCCAAACGCTCGGCGTTATAACCGTGTGAGACCTCCGGGCGTGCCCACGAGCGCGTCAGCGGGCCTCCGTGGGCACTGCGGGCACGTCAGCGGGCGCTCACGAGGCCCACGGCTCGTCACGCGGCTGACCGGGTCTGCTTGCGGCGGCGTTGGCGGGTGACCTGATCGAGCGACTCGGTCTCGACCTGGTAGGTGCGCGGGAGTGGGAGCGTCGATGCGGCCAGGAGCCCACCCTTGATCCGCCTGACGAACACCAGCACCTTGGCGACGGCCTCGAACAGGGTGGCCGGGATCTCGTCGCCGACGGAACAGCTGCGCCAGACGGCGCGCGCGAGCGGGGGCGCCTCGACGACGGGCACGCCGGCCTCGACCGCTCGTTCGCGGATGCGAGCGGCGAGCGCGTCGGCGCCTGACGCCACGACCTTCGGTGCGCCACCGGTGCCGTCGTAGCGGATGGCGACGGCAACGTGGGTCGGGTTCGTCAGCACGACGGTCGCGGTGCCGATGTCCGACATCATCCGACGCCGCGACATCGCCATCTGCATGGCGCGGATGCGTTGCTTGACATGCGGATCGCCTTCGGAGCCGCGCATCTCGTCGCGCACCTCCTGCTTCGTCATCCGCATCTCGCGCATGTGGCGCTTCTTCTGGAACGCGTAGTCCGCGAGCCCGATCACGACGACCGTCCACGAGATCGCCCGGATCAGGCCGAGCAGCTGGCCGCCCACCGATGCGACGCCCTCGAGCAGCGGCACGCGCCCATGCAGCGTCAACGCGCTGGCCAGGTCCTCGACCCGGGGCCGCGCGATCACGGCGATCACGACCCCCTTCGCGATCTGCTTGCCCGTCTCCCACACCGACTTGATCGACAGCAGCCGCTTCACGCCCTGCATCGGGTTCAGGCGCTTGAAATCCGGCTTCAGCGGATGGAGCGAGATCCCCATTCCGGTCTGTGCGAGTTGGGCGACCGAGCCGGCGAGCGCGCACACGAGCAGGATCGGCATGATCGCGAGGAAGCCGCCGATCAGCGAGCTGCCGAGGATGTCGAGTGCTTTGCCGGCATCAGGCTCGACGCCGATCGTCTTGACCTCGGCGAAGCTGGCCGTCATCGCCCTGGCGAGCCCGCCCACCGTCACCGGGAGCACGTACGTGCCGACGAGCAATGCCAGCCACGGCGCCAGGTCTTGCGACTTGGCGACCTGACCCTTCTTGCGCATGTCCTTTTTCTTCTTCGGGGTCGGTGCCTCGGTCTTGTCACCCTTCGCAGCCACGGATCACCCCCCGAACACTTGCAGTCCGGCGCGCACGGCCTTGCCGAGCAGCGACGACGTGGTCTCGGGGAGCAGCACCAGCGTCGTGCCGAGCAGCGAGAAGGCAACCAACGACTTGAGCGCGAAGCCGAGCACGAGCACGTTGAGCTGCGGTGCGGCCTTGCCGAGCAGCCCGAGCACGACCTCGGTCGCGAACAGCGCGGCGAGCACGGGGAGGGCGATCTCGATCGCCCCGGCGGTCATCATGCTGACCATCCGGATCGCCTGCTGGCCGAGCTCGCCGAGATCGAGCGTCGCGGTTGGCGCGGCGTCGACCGAACGCAGAAAGCCACGCATCACGAGCACGTGCCCGTCGATCGAGAACAGGATGGCGATCGCCAGGAGCTGGTGGAAGCGTCCGATCGGCGATGCCATGTTGCCCGACATCGGGTCGATGACTCCGCCCAATGAGAACCCGACCTGGAGATCGATCAGCTCGCCGGCCGCCTGGATCGCCGAGAACAGGATGAGCACGAGCATGCCGACGGCGATGCCGGCGAGGGCCTGGCGGAGCAGGCCGCCGACCAGCGCGGTCATCGCCAGGTCGGGGTTCGCGGGTGCGACACGTTCGGCGATCAGGAACGACACCGCCACCGCGAATCCGAGACGAACGCGAACGGGGATCGACTGGCTGTTGAAGGGCGGGCAGATGATCGCCCACGAGATGGTCCGCGTGAGCGCGAAGCAGAACCCGATCAACAACGCGGGGTTGATCGACAGCGCCAAGGGTCAGCCCTCGAGATATTGCGGGATGGCGCCGATCAGCTCGCGGCCGAACGTGACGAGCTCCATCATCATCCAGTTGCCGCTGACCGCGATCACGATCGCGGCGCCCAGGAGCTTGGGGACGAACGACAACGTGGGCTCCTGGAGCTGGGTGACCGACTGGAACAACCCGACGATCACGCCGATCGCGAGCACGACGATGAGGAACGGACCAGCGACCTTGGCGCACACCACGAGAGCGGCGGTTCCGATGTCGATGACCTGCTGGCTGTTCACGGTGGGCGCCTATCTGTACGAAGTGAGGAGGGTGCCCGCGACCAGCAACCAGCCGTCGAGCATGACGAACAACAACAACTTGAACGGGAGGGAAACGAACGACGGCGGCAGCATCATCATCCCGAGTCCCATCAACACGGCCGACACCACCAGGTCGATCACCAGGAACGGCACGAAGATGACGAAGCCGATGATGAAGCCCGACTTCAGCTCCGAGAGCACGAACGCCGGCACGAGCGCGGTGAGCGGGACGTCGTCGCGTTTCACCGGCGTGTCGACATCGGCGGCGTCGACGAACAGCTCGAGCTCCGCTTCGCGCGTGTGGTCGAGGAGGAACCCCCGCAACGGCACCTGTGCCCGTTCGAGCGCGACCGAGGTCGTGATGTCGCCGTCCATCAGTGGTTTGAGGCCGACATCGTTCATCTCGCTCAGAGTGGGACCCATCACGAACAACGACAGCAACAGCGACAGGCCGACGACGACCTGCTGGGGCGGGATCTGGGGGATGCCGAGCGCGTTGCGGGTCAGCGAGAGCACGATCACGATGCGCGTGAACGACGTGCACAGCACGAGCAGGCTGGGGGCGACCGAGATCACGGTCAGCAAGAGGATGATGACGACGGTGTTCGAGGAGTTGTCGGTGACGTCCGGGAACGAGAGCTCGAGGTTGGCCGACCCCTGACCCGCGTCGTCGGGGAGCGTGGTCGTCGGCGGCGTCGACGCCTCGGCCGTGGAACCGGCGGTGGCGAGGAACGAGAGCGCCACGAGCACCAGCCCGGCGAACAGGGCCGCGATGGCGAGGACGGGGATGCGTGGCGCCGGGGACGGTGCCACGCGGGCGGTCTCAGCCACGGCGTGTGGTCGCTTGGCGGAGGGCGTCGAGCAGACCCGTCGGGGCTGACCCGGCAGTGGGTGCGGGTCCACCGGTGAGCGGGTCGGGCGGGGCCTGCGTGGCGCGCTCCCAGCCCTCGAGATCGATCTCGGCGAGCAGGGTCGGTGCTGCCTGGTCGTTGCCGCCGATCAGTAGGACGCGATCGGCGAACTGGATGGCCACGACGCTGGACGTCCGAGCGACACCGGTTCGTCCGAGCACGCGCAGGCCGTTGCGACCTCCGGAGCGGACCCGACCGGTACGGGCGACGATCGAACGTCCGGCCCCGGATACCGCGCCGACACCCCGCCGCCGCTTGATGATCGCGTAGGCACCGAGCACGATGCCGAGGACGACGGCGAGCGAGATGATCATCCGGACGAACAGCTCGCCCAGCCCGACTTCGTTCACCCGCGCGACTCCGACGAGTTCGAGGCGATGATGTCGGTGATGCGGATGCCGAACTCCTCGTCGATGACGACGACCTCACCGGACGCGATCCGGCGGCCGTTCACGAGCAGGTCGATCGGCGAACCGGCGGCGCGGTCGATCTCGACGACCACTCCGGGCGTCAGCCCGAGCAGCTCGCGCATCGGCATCGTCGTGCGGCCGAGCTCGGCGGTGACGACCATCTGCACGTCGTTGAGGGCGCTGAGCGAGCTTCCCGCGCTCGACGTGCTCGACGTACTGGCCGGGAGCGCTCCGGGCTCGAATCCGTGCACCCCGTCGTCGCTCTCGACCGCGGTCGCCGCCGCCTGGTTGGGCGCCGCGCCGGTATCGGCTGAGGCTGTCTCCGTGTCCGCGGCGTTTGCCTCGTTGTCGGTCAGGTCCTGCTGGGGGGTGGTCTCGGTCACGTCGACTCCTCGTTCTTGCGCCCGGGTGCACCCGCGGGCGGTCAAGTGCGACTGTGCGGCAGAACCGGTGCTTGTCAGGCAGGTGAGGAGGGCTGAACGCGCGTCGGGCGCTCGGTGGGCGCCGTGGGGTCGGCGGGGCCTTCGACGAGCACCGCGAGGCGACGATTGCGCCGCCCGATGCGGGCGTGGAACGTGGGAACACCGTCGACTGCCAGGGTGAGTGGCTCGTCGACCGGGTGGTTCAGCGGGATCACGTCGCCGACGGCCAGGTTGAAGATCGCGTGCGCCGGCATCTCGAGCTGGCGGAAGCGGGCTGCCACCTCGACCGGGACCTCGGCGAGGTGCTCGGAGAGCCGTTGCCGGCTCACCTCGGCCCCACCGAGCGACTGCGACGCGTAGAGCGACGTGGAGGACAGGGCGTCGAGGTGCAACTGCAGGGTCGAGAATGGGATGCACATCGTTGCGACCCCCGTGATCCCTTCCACGCGGATGTCGTACGAGACGACGATCACGATGTCGGTCGGCGCCGCGATCTGAGCGAACTGCGGGTTGGACTCCTGGCTCATCACCCTGGGCTCGGTCGCCACGACCGGCTCGAAGGCGTAACGGAGCTCTGGGAGCGCCTGCTCGATGACGTTGCGCAGGAGAGCCAGCTCGAGGTCGGTGAACGGTCGCGCCGGCTGCGCACCGGAGCCTTTGCCGCCGAGGAGCAGCTCGACCGCGCAATATGCGATGTCGGTCGGGAGCTGCAGGATCGCAGCGCCCGGCAACGGCGACAAGCTCAGCAACGTGAGCAGGGTCGGGTTCGGGAGCTCGCGGACGTACTCGTCGTAGGCGTGCTGCTCGATCGATCGGATCGACACGTGGGCAACGGTGCGCAGGTTCGATGCGAGCATCGTGGAGAAACCGCGGCAGAACGTCTCCTGGACGATCTGCAGCGTGCGGACGTGCTCACGCGACAGCTTGGTCTGGCGGCGGAAGTCGAACGGGCGCGGCTCGCTGCGCACGCGCCGTTCGACTCGCGCCGTCTCCGGCTCCGTGGTGGTTGCTGTAGCTGTCGCTGTCGTCATGGTGTGTCGCTCTCAGTTCTGTGGCGTCATCTCGGGCCGGCCGGACCTGTGTCCGCGTCGGCGTCAGCGTCAGCGACGCAGGTTGACGACTTCTTGGAGGACCTCGTCGGCCGTGGTGATCACGCGGGCGTTGCCCTGGAATCCACGCTGGGCGATGATCAGACGGGTGAACTCCTCGGCGAGGTCGACGTTCGACATCTCGAGG
>DATMDV010000186.1:0-2066 GCA_035557475.1 Ilumatobacteraceae bacterium
CGACGCAGATGTAGGCGCCGAACGGGTAGGTGAGGTTGGGCGGGTTGTAGACGGCCTGGGCGTCGAGATGTCCCTCCATGCCGTCGGGCAGCTCGAGGCTCGAGTGGGCGAGCATCGCGATCTCCTGGATCGTCTTGCCCTGCTCCGGGTCGCCCTTCACCTGCCAACGTCCGAGCTGCCACTCGAGGTCGTCCGGGGAGCACTCGAGCGCGGTCGCGGCAATGATCCGGGCCTTGTCGCGGACACGCCGGGCGACGACTGCCGCCGCCGCACCGGACACCGGCGTCGAACGCGAGCCGTACGTGCCGAGCCCGAATGGCGTGTTGTCGGTGTCGCCGTGGATGACCTCGATGTCCTCGGGCGGGATGCCGACCTCCTGGGCGACGATCTGGGCGAACGTCGTCTCGTGACCCTGGCCCTGGCTCTGCACGGAGA
Source organism: Ilumatobacteraceae bacterium (assembly GCA_035557475.1). Taxonomy (GTDB): domain Bacteria; phylum Actinomycetota; class Acidimicrobiia; order Acidimicrobiales; family Ilumatobacteraceae; genus JALOLG01. The sequence continues at coordinate 436 of DATMDV010000186.1, forward strand.
GCCGCAGCTGGGCCTTGCCTGTGGGGTGGACGCGCAGCTCGCAGCCGTCGGCCATGCCGAGGCCGAGGATGTCCATGTGCTTGCGCGGGCCGGCACCGACGCCCTCGGTGAAGAACGCCAGACCGATACCCATCAGCTCACCGTTGGCTCGCTTGGTGGCCTGCTCGGCGCGCAAGTCGGCGTACCCGGCGATGTCCATCGCCAGTTGGAGCGCGCGTGGATAGTCGCCCGAGTCGTACTCCCACCCGGTGGGTGTGGTGAACGGGAACTGCTCGGGTCGCAGCAGATTCTTCATGCGCAGCTCGGCGGGATCCATGCCGAGCTCGTCGGCGAGGCAGTCGACGATGCGCTCGACGAGGTACACCGCCTCGGTGATTCGGAACGAACACGCGTAGGCGACGCCACCGGGCGCCTTGTTGGTGTACACCCCGGTGACCTTGCAGTGCGCCGCGGCGTAGTCGTACGAGCCGGTGAAGATGTGGAAGAAGCCGGCCGGGTACTTCGTCGGCTGGGCGGTGGCGTTGAACGCACCATGGTCGGCGATCACATCGACGCGGAGCCCGACGATCTTGCCGTCGCTCGTCGCCGCGATCGACCCCTTCATGTGGTAATCGCGGGCGAAGCCGGTCGACATCAGGTTCTCGGAGCGGTCCTCCATCCACTTGACCGGCTTTCCGGTGACGATCGATCCGACGATCGAGCACACGTAGCCGGGATAGATCGGCACCTTGTTGCCGAAGCCGCCGCCGATGTCGGGCGCGATCACCTGGATCTTGTGCTCAGGCAGCCCGGCGACGAGCGCGTACACGGTGCGATGGGCGTGCGGTGCTTGCGTGTTCGACCACAGCGTGAGCTTCCCGGAGACCGGGTCCATGTGGGCGACGGTGCCGCATGTCTCCATCGGCGCGGGGTGCGAACGCGGGTACAGCATGTCTTGCGACACGACGACGTCGGCGGAGGCGAACACCGCGTCGGTGGCGTCCTTGTCGCCGGACTCCCAGTCGAAGATGTGGTTGTTCGTCTGGCCTTCCTTGTCGTCGCGGATCACCGCCGCGCCGACGGCGAGGGCCTGCTGGGCGTCCATCACCGCGTCGAGCGGTTCGTACACGACGTCGATCAACTCGACCGCATCGCGTGCCGAGTAGTGGTCCTCGGCGACGACGAACGCGACCTCCTGACCGTGGAAGCGCACCTTGTCGGTGGCGAGCACCGCCTGGGTGTCGTACGACATCGTCGGCATCCACGCCAACCCGAGCGTGTCGAGGACGGCGCCGGTGATGACGGCTTTGACCTTCGGGTGAGCCTCGGCGGCCGACGTGTCGATCGAGACGATCCGCGCGTGCGCGTACGGGCTGCGCAGGATCGCGCTGTGCAGCATGCCGGGCAGGTTGATGTCGTCGACGTAGTTGCCCCTGCCGCGCAGGAACCGGACGTCCTCCTTGCGCGGCATGCGGCCGAAGCCGATCGGGTTGCCGGCGGCGCTGAGCGGCACTTCGTTCTCTACCGCGGTCATGCTGTGGCCCCTTGCTCGATTGTCTCCTCGATCGTCTTCACCGCGGTGGGGTTGGCGGCCGCCCACTGGACGGCTTTCACGATGTTGTCGTAGCCGGTGCAGCGACACAGCTGTCCCG
>DATMDV010000187.1:0-8830 GCA_035557475.1 Ilumatobacteraceae bacterium
GCAGGGCGCTGTGCCAGCTCGCCCTCGATCGCAACGCCGACGCGTTCGAGGAGATCCGCCCGCCGTCGCTCGTGTCGACGGCGACGCTCACCGCAACCGGACACCTGCCCAAGTTCGCCGACGACGCGTTCGCGATCGAACGCGACGACCTGTGGTGCATCCCGACGGCCGAAGTGCCGCTCACGTCGATCTACTCCGACGAGGTGCTCGACGAGTCGGCGCTGCCGCTGCGATTGATGGCGTACACACCGTCGTTCCGGCGCGAGGCCGGATCGGCGGGTCGCGACACCCGCGGCATGCTCCGCTCCCACGAGTTCGACAAGGTCGAGATCCTCGCCCTCGCCACACCCGATCAGGCGGCGGGGTTGCTCGACGAGATGGTCGGGCGGGCCGAGCGCACCATCGCCGAGCTCGAGCTGCCGTATCGCACCATCGAGATCTGCACCGGCGACATGGGGCAGAGCCACCATCGCAGCTTCGACATCGAGGTGTACGCGCCGGGCTGCGACCAGTGGCTGGAGGTGTCGTCGGTCAGCTGGTTCAGCGACTACCAGGCGCGCCGGGCCAACGTCCGGTACCGGATCGAGGGCGAGAAGGGCACCCAGCTCGTCCACACCCTCAACGGATCAGCCCTCGCCGTGCCGCGGGTGTGGGCGGCGATCGTCGAGAACGGGCGCCAGGCCGACGGCTCGATCGTCGTGCCGGAGGTGCTGCGCCCGTACATGCGCGGCATCGATGTGATCGGTCCCGCGTGACGGACCATCTGGCCGCCGACGGCAGCACGGTTGCTGGCGTGGGCGGTGACGTCGTCGGCGACCTGATTCGCGATCGGCGAGTGCAGTACGAGACGGCCGGCCTCGATGTCGGTGACGTCGATCCCGACCCGATTGTGCAGTGGCAGCGGTGGCACGCCGACGCGTTCGAGGTGGGCATGGCCGAACCGAACGCGATGACGCTCGGCACGGTCGACATCGACGGCACGCCGGATGCCCGGATCGTGCTCGTGCGCGGCGCCGACGAGCGCGGCTTCACGTTCTTCACCAACTACACGAGCGTGAAGAGTCGCCAGCTCGAGGCGCTCGGCGCGGCGTCGGCCGTGTTCAGCTGGCTCGACCTGCACCGTCAGGTTCGCGTGCGCGGCCGCGTCGAGCGCCTCGACGCCGAGTCGAGCGACGCGTACTTCGCCTCGCGGCCGCGGCCGAGCCAGATCGGGGCCTGGGCGTCGCCGCAGAGCGAGGTGATCGCCGACCGGGCCGCGCTCGAACGCTTGGTCGCCGCCGTCGACCGTCGGTTCGCCGGGTCCGACGTCCCCCGCCCGCCGCACTGGGGCGGGTGGGTGCTGGTCCCCGGGGTGTTCGAGTTCTGGCAGGGCCGTCCGAGCCGCCTCCACGACCGCCTCCGCTACCGCCGCGTCGACGCCGCCTGGCAGATCGCCCGCCTCGCCCCCTGAAATCCGATCTGTCTGCTTCAGGCTGCCCGAGGGTTCATCTGGAGCAGACAGTTCGTAGAATGGGGGGATGGTGCGAACGGTCGCGAACCCGGCGAACCCACCGGCGGCGCTGCCCCAGGCGAACGACCTGTGCTGGTGCGGGAGCGGCCGTAAGTACAAGCGTTGCCACCGCAGCACGGAAGGTCGCGTGCTGCCCGGCGATGTCACCCCGATGCGCGAGGTGCCGGCCCACATCGGGCGTCCGTCGTACGCCGACACGGGCGCCGTCGTCCCATGGGACGAACCGCGAGTCAAGTCCCCCGACGTGATCGAGCGGATGCGCCATGCGGGAGCGGTGGCGGCCGAGATCCTGCGCCTCGCCGGCGAGGCCGTGCGCCCGGGTGTCACCACCGACGAGATCGATGCCTACGTGCACGACCTGTACGTCGAGCGCGGTGCGTATCCCAGCCCGCTGAACTACCACGGGTACCCGAAGAGCTTGTGTACCTCGGCCAACGAGGTCATCTGCCATGGGATCCCCGACTCGCGGGTGCTCCTCAACGGCGACATCCTCAATCTCGACGTCACCGCGTACATCGGGGGCGTGCACGGCGACACCAACGCGACGTTCTTCGTTGGCGACGTCGATCCGGCCAGCCGTCGCCTCACCGAGGTCACCGAGGAGTGCATGTGGCACGGCATCGAGGCCGTGGTGCCGGGCCGGCCGCTGAGCGACATCGGCAAGGCGATCGAGCAGCACGCCAAGCAGCACCGATATGGCGTCGTGCGGGCGTTCATCGGGCACGGGATCGGCGAGCAGTTCCACACCGACATCCAGGTGTTCCACTACTACGAGCCGCGCGCCAACATGGTCATGCGGCCCGGCATGACGTTCACGATCGAGCCGATGATCACGCTCGGGACGTGGCAGCACCGGATGTGGGACGACGGGTGGACGGCGGTGACCACCGACGGCAAGCGCACGGCGCAGTACGAGCACACGGTGCTCGTCACCGAGACGGGCGTCGACGTGCTCACCGGTGGGGCCGGCGCCGTGTCACCGGTCGCGCCGTGGCGCCGCGATCACGCCCGCTGACGTCGGGAACCATGTCTCGCCGACGGCCGACCCCTTCGCCGTGACGAGCGCACCGAACACACCACCCGCTTCCGATCAGCTCTGCGTTCCCCGACACCGCGTCACACGAGCGAGATTGGCCGGCGCGCTCGCCGCCGTCGTTGCTGTCGGTGCGCTGGGTGGTTGTGGCGACGACGAGAGCCCGTCGGGCGATGACGACGCTGCCGCCGTCGAAGTGTCGGAGGCATGGGCTCGTTCGAGCCCGGCGGGTGTCACCGATGGCGCCGCCTACCTGACGATCGAGAGCGCAGCGGACGATCAGCTGATCGGTGCGGCGGTGCCGGCCGACGTCGCGGCGGCGGTCGAGCTGCACGAGACCGAGGAATCCGGCGGGGCGATGACGATGCAGCAGGTGTCGGCGGTCGAGCTTCCTGCCGGTGACGCCGTCGTGTTCGATCCAGGTGATCTGCACATCATGCTCATCGATCTCGCCGGGCCGTTGGAGTCGGGTTCGTCGTTCGAGCTCACGCTGACGTTCGCCGAGGCTGCGCCGCAGACCGTCACCGTCGATGTCCGCGACGAGGCACCATGACCGCCCGCCGGTCCTCCCGATGGGTGGCGACGTTGTTGGCTTCGGGCGTGCTCGTCGCCGCCTGCGGCGGATCCGACGATGCGGATGAGCGACTTCCGAGCATCGAGCTCACGACGTTGCGCGGTGGCCAGGCGTTCGGGCTCGCTGAACTCGAAGGACCCGCGGTCGTGAACCTGTGGGCGACGTGGTGCGCGCCGTGCAAGCGCGAGCTCCCGGCGTTCGAAGCAGTGCACGAGTCGCTCGCCGGCGCGGTTGCGTTCGTCGGTGTCAACATCGGCGACGACGGTGACGACGCGGCCGACTACCTCGACGACCTCGGGATCACCTACGACCAGTATCTCGACGTCGACGCCGAGCTGACCGCGGCGCTGGAGACTGCGACGTTGCCGATGACGCTCATCATCGACGCCGACGAGCGGATCGCGTTGCGCCACGTCGGTCCTCTCGACCAGGACGAGCTGATCGAGGCGCTCGCCCGCGTCCGCGAATCGCCCTGACCCCTCGATCTCGTGAGGTTTCGGCGCCCTCAGAACGCCGAAACTTCACGAGATGGGTTGGGGGTGTCGCCGCGTCGGCCGGAAGAGGCCCACGATCGCGGCGCCGGCCGCCACCAGCCCGACGGTGAACACGCCGGCCGTGACGGCGCGGTCGAGCCAGTACGGCGCATCCGTCGGGAGCACCGCCCTCGTCAGGCCGGCGCGGCGGTCGAGCGCCCAGACCGCGAGCTCGAGGCCGGCGATCGCGGCCGCCGCGTGTCCCCCCGGTGTCGGTCCGAGCACCGACGCCGCGGCGGCGAACGCCACGGCGAGGACCGGCAGCAACCACCACACCGCCGGCGGGTCGGTCGAGCCGGGGAGCGATGCGTACCCGACCCACCCGACGGTGGCGGCGATCGCGCCGGCACTGACGAGCACGAGTCCCCAGACGCGCCGCTTCGGTGCCATCAGCGCCCCGGCGACGACGATCATTCCCGCAGCGACACCGAGCACCGTTGGCCAACGCGATGGAGCCGGCATCCACGTGCTCTCGATGCGCACCTCGACCGCGACGCCGTCGACGACGACCGGCAGCACCTCATCGAGGATCCGATCGCCCCGTTCGGCGCCGGGCGGGTCGCCTGTCTGCATCCGGTGGGCGCGATGGTCGTGCCAGGCGTACTCGCCGCTCCCGGGCGCCGCGACCTCTGCCCACTCTGGCTCGGAGTCGGCCGTCACGCCGTCGGGGACCGTGCCACCGCCGTAGCGCGACCCGTTGACGTACCTCGTCGGCGAACGTTGGTTCTCGAACACCGCGCCGTCAGCGGCGATCCGCAGGTACGGCTCGCTCTGGTAGCCGGGGATCTCGACTTCGATGCCCGGATCGGCGCGCAACACGACGAACGAGTCGCCGCCGACGATCGAGACCTCGATCGACGGGGTCGGCGGATCGACGCCGACGACCTCGGAGCGATAGTCGGTCGGCCCGGCACTGTCGGCCATCGCCGTGGTCGGCGACGCCACGACGGCCACGGCAACGACTGCGCCGAAGATGCCGACTGCCTGCCATCGTCCCATCAACCGTGCGCCCCGGTGGCGGCCGGTCACCTCACGCGCTCTCGAGGAGTTGTTCGAGGTCGCCGGCGAGGTCGTCGGCGGCAACACCGAACGTCCACGTGAGTGCCAACTGGCCGGCGTCGTCGACGACGTAGAGGAACGGCGTGTGGGTCACGTCGATCTCGCCGGAAGGGTTCGCCTCGACGAGGTAGGTCACGCCGAACGGACTCGCGACGGCGCGGAGGTCGTCGGCGACGTCCGTGGCGAGCGCATGACCGCCCTCGATGAAGCTGCCGACGTAGTCCGCGAGCACCGCCGTGTCACGGTCGGGATCGATCGTCACCATCGCCACGTCGACCCGGTCGGCGTCGTCGCCGAGTTGGCGCATCGCGGCGCGCAGGTCGGCCATCGTCGTCGGGCAGACGTCGGGGCAGTTGGTGTATCCGAAGTACACGACGAGCAGTTCGTCCGGCTCGGCGCGGAGCGCGAACGGCTCACCGCCCTGGCTCAGGTCGGGCAACGCGACGGCGTCGACCTGGGGTGCCGGCTCGAGGGTGTACCCGACGAGCTCCCGCTCACCACTCCCGCACGACGCGAGTGCGAAGACGCACGCCGCGGTGGCGATGACACGTCGGCGGCTCACGGTGTCGACCCCAATTCGCGGATGTAGGCCAGCACGGCGTCGATCTCGCCCGGTTCGAGGTCGTTCGACGGCATCTTCACGGTGTAGCCCTCGACTCGCTCGGCGTCGGGATCGGTGATCGAGCGCCGCAGATACTCATCGTCGGCGACGACCGTTGAACCGTCGGCGAGCGTCACCTGCGAGCCGTACAGCCCGACGAACTTCGGGCCGACCCCGCCGCTGCCGTCGGCCGCGTGACACGACGCGCATCCCCGCTGGATGGCGACCTGTCGTCCGGTCTCGGCGGCTTCGGACAGCTCGCTACCGCTCGACCCGCCACACGCGGCGGCCAGGACGAACGGGATGACCAGGGCGCTGAACCGGGCCACGTTCACGACGGTCGCGGTCGTCGGCATCGACTCAGGAGTTCCCGATCAGCCCGTCGCCTCGATCGAGCCGGGCTCGTCGAGAAAGCCGACGAGGTCGGCCCGCGCCCGCGCGACGCGTGAACGGATCGTGCCGATCGGGCACTCGAGGAGGACGGCAGCCTCGTCGTAGCGCAGGCCGAGCACCTGGGTCGTGACGAACGCGGCGCGCCGGTCGTGATCGAGCTGGGCGAGGAGTTCGTCGAGATCGGCGATCTCGTTCGGCATCGACAGGGTCGTGGGCTCATCGGCGAGACGGCGCTGGAGCCGGCGGCCGCGGCGCCGTCGCCGCGTCGAGTCGACACAGACGCGTCGGGCGATCGTGAGGATCCAATGGCGGGCGGGACCATCGGCCCGGTAGCGGTGCAGCGATCCGATCGCTCGCTCGAACGTCTCCTGGGCGAGGTCGTCGGCGGTGTCGGGATCGCCGAGGTACCGGCACAGCTTCCACACGTCGCGCTGAGTCTCGGCGATGAACCGCTCGAGCGCCGCGTGGTCGCCGTCGCGCGCGGCGATCAGCTGCTGGGTCAGGTGATCCACGCCCCCAGTCAATCGGCGTCATCCGCCAATCGGCGGGAACCGGTTCCCCACTGCGATCGACCGAGACGTCATGGGGACATCCTTGGAATGCGTGGAGGCCCGGGAGCTGATCTCGGCCGCGGTCGACGACGAGTTGCCGCGGGCCGATCGCCAGCTGCTCGACGAACACCTCGAGGGATGCGCGCTCTGTCGCGGCTACGCGGAGCGGGTCTCGACGCTCACGCGGTCGGTGCGCCTCCGCGCCGTCGAGCCGCTTGCGGATCTGACCCCCCGCGTGCTCGATCGCGCTCGTCCACCGCGGCTCGGCCGGGGAGGCTGGCTGCGCCCGGCGCTGGCGTGGGTGGCCGTCGTGACCGCCGCCCAGAGTGCGCAGCCGCTCGTGTTCGGCGATGCGGCGGGCGCCACCACGCACATCGCGAGGCATCTGGGTGCGTTCGGACTGGCGCTGTCGTTCGGTATGGCGTACGCCGCGTGGCGCCCGCATCGGGCGTTCGGCATGCTGCCGTTCGCGGCGGCGCTGGTGGCGACGACGCTCCTCAGCGCCGTGTTCGACATGACCGATCAGGCGAGCACGCCGCTCGCCGAAATGGTGCACCTCACCGAGTTGGTCGGGCTGGTGCTGTTGTGGATGATCGCCGGCTCGCCCGGCTGGGAGCGGCTGACGACCCGCGTCGGCCCACCGCTGCGGCGTTGACCGCGTCAGACCACCACTCGAACAGCGATTCGTCGTCGGCGTCGCCGGCCGTCGGGCCAGCGGCGTAGGCCGCGGCGATGGCCCGTCCACACCCGACCACGTCGCCCTCGCGGAGTCGTCGAGCCCCCGGACCGACGTCGCCGGCGGGCCACGGGAGCGACGCCAGCGCCGCTGGGCCGAGCCGGATCGCGCGGGCCGACAACCCGGTCCCCGCCACGGCGAGCCAGGCGGCCGCTGCAGCGACGGGCGATGTGAGCACGGCGGCCAGCTCCCAGACGCTCGCGTCGCGGGTCGGCACCAGCGAGCTGACAGGCACGCCCGGCAGCCACGCGCCGTGCGGGTCGGCAACGGCCTCGATGACGCGGGTCTGGTTGGCCACGAGCACCTTCGGGACGAGCTTGCCGCGTGCCCACGCCCGCATGGTGGCGTCGAGCCGGGTGATGTCGACGCGCGGGGCGGCGAACTGCCGTTTCGCGAAGCGAACCGGGCGTTCGCCCCACCGGCAGCGTCCCGGGTCGATCAGCCCGCTGGTCACGAGCGGGGGTCCGTCGCCGTGGTCGGAGACGGCGGGGACCAGCCCGTAGTACTCGTCGCGGAAGTTCAGGCTGCATCGCGCCCGGTCGCCGATCGTCCCGTCGGTCGCCAGCCGCGGGAGCCGCGGGATGCCGAGCACCCCAGTGACGACACCTGACCACGTCGCGGCCGTCGGGTGGAGCGCCTGCTTCCGGCGCCGGAATCCGAGTGCACACACCAGCACTTGGGCGTCGAACACATGACGTGGCGACCACCACGACCAGTTCATCGACGCCAACGCCGTCGCGTGCTCGCGCACAGGTCCGGCGTCGCGCGACGCGAGGATCGATTGCGGGAGGACGAGGCCGACCCGGCCGTCGTCGGGCGCGGCGAGCCCGATCGCGAGTGCGAGGAACTCTGCCGCGGCATCGGCGTACGGCCCACCGCCGTGCCGGCTGGCGCCGCCGCGGGTGGTCGACGACGACATCTGCGAGAGGAACGGGGGGTTGCCGACGACCACGTCGAACCGGCGGCGTCCCCAATCGAGCGAGAGGGCGTCGGCCGTGATCAGCTCGGCACCGTGCACATCGGCGGCGGCAACGGCCCGCGGGTCGACGTCGACGCCGGTCAATGTCGCGTCGCGGCCGAGGGCGCGAAGGCGGCGGGCAGCCGAAGCGAGGAAGCGTCCGTCGCCGCACGCCGGGTCGAGCACCCGCACCGGCCGGTCGCACCCGCGGCCGGCCGCGAACGTGTGGTCGATCGTGCGGTCGACGACGAGGTCGACCAGCTCGTCGGGCGTGTACCAGGCGCCCAGCTGCTTGCGCGTGCGCTCCGTCGATTCCGTCGTCGGCACACTGTGAGCGTAGGGTCCCGTGCCGTGCCGGACCGGTTCCTCCGTTTCGACCGTGACGACTGGGCGGTGCTTCGGGCGGCGACCCCGATGACCCTGCGCGAGTCCGACCTCGTCCAGTTGCGCGGCATCAACGAGCAGATCGACCTCGACGAGGTCGTCGCCGTCTACCTGCCGCTGAGTCGCCTGCTCAACCTCTACGTCAACTCCACGCAGGACTTGCATCGGGTGTCGGCGACGTTCCTCGGGACGATGGCGCCGAAGGTTCCGTACGTGATCGGTGTGGCCGGCAGCGTGGCGGTCGGCAAGAGCACGTTCGCCAGGATCCTGCAGGCGTTGCTGGCCCGCTGGCCAGATCATCCGAAGGTCGATCTGGTGACGACGGACGGCTTCCTCCACCCGAACGCGGTGCTCGAGGAACGCGAGATCATGCATCGCAAGGGGTTCCCGGAGAGCTACGACACACGGCGACTGCTGCGGTTCCTCCGCGAGTTGAAGAGTGGCGTCGCCGAGGTCGATGCACCGGTCTACAGCCACGTCGTGTACGACATCGTCGAA
>DATMDV010000188.1:0-2244 GCA_035557475.1 Ilumatobacteraceae bacterium
GGCGGGCGCCCGACGGGCACCTACGCCTTCGTCGTGGTCAACACCATCGGCAACGCATGAGTCTTCGCTCCATCGGGAGCCGAGATTCGGCAGGGACCGGGTTGACCCCCCGGCCCCTGTCTCGCGTCCGAGGCCGTTCGGGCCGGGCGCGATGCGCACGGTCGGCACTGATCATCGCGCTGGGATTGATCACGTGCGTGCCAGCGGTGGCTCGAGCGGCGGTGCCAGGTCCGACGCTCGGAGGCGGGAGCGACATCCCCGGCGGCTCCGTGGTCGAGTTGACGAGTGGTGCCACCGTCGGTCCCACCCATCACGTGTTCGCCGACAATCCGGGAACCGAGCCGATCGAAGTCGAGTTCCGCGCCGACGCACCTCCTGGTATCGAGATCACCCCGGAGTTCGACCGATTCACGCTCCTGCCCGGCGCCAGCACCAAGGACTTCTTCTCCATCGTCCTCGACGCCGCGCTCCCGCCTGGCGACCATGCGGTCACCGTGCAGCTCGCGCGCTCCGACATCGCCGTCGAACCTGGCGCGGTCACCAACATCCCCGCGATCGGAACCTCGTTCACGATCCGCGTCGTCGGTGCCAGCGCGACCGTCATCGTCGACGCAACCAGCGCCGAATCCGGCCACCCGGTCGACGGGACCCTCGTGCTCGCTGCGCTCACTGGCACGGGCACATCATTCGAGGTCGGACGCCACGAAGGCGCCACGTTCACACATACCGTCGCCCCCGGCCGATACCGGGCCAGTTACACGCTCGACGGGCGCGAACTCGCTCTCGGCGAAGCGGACGTCGCCGTCGACCAGACCGTCACCATTGGACTCGACGTCAACACCGTGTCGTTCGTCGTGGTGTCCGCCCGCCCTGTCGATGAAGACGGGCGTGTCGTCGTCGCCGACCTGAGCGCGTCGGTCGACAATCACCTGCGGCCGATTGCCGGCAGTATCACGATTCAAGCGCTCGTCTACCACGACGATCGACACGTCGACACGGCCACCCTCCACCAGTCGGACCATCTCGCGATCGGCATCACCGAGGCCACGCTCGTCTACCGACCACAGGCCGGCTTCCAACCCGGCGCCTACCGATTCCAGTTCGAGATGGTCACCGACGAGTTCACCCTCCGCTCATCGACGGAGTCGACGTTCACGGTCACCCGGCCGTCCCTCACCGATACCACGTTCTACGTCGCGGTGGCAGTCGCAGCCGGCTTGATCGGGGCCATCGCGCTGACCATCAGGCGAATCCGGCGCGGCCGGCGAGGTACGGCGCGCGATCAGTCGCCAGTGCCACCAGCTGACTCGACTCGTCCAGCAACTACCGAGCGCGCACTGCCTCCGCCGCGGACGCAGCCGACGATCCCGACCCAACTGACGACACGGCCGGCGCGGTCACAGGCCCTTGCTCCGCCAGACCCTCATGCACAGTCGACCGCGGCAAAGCGCCACGAAGCGTCGCGCTGATCCCGACGCGATCTCGGCGGTCGATCACGACTCACGCTCGGCGACCACGTCGAGCGCCAACACTTCGCCCCGGCATACCCACAGCAGCGCCACCGCCTTGCTCTTCGCCGGTCACGTCCGGACCCCACCTGACCGTCGGCGGGGCGGGCGCACAGAACCCGAGCGCAGTGAGTGGCTCTCGAGTGGCGGCGGAGTGCCGATTAGCGGAGCATCTTGCCGAGGGCGGCGAATCGCAGCATGTGCGCCTGTCCCGCGTGGAGTGCATACTCGTCGATCAGCTTGACCAACACCGCCGTCAGCGGTCGACCGTGGCCTGCCCCCTCTGTGTCGAGCGAAGCGCATCCAGCGATGGCGCGGTCGGACTTCTCGACCTCGGCGAAGTACGCGCGCAGGTCGTCATCAACGGTCTCGACCGAACCCCCGGCGTAATCATCGTCACCGTAGACCACTGCTTGTTCGCCTCCGCCCAGGCCCCAGCTGACGTAGACATATTCCAGCTGAGTCATGTGACGCACCAGCCCCAACACAGAGAGCTCCACCGGAGGAACCGACCAGGCGACCATGTTCTCGGGCGTGAGATCACGCAGCTTTCGAAGGAACTCATGGCGTTGGTAGCGAAACCAACCTTCGAGGTACTCGCGAAGATCAGCTTTCAACTCCGGCTGATGTCCGGCGGAGAAGTCCACACCGCTCAGCGCCTCGATGGCCATGTCGGTTCACGGTAGCCCGGTTCGACAGGGGTCCCAGCGCCGTACTTGCCCGGCCAAGCGGTCGA
>DATMDV010000189.1:0-23895 GCA_035557475.1 Ilumatobacteraceae bacterium
GTGGGTCAGCGCGATCCGAGTCGCGCAGTCGAGATCGGCAAGCGCCTCGGCGAGACCGTCGGCCTCTCGGCGCGATCGTTCCACGAAGCTCTTCATCTCGCGTTCCCCGAAGTCGGAAGCGATCGCCCCGTCGAAGCCACCTCCGAATCCGATCGCGCCGGCGATTCCGACTCGTACACCCCTCACATCCACGACGATGCCGGAGCGGTCGAGCACAGTGATCCCGCCCGCCTCCAGCACCTCGGTGACCTCGTCCCCCAGGTCGCTGTGCAGATCGTGGTTGCCGAGCACGGCGATCATCGGCAGGTTCACGTTGGACAGTTCGTCGACGACCATGTGCATCTCGTCGACCGAGCCGCATCGGGTCAGATCGCCTGCCAGCAGCAGGAGATCGGCGCACGCCGCGGCGGTCGCCAGCGACGGCCCGACGACGCCGCGCCGATCAGCACCGATATGGATGTCGCCGACGGCGGCGACGGTGATGCTCACCCGACGTCCGCGGGCGGGCCGGCCTCGAGGGGAGCCAGGGGCAACCCAGCCGACCCGGTGATCTGTTCGTACAACGCGTCCACAACGCTCGACGGTACGACGAGATCGCAAGATTGCGCGTAGAGCAACAGGCTGAGCACGCGTCGCGAGCCCTGTCGCGCCCTGAACAGCAGGTACTCCCAATCGATCTCGTCGCTGCCGGCGTTGGCGAGCATGCCGAGGGCGTCGTACCAATGCCGTGGTGTGTCCTCGTCGTGCATCACCGCCTTGATCACGACGAGGTCCTCACGTGGCGCCACCGGTACTTCGACCTCGCGGAACGTGTGGCGCTGCACTCGACGCTCCATCTCGTCGTCGAAGTACATGCCGGCGGTCTTGAAGATGATGTCGATCTGCACGTCGTCGTGGAACGCCTTGAAGATCCACTTCGGATTCGTCTCCTCCGTCGTCATCCCGCCCTCGGCGAGCGCCGACAGGATCTCCGACGCATGCTGGGGACGGCAGAACACATCGATGTCCTGTGTCCATCGGGGACGGCCGTACGCGGCCGACGCCACGCCGCCGATGAGCGCCCACGGCAGACCGGATCGATCGAGTTGTTCGGCCGCGACACTGAGCGCGTCGTCGAACCGTCGCTCGGACTCGAGCACTGCACCCCCGTCGCCGGGCGTACCGTTCGCGTCGTGCGACCGAGACCCGGCGCCGGTGTCGGCGGTCATCATTCGTCTCCTCTTTCGGATGGGCGAACCCGAACCGAACGGGTACCCCCGAACCGCGTCCCACAAACGGGGGGCGGCCACGCAGAGTGTTGAAGACCTGCGACGGCGTCAGCCGTTCGGCGGGAGGCGTTCGGCCCGGGGGACCGGGAAATAGCGGTGGTGATGGGCCCCGGTGAGCTCGTAGATCGCCGTTCCCGTCGCGCCGTCGTCGGTGCGGACAGTGACTTCGTTGAGGCCGCCGCCGAGCTCGCCGTAGCGCTGCGCCCAACGGCCCGTCGCGTCGAGCCCGAGGGTGCGTCCGTTCTCGAGTGCGAGCTCGACGCGTCCCGCGATGCCCGTGACGTCGGCGCCGTCGCGCTCGTAGCTGACGTGGTCGCCGTCGGCGTTGATCCAATGCAGGTCGTGCATCACGTCGACGACGGCGATCGGGTCGGAGCCGTCGGCCGGCGCGAAGCAACCGTCGGTGTAGACGCGGGCCCCGTTCGTGTACTCCCAGTGCCAGAGCGCGGCCATTCCGTCGGGGAGCTGTACGGCGAGCCACATCCACATCGGGACGCGGGCGTGGTTGCGGATGCCCCAGGAGTGGTCGCGTTGGCCCCACCAGTCGTCGACCTCGTACGTCGTGCCGTCGTGGGTGAACGTGCCGGTGAACGTGCCCGACTGCACCATGTGGCTCTGATCCCAGATCAGCTCGTGACCGGCGCGCATCGTGCCCCGCCGCAGGCCGTATGCGGCGGTGCGGGCATGGAACGTGAGGTCGAGTGCGACCGGCGCGTCGGCGACGTCGTCGACGTGGAGGTGGACCGTGCGGAACGGCTCGGCGATGTCGATGTTGACCGGGCCGACCGCCATGGTGTGCGGGTCCCCGTCGTACGGGCGGACGTGGTGGGCGATCGTCGGCGATCCGCCGATCCGGCCCAACTGCAGGCTGTCCATCTCCTGGCGGGCCGGGAAATGGGCGAGCGTGAGGATGACGATGTCGCCGAGCCGGTCGCGGGGATGGAGGATGAAGAACAGGCTCTCGCGCCAGTGCTCGTGGAACGTCGCCACGTTCGGCAGTGGCTCGGGGATCTGGTGGACGAAGAGCTCGTCCATGGCGGTCAGGCGGATCATGGCCGGAGGGCGTCGTCGAGGTCGGCTTGCAGGTCGTCGACGTCCTCGATGCCGACCGCGAGTCGCAGCAGCGTCGGGGGCAGGTGGTCCTGTCCGGCGAGCTTGGCCCGCCGCTCGATCGTCGATTCGACGCCGCCGAGGCTGGTCGCTGGTCGGATGACCCGGACCGAACTGCAGACCGTGTCGGCGTCGGCCGCCGATCCGTCGATCTCGAACGAGATCACGGCGCCGAACCCGCTGCGCCCGCCCGGCAGCGTCGGGTAGCGGACGGTATGGACCCGCGGGTGCGCCTGTAGGTACTCGACGAGTCGTCGAGCGTTGTCCTGGGCCCGTCCGAACCGGAGCGGGAGCGTACGGAGCCCGCGCAGGGCGAGGAACATCTCGAGCGCCCCGGGTGTGGCGCCGTGCAGCTGTCGATGAGCTCGCAGACGTTCCTCGACCGTGGCGTCCTGCGTGACCGCGACGCCGGCGAGCAGGTCGGCGTGCCCGCCGATGTACTTCGTGGCGCTGTGCACCACGACGTCGGCGCCGAGCCGGAGTGGTTGTTGGAGGATTGGTGTGGCGAACGTGTTGTCGACGGCGACGAACGCACCCGCCTGCTTCGCAGCTGGGATGACGCTCGCCAGGTCGGTGACCTCCAGAAGTGGGTTCGAGGGCGACTCGATCCAGACCAAGTCGGCATCCGTCGACGCGTCGACCCACGCGGCCGTGTCGGCGACCGGGACCCGGGTGACGTTCCACCCGAGGCGCTGAACCGCATCTCGCAGCCACGAGCCGACCCCGGTGTAGACGTCGTCAGGAGCGACGACCGTGGACGCCGTACCGAACCGCGACAGCACTCCACTGATGGCGGCCATCCCGGATGAGAACGCCACCGCCGAACCACCTTCGAGGGATCCGATCGCGGTTTCGAACGCCATCCACGTCGGCGTCCCGTCGTCGCGGCTGTACTCGGGCCCGTCACCCCCGGTCGCGGCGAGGAAGTTCGAAGCGAGGACGATCGGGACGTTCAGGGCGTCGCCGGCGGCTCCGGATCCCCGCCCGGCACTCACCGCCCGCGTCGCGAGCGCCAACTCTCGTTGCACCATGCGACGCATACTGCCCCATCGCCCGGCCCGTCGGCCGTTCTGGGCGGCCGCATCGTTCGGCACCTGCAAGGAATGGCAGCCCAGATGGGGGCGAGGTCGGGACGATCGCGTGCAGTCACGTGCCGATCAGGCGCTCCGACTCGAGGTCGAGGAGTTGGCGGCCGTGGCGGTTGACCATTGCCATGAACATGTCGTCGCCGCGGTCGGTGCGACCGACGAGCATCGACGCGATGATTCCCATCAGCAGACCGTCGAAGCCGTGCAGGCGGTAGCCGCGCCAACAGTCGTCCCACGTGATGTCGCCGCCCTCGGCCGCGAGCGCGGCGTGGTAGTCGCGCACGAGGGCCTCTTCGTTCGCCCGCCGCGCGTCCGGTTGCAGAGCGGAGCCGATGAAATAGGCGACGTCCGACATCGCGGGTCCGAGTCGAACCGTCTGCCAGTCGAGTACCGCCACCCGCGGGCCGCCGAACATCAAGTTGTCGAGTCGGAAGTCGCCGTGCACGACGGTCCACGGCATCGGGCGGTGAGCCAGGTAGCGATCGAGGGTGGCGACGAAGCGCTCGGCGAGCTCGGCGACGTCGGGCTCGACCCGTTCGACGTAGCGCTCGACGAAGCCGGGAAACAACATCTGGACGAGCAGGTTGAATCCGGTCGCCGACTCGGCGTCGGGTCGCCCCAGCCAGTCGAGCTCGAGCAACGACGGGTCGCCCCAGCGCGGACCGTGCAGCGCCGCCAGCTCGGGGATCACGCTCGCGGCCTCGTCGACCGTGCATCCGGCGATCTGGTCGCCTGCCCGCGCCGGCGCGAGATCCTCGAGCAACACGACGTAGTTGCCGGTCGCTTCGTCGAAACGTGCGTGGTGACAGGCCGGTCTGCACACCGACAGCGTGTCGGCGAGCTCTCGGTAGAACGTCGCCTCGAGGAGGTACGTGCGTGTCGCGGCCGCCGCCAGGCGGCTGGTCTCCTCGGCGGCCGGGACCTTGGCGACCACCGATGACGGTGCGTCGGTCGCGCGGTCCCATGTCAGCGTCAGGCGCAGGCTGTCGGCCACCATGCCGTTGCCGATCCGGTGTTGCTCGACCCCGACGACCCGCGCCCCGCCGGCGATCGGGGCGAGCGCGGCGGACACCCAGGCCGCATCGACATCGTCGGCCCCGCCGGGCACCATCAGCTCACTCACGTCATTTGCCCCGGGTCCCCGATCCTGCGGTGGTGACCATAGCTCCGGCGATCGTTGCCCGATCGGGCAGCCACTGGCACCCGTTTCTCGCTGGTCGATCACGGCTGGTCCGCGTACGCTCGTAGTTACGTCAACATCTGGACACCGCCGATCGACGCGGGCGCGATTGGTCGTGCTCGGGAGCGCCCTCGCCGCGCTCGTCATCGCCGCGGTCACGAGCACCGGCCTGCCAGGCGGCGGCACGGCGCAGGCGCAGGCCAATGAACCGGCCGAGGAGATCTCGCGACTGCCGGGCGGTGGCGGACCCTGGACGGGCTTCAACACCGACGCCTCGATCTCGGCCGACGGCAGGTTTGTCGTGTTCAACGCCAGCCCGGCGAGTGGTCCGGACTTCGTGACGATCCGCGACCGGATCGGCGACACGACGACGGCCGTTCCGTACGCCACCTCGCCGCCGTCGATCCCCGACAGCCAGAACGCCACGATCAGCGACGACGGCTGTGTGATCGCGTTCTCGGCCAATGTGATCAACGGGGAGTTCGGTGGCTATCAGTGGGTCGTGCACAACCGCTGCAGCGGTGTCTCGACGGTCGCCTCGTTCCAGTACTCGCCCACACCCTTCCCGCGTCCCGCCGTGTCGGCCGACGGATCGGTGATCGCCTGGTCGGACGGGTTCAACATCTACGTGTTCCAGCGCACTGGCAACAACTACGCCGTGGTTGCAGCCGTGTTGCCACCACCGGGGTCGGTTGCGTTCGCGGCCGGTGGAACGGTCGCGATGTCAGACGACGGGAACCTCATCGCCTACACATCGGGGATCGGCGGCCGGTACAACCCGTCACCGTCGGTGGTGAGGGTGTGGGATCGTCGCAATCCCGCCGCGGTGCAGGTGATCTCACGCACGGCCGCCGGTGGCGCCAGCGCCGGGAACTCGTACGGCCCGTCGATCTCCGGCGACGGCAACCTGGTCGCGTTCTACTCGTTCGCCACCGATCTGGCGGTCGGTCCGCAGCCGGCGAACCAGTACTTCGTGGCGGTGTTCGACCGGTCGACATCGACGATGCGTTTGGTCGCCAACGATGCCAGTGAGGCCGACATCAGCCGCGACGGTCGCCACATCGCCTACAACCTCGACGTCGGCGAGATCGGCGACGTCTACGTCGCCACGTCGACATCGCCGCAACCGTTCGCCACGATCGCCACCGATCTCGTGTCGTACTCGACGGCGGGGCCTCCGAACACGACGTTCGGATCGGCGTCGGGCCCGGTGATCTCCGACCGCGGTCGGTGGGTCGCGTTCCACTCGTACGCCGGCGATCTCCTCAGTGACGAGCCGCCGTTCTTCGACGGATGGCACGTGTACGTCCGCCAGCGCCGTCCCGTGCTGGCGGTGAGCCCGATCGACTTCGGGACGGTGCAGGTCGGGAACTCGTTCGATCTCCCCTCGACGGTGACCAATCTGGGGCTGAGCGGGTTCGTCGTCACGTCGATCGCCGCCAGCGGGGGTTTCGCGGTGCTCGGTGAGAACTGCCCGGACGTGCTCGATCGTGGACAGTCGTGCACGGTCACCGTGCGATACACCCCCGCCGCGGCCGTCGTCAGCACCGGCCAGTTGACCGTGCGCGACGACAGCTATGCGCCCGTGCCCCTCGCGTACTCCGCCGCGTTGCGGGGCACCGGCTCAGCCGTGGCAGTGACGACGACGCTCCCCGTCGCCACGACCACCACCGCGCCAACCGTCCCGACGCCGTTCTCACTCGCGATCGAACCGGCGGCGATCGCGTTCGAGGCGCAGACGGTTGGCGTCGCCTCGCCCACGCAGGCGGCGCAAGTGAGGAACACCGGCACGGGCTCCAACACCGTGGGCACGGTGTCGGTCGGCGGCACCAACGCGGCCGATTTCGCCGTCGTGTCGACGAACTGCGTGGGCGCCGCGCTCGCGCCCGGCGCGACGTGTGACGTCGAGCTCGGATTCACCCCGACCGACGCCGGCGCGCGGACCGCTCAACTCACCGCCACTGGGCAGGGCGGCTCGTCGGCGGCGGCGACACTGACCGGCGACGCCCTCTACGCGCCCACCCTCGAGGCGTTTCCACCCGTCGCGGCACCCGGCCAGGTGACCACCCTCATCGGCGACGGATTCCCGCCGTCGACTCCCATCGAGATGGTGTGGGAGGCCGGCCCCGAGGTGTTCTCGATCACGAGCGACGCGACCGGATCCTTCAAGCTGCCGGTGCTCATCCTCGTGAACACGCTGCTCGGACCGCGGATCGTGTCGGCGGTGGCGCAACCCGGCCGCTTCGATCAGGTCGACACCGACCTCCTCATCGTGGCCGGGACGATCCAGCCGCAGGGCACGGGCGGGTTCGTGCAGCTCGTCACCAACCACGTGTCGCGCGGCTAGTCGTTACGGCGTGACCTCGCGCTGGAACCCGGCGAACGAGGCGCTCGCGCCGCACTGCGCGGCACCCGGTCCTGGCACGGTGCAGATCACCTCGAGATCGACCGTGGCGCCCTCCCCGAACTGGTACGGCGAGACGAAGTGGAAGTCGAGGTCGCGGTAGTTGGCGAGCTGGGTCTCGAACAACGTCGTGCCCGACCGCTTGATCCGCAGGTCTCCCGTGGCACCGGTGGGGTTCTGCAGCACGATGTCGGTGATCGACAGCACCTGCCCCGCCGGCACCGTGAACGACGTGAGCCCGGTCCCGAGCGGATCGACGACGAGCGCGAGACGGAAGTCGATCGGCTGCCCGAGCGGGGAGAGCTCGGCCGACCCGCCGGCGACCGTCGTCGCGGTGACGATCGACGTGGTCGTCGGGCCGCTGTCGATCGCGGCCGTCGTCGTCGTCGCCTCGCCCTCCCCCTCGGCCGCTTCGGTCGTCGCCGGCCCGCCGCCCGGCTCCTCACCGCCCGGCTCCTCACCGGCGCCGGGCGCTTCGGGGACGCCGGCGGCATCGAGCCGCTCGTCGATCGCGGCCACCTCGTCGGCCACGACCTCCTCGGCCGAGTCGCGGGCGGTCGACTCGATCGACGGCTCGAGCAGCGTCTTCCACAGCACGAACAGCAGCAGGAGCAGGACGAGCGCGGCGAGCACGGCCTTCCAGAACCAGCGTGGCAGGCGGGGTTGCTGGAGCAACGCGCCGTCGGTGGTGACGGGATCGTGGCCGTCCTCGGCGGCCACGATCTGGAACGGCAGGCGCTTGGGCTGGCCGCGCCAGAAGCGGTCCTTGGGGCGCACCTTGACGGTGGTGAAGCCGGCTGCGCCCGGTTCGACGGTGAGCACCGACGGATCGATCTCGAAGCGCAGCTGGTCCTCGGGGTCGAGGGCGACGAATGCGGGGCGGATCGGGGCGTTGCCGTGGTTGTCGACGGCGAGCTGGTGACGGCCCTGACGGCTACTCGACGACAGCGTCGGGAGGAGTTCGAGACGTCGGTCGTCGAACGTCGCGACGTCGAGCACGCCTTCTTCGACCACCGAGCCGGTCGGGTCCTCCCGCGACAGCACGCGGATCGCGAACGGCGTCGCTCCCTGGCGCGTCGTCGATGCGCGGGGCGCGTCGATCGAGACGACCACCGTCTCCTCGGCGGCGGGGAACAGTGACAACTCGGCCGGGGCGACGGAGATCCAGTCCGCCCCCGCACCGATCGCTTCGAACGTGAACTGGTCGACGACGCTGCCGGTGTTGCGGACGCGGAGGCGGGTCTCGGTGTGGTCGCCGGGGATGACGATGAGTTGTGACTGTTCGAACGACGCGGAGGCTCCCATGCGCGCAGACGGTAATCGTTGGTCGAATGCCCTTTCGCCGAGACATCGGGCGCGATCTGTTGCCCGTTGAGGCGATGTTGAGTGCGCGTTGAGGCCGTTCGTGCATTCTGCGTGGCATGAGCAGGCGGATACCGACCTTCGTGTACGGCGATGACCCGATCTCGGAGGCCGGCGTCGCGGCGCAACTCCGCGGCCGACCCGAGGTGCAGATCCTCGACGGTCCGTTCATCGAGGAGGCCGAGGTCGCAGTCGTCGTCGTCGAGGCGATCGACGAGACCGCAGCCCGCACGGTCCGTGCCGTGCAGCGCAACCACTGTCCCCGCGTCGTGCTCGTCGCCAACCACCTCGACGACGCCTCGCTGCTGCAGGCCGTCGAGTGCGGTGCCTCGGCGATGCTCAGGCGCCGGGAGGCGAGCCCCGAGGTGCTCGCCGCGGCAGTCACGTCGGCGGCCAAGGGCGACGGCACGTTGGCACCCGACCTGCTCGGACGCCTGCTCGAGCAGATGAGCCGGCTCCAGCGCGACGTCCTCGCACCGCGCGGGTTCGGACCGGCGGGTCTGTCCGACCGCGAGGTCGAGGTGCTGCGGCACCTGGCCGACGGGTGCGACACATCGGAGATCGCGCAGACGATGGCGTACAGCGAGCGCACGATCAAGAACATCATCCACGAGGTGACGCGGCGTCTGAACCTGCGCAACCGATCGCACGCCGTCGCCTACGCCGTCAAGGCCGGGCTGATCTGATCCCTGCGCGGTGAACAGAGGGAGCGACTCATGATCCACGACGTCGACGCCACGCTGCGGGCGCTCATCGAGCGTGACGTGATGAACGGTGCGGGTGTCGAGCTCAGCTTCGACGCGCCGACGAAGGAGTGGGCTGCCAAGCTGTCGCTCCCGACCATCAACGTCTTCCTCTACGACATTCGCGAGGACACGACGCGACGCGACATCTTCTTCGAGGAGGTGCGCGACGACAACGGCCGGGTGATCGAACGACGCCAGCCGCCTCGCCGGATGCGCCTCGCCTACCTCTTGTCGGCGTGGACGAAGCGGGCCGAGGACGAGCACCGCCTGCTCTCGGCACTGCTCGGGTGCTTCCTGGCCGCCGATGTCCTTCCACCCGACCTGCTCGTCGGCTCGCTCGCCGCGGCCGACCGGCCCGTGATCACGCAGACCGCGCTCTCGATCGACGGCACCGATCAGTTCTCCGAGGTCTGGGGCGCACTCGGTGGTGAGCTCCGACCGTCGATCCACCTGGCCGTGATCGCACCATTCGACGTGTCGCGGTCGGTGACCGTCGGACCGCCGGTCACCGAGACGCCGCGCATCACGGTGGTGCGTCCCGACGACGTCACCGAAGCGCCTCGACCGGCCAAGGGTGGCGGACGTGGACGGCGCGCCCAGCCGGCTGCGGAAGCAGCACCGGTCCCGGCCTTGCCCGACGAGGTCGTGCGAGCCGGTGCCGAGGACGACCCCGGGCGGGTCTTCCGCGTGCGGGCGATGCCGGAACGCCGATGACGGCCGAGTGCGACGTGGGAAGCGCGGTCAGAGGACGCGCGATCAGAAGTGGCTGCGGCGTGCGCGCGGCGACGCTCACCCGGTTGGCGGCGCTCGAGGATCGGGTACGCGCCGCCGTCGCCACCGGACAACTCGCCGATCCGGCGACCGTCGATGCGCTCCGCGGGTTGGTGGTGACCGATCAACAGGCGATGCGGATCGCGAGCAACGGCCCATCGGCGCCGTTGGCGGGAGGTCCGCTCGGCCCGCTCGATGGCTCACCGCTCGAGCAACTGGCCGAACGCCTCGGCCTCGACACCATCGATCTCGACCTGCTGCTGATCGCCGCCGCCCCCGACCTCGACCCGCGCTACGAGCAGCTCTTCGGATACCTGCACGACGACATGACGCAACGGCGGGCATCGATCGGACTCTCGCTCCGGCTGACCGGCCACGAGCTCACCGATGTCGCCGCCCGACGTCGGTTCGCGCCGGATTCGCCGCTGCGCCGCGCCGGCCTGGTCGACGTCGTCGACGAGGTCCGGCCGTTCCTCACCCGGCCGCTGCGTGTGCCCGACCGCATCGTCACCGCCTTGCTGGATGACGAACGCGATCCGATGGGCTCCGCCCGCATCCCCCACGAGCTGATGATCGTGGTCGAACCGATGATGGAGACGACGCCGTGGATCACGAGCCTCGCGGCGTCGCTCGATGCCGGGATCTCGTTCGTCCACGTCGAGGATCGCCCGGAGCTGACCGCGGTGGCACTCGCCGCATCGGCGGTCGTTCTCGCCAAGGGCGTCGCCGTCGTCGTCGAGCTCACCGAGGGACGCGATCCGGTCGCTGCCGTCGAGGCCGCCCGCCGCGAGGCGATGCTCACCGGTGGTGGGCTGGTCATCGACCACGTGAACGTGCTCGTCGACTCGAACGCGCCCACGCTCGACCAGCTCGCCGGCGCGCCGATCCCAATTGTCGTCGTCGGACGCGGTCGATGGCGCCCCGAGTGGGCCAAGCACGTACCGCTCGCGCTCGTCGCACCACCGCTCGATGAGACCGAGCGCGATGCGTGCTGGACGCGAGCGCTCGGCGGCGACTTCGGCGACGCGGCGGCGATCACGGCGGCGTTCCGGCTCGGTCCGCAGCGCATCGAGCGGGCGGCCACGGCGGCACGGCTGGCGGCGCGCCACCGGGGCGGACGGCTCGAGGGCGCCGACATCCACGCCGGCGCCCGGCTACAGAACGCATCCGGACTGCAACGCCTCGCCCGGCGAATCGAGCCCGTCGCCGGTTGGTCCGACCTCGTGGTGACCGCGCAGGTGTCGGCGGCGCTGCGAGAGGTCACGGCTCGCGTGCGACACCGGGCGCTGGTGCTCGACGGCTGGCAGCTGCGCCGCGGCGGCGGGCGCGGCGACGGGCTGACGGCGATGTTCTCCGGTCCCAGTGGCACCGGCAAGACGCTCGCCGCCGAGGTCATCGCCCGCGAGCTCGGCGTCGACCTCCACACCGTGGACCTGGCGACCGTCGTCGACAAGTACATCGGAGAGACCGAGAAGAACCTCGATCGGATCTTCGACGAGGCCGAGCAGGTGAACACGGTGCTGTTCTTCGACGAGGCGGACGCGCTGTTCGGCAAGCGCAGCGAGGTTCGTGACGCGCGCGACCGCTACGCCAACGTCGAGGTTGCCTACCTGCTGCAGCGGATGGAGCGCTTCGATGGCTTGGCGATCCTGGCCACGAACCTGCGTCTCAACATCGACGACGCGTTCGCGAGACGGCTCGACGTGACCGTCGATTTCCCGAAGCCGAAGGCAGCCGAGCGTTTGCGTCTGTGGGTGCATCTGATCGGGCGCCGGCTCCCGCTCGACGACACCGTCGACCTGCCGTTCCTCGCCGAGTCGTTCGACATCGCCGGCGGAAGCATCCGCAACGTGGTCGTCACCGCCGCGTACCTCGCGGCCGAGGCGGGCCGCGACGTGACCATGACCGACTTCGTGCGCGGCGTCGCCCGTGAGTACAACAAACTCGGACTGCTCTGCCTCGAGCACGAGTTCGGCCCGTGGTTCGGGTGTGTCGACGAATCAAGTGAGACGGCTGGAGTCTGATCCCACCTGCCCGTTCGGGTAACTGGGAGTTCCCTTCCGACGGTCCCGGAAGCCCGACACCAGCGCAGGCGGTGCGTCACGCTCGCGACAACGCTCAACAAGGAGGACGTGCATGCCCCAATACCTGTCGCCCGGGGTCTATGTGGAAGAGGTCGAGGCGGGCTCCCGCCCGATCGAAGGAGTCGCCACATCCGTGGCGGCGTTCGTCGGACTGGCCAAGTTCGGCCCGGTGAACAGCCCGACCCTCGTCACCAACTGGACCCAGTACGTGCAGACGTTCGGTGACTTCATGGACGGCTCGTACCTCGCCCATGCCGTGTACGGCTACTTCAACAACGGCGGGGGGTCGGCATACATCGTGCGCGTCGGCGCCACCAACGGCGACGGTGCCGACGCTTCGCAGCTCGTACCGGCGCGCGCCGAACTGCCGAGTGGCGGCGACGCCGAGATCGCCGGATATGTGGTGTCGGCGAAGGAGAGCGGTGGCGCGGGCAACGGGCTGACGGTCGAGGTCCACGACGCGTCGGAGGGCGGCGAGGAGGGCGAGTCGTTCCGGCTCGTCGTCAAGCGCGGCGACCAGGAGCTCGAGCACTTCGACAACCTCGTCACGGGCCGCGGTCGCCAGAACGTGGCGACCATCGTCAACGCCAACTCGACGCTCATCCAGGTCGAGGAGACCTCGGTCCGCGGCGCGATCCAGCGTCGCCCACCGAGCGGCACGTCCGTCAGCCTGGCGGGCGGGGGAGAGGCAGCCACGCTGCCGGCCCGGCTGTCGCCCGACGACTACGTCGGCGACGCGGCCGATCGCACCGGCTTCGCCGGGCTCGAGGCTGTCGAAGAGATCACGATGCTGTCGGTTCCGGACCTGATGGCCGCGTATCAGCAGCGCCTGATCGACCTCGAGGGCGTGCAGGCCGTGCAGCTGGCGATGATCTCCCACTGCGAGCTGATGGGCGACCGGATGGCGATCCTCGACCCACCGCCGGGGCTGAATGCCCAGCAGATCAAGGAATGGCGTGTCGACAAGGTCGGCTACGACTCGAAGCAGGCCGCGCTCTACTGGCCGTGGTTCAAGGTCTTCGACCCGGCAACCGGTCAGAACGTGTTCGTGCCGCCGTCGGGCCACATGGCCGGCATCTGGGCCCGCAGTGATGCGACGCGTGGTGTGCACAAGGCACCCGCCAACGAGGTCGTCCGCGGCGCGATCCAGCTCGAGACGAACATCACCCGCAGCGAACACGACCTGCTCAACCCGAACGGCATCAACGCGATCCGTTCGTTCCCTGGTCGCGGGATCCGGGTGTGGGGTGCGCGCACGCTGTCGTCCGACCCGGCATGGCGCTACATCAACGTTCGCCGCCTGTTCAACTTCCTCGAGGAGTCGATCATGGGCGGCACCCAGTGGGTCGTGTTCGAGCCCAACGACTACGACCTGTGGCAGCGGATCCGCCGCACGATCGCCGCGTTCCTGGTCCGCCAGTGGCGCGATGGCGCGCTGTTCGGTCAAACACCGGGCGAGGCGTTCTATGTCAAGTGCGACGACGAGACCAACCCGGCCGAGTTCATCGACGCCGGGCAGGTGACGTGCGAGGTCGGCGTCGCCCCCGTCAAGCCGGCCGAGTTTGTCGTGTTCCGTCTCGCCCAGTTCTCGGGCGGCGCAGCGCTCACCGAGTGACGCGGAACCGATCCAGACGCGATCCAGACGCGATCCCGACAGGCGAGTGACCGCCCCGTGCCGCTCGACCCGGTCATGAACATACGAACCCCAAGCACACCAAACAGGGAGATCAACAGACATGCCAATCGGTGAAGACGCCATTGCCGGCTACACGTTCAAGATCGAGATCGACGGCCAGGTCATCGCCCAGTTCAAGGAGGTGTCCGGCCTCTCGTCGGAGGTTCAGGTCATCGAACACCGCGAGAACAATGCCGCCGGCATCAACAACAACAAGAAGCTGCCGGGCACGCACAAGTTCGGCGACATCACCCTGAAGCGCGGCAAGACCGACAACAAGACCATCTGGGACTGGCACAAGTTGGTCACGGACGGCAAGATCGACGAGGCCCGCAAGAACGGGTCGATCGTCTTGTACGACTACGCCATGGGTGAGATCGCCCGGTACAACTTCGTCAACGCTTGGCCGTCGAAGGCCTCGATCGGAAGCCTCCAAGCGGCCGGCAACGACGTGCTGATGGAAGAGGTCACGCTCGTCATCGAGGGCCTCGAGCTGGCGTGACCATGACCGCGGCGACGATCGACACATCGGGATCGCGGGTCGTCGCCGATCCCGCGAGCGGACTCCAGACCGAGTACCCGTTCGTGTTGCCCCGCGGCTTCGTCGACGACTCCGGCACCATGCACCGCGCCGGCGTCATGCGGCTTGCGACCGCGCGCGACGAGATCCTGCCGCTGCGTGATCCGCGGGTACGCGAGAACGAGGCCTACTTGTCGGTGGTCCTCCTCGCCCGCGTCGTCGTGCGGCTCGGCACGATGACCGACGTGCATGCCGGCATCGTCGAGCGACTGTTCGCCGCCGACCTGGCCTTCCTCCAGGACCTCTATCGCAGGATCAACCAGGAGGGTCACACGCTCGCCGCCGTGACCTGCCCGTCGTGCGGGCATGACTTTCAGGTGGATGTCGCCGGTGATGCCCCGGGGGAATCGTGACGTACGCAGCCAGCCGCCTGTACCAGGAGGTTGCGTACGTCGCCTACCACTTCCATTGGGACCTCGATCGAATCCTCGACCTCGAGCACCCGCTCCGCCAGCGCTTCGTCGACGAGATCGGTTCGATCAACCAGCAGATCACGGCCGGGGGGTGACGGGTGGCGGCGTGGTGGCCCTTCGGGCGTCGGGCGCGGCACACGCCCGCGCCGGCCGGCGATCCGCGACCGACCCCACGCCCTGAGCACGCCGGGCCGGCGACGGCCACACCCCCGGTGCCGAACGACGCGTGGCGCGACCTGCCGCCGCTCCGGCCGAGCGCCCCAGCGATCGAGCTGACGGCGCCCGTCCACCGTCTGGCGGAGACGATGACGTCGACCCAACGCCCGGGGGTCACCCAGGACGAGCTCGGACATGCGCGCGCTGCTGACGGGCCGGCGGGAACCGTGGTCGGATTGTTGAAGCCGCGTGGGGCAGTGCACCGCGAGCGCGCCGACGGCGGTGAGTTCATCTACGCCGCGCCGGCGCCCGAGCCGGTCGCGGGCCCATCGGCAGTGCCGTTGCGGCGCGGCCGAGCCGCCACAACGTCGGATCACGGACTACTGCCCCAGCCGGCCGGGTCGGCGGCGGGCATCCACGCGCCCGCACCGCACGACCCGCCCGTGTCCACGCCCGGCACCCAAACGTCGGGGCCACAGGCCGCGCTCGGATCACCGCCGCCGCCTGTGCCGCAGCCGTTGTCATCCTCCTCGCCCGTCTCGGTGGCCGGTGCGCAACGGATGCCCGCGTCGGGCGACTTCCCGACGGTCGCTGTCCGATCACTCCCGGCCCGCGAACCGGCGCCGCTGATCGCACCGCCGCGTGAGACGTTGTCGATGCCACTCGCCGTCGCCGATCCGTCGCCCGCATCGATCCAGGCGAGGTCGGGATCTTCCACCACGCCTTCGAGCCCGGCGTCGGTGACCGGATTGCCCGCTGGTCCCGCGAGCCCCTCGAGCTCGGCGTCGAGTGGGCCGCCACCCGCGTTCGGATCCGACGCGCCGCCGAGCGCCGAGGGGTCGCCACTCGTCGGGCGCACCCGCATCATTCGCCGCGTCGGGGCGCCACTGCGGGAGCGGCCGGCGAGCATGGTGCCGAGCGCCGAGCCGCCCGCGAGCACGCGTTCACTCCTGCAACGCGAGAGCGACGGCGGAGTCGCCGCGCTCCCGCTGGCCGCAGCCGTCGCGTCACGACCGTCGCTGCCCGAGCCGGGGGCGGTTCCGGATCGCGCCGCCCGGCCGGTCGCCGCGATCGACGTGCCGGCCGGTACGCGGTCCTCGACCGAGGGTGTCGACACGGGAGGCGCCGGCCGGCACCGGACACGCGCCGACCAGCCGCTCGTCGGCTCGCGGCCGACGATCCAGCGCATCGCCGACGCCCCGGCCGGCGCCGGCGGGTTCGCCGGCAAACCGTCGGGTCGGCCAGTGGCCGCTGGTACGGAGCACGACCACGAACCGGTACCCGTCCGCTGGGGCCCGATCGCCCAACCTGGCGTGCAACGCGCGCCGGAGGGCGTGCCCGCCGATCTGCGGACCGAGCTCGAGCCGGTACTCGGCACGGCCCTCGACGACGTCAGGGTCCACCGTGACGCCGACACGGGTGAAGCCGCCCGCCAGCTCAGCGCCAAGGCGTTCACCGCCGGCGGCGAGGTGTTCCTTCCCGACTGGCACGGCTCGACCACGGGCGGCGAGGCGCGCACGATCCTCACCCACGAATTGACGCACGTCGCCCAGCAGCGGCGCCTCGGCTCGGCGCTCCCGGACGAGGCTTCGGCGGCCGGTACCGAGCTGGAATCCGAAGCGCGGGCGGTCGCCCACCAGGGCCCCGCGGTGCCGACCCGGCCCGTCGCACCGAACCGTTCGCCGAACGCGCCGCAGCGGTTGGAGGGCGTTGCCCCGTCGCCGCCGGCTCGGGTGCTCGCGCCCCGTCCGGCTGGCGGGATGTCGCCGTCGGACGTGGCGGCCCAGGTGCAGGCCGCGGCGAGCGCGGCCGGCATCGCGCCGGCTCCGCCCGACGCCGACGACCACCATTCGAAGTTGCACCGCAGGGCCGACGGGCACGGACCGTCGCCAACGACCACCGTGGCCGCCACGGCACCATCGGGTGGCGGCGGGTCGAGTGTCGTGCAACGGCTCCCTGACCAAGGCAGTTCCACGTCCAACGCCGCGACTCCCGAGAAACCATCCGACGATCCGGCCCAGCTCGACGAGTTGGCCCGGCGCCTCTACCCACGATTCCGAACCCGCCTCCGCCAAGACCTCCTTGCCGACCGCGAGCGGTCGGGCCGGCTGTTCGACGTCCGGTGATGTGACCACGTGAACACGACCCAGGTCGAGTGTGAAAGTTGATGTGAGATGTCCAACCCAGCTCAGCAGGACCGCTTCAAGGTGATGATCGACAACCTCCCGATCGGCTCGTTCACCAAGTGCGACGGCCTGAAGGCGACCTACGCCGTGAAGACCTACGAGGAGGGCGGCCAGAACAACTTCGTGCACCACCTCCCGGGCCGGCTCTCGTACGAGAACATCACGTTGGTCCGCAACGTCAGTGAGGAATCACTGGCGCTCGCCGGCTGGTTCGCGTCGTTCCAGGCCGCCGTGAAGCGTTCGACCGGTCGCATCACGGTCATGGACGCCAGCGGGAGCGAGGTCGTGACGTGGAACCTGATGGGTGTGTTCCCGGTCTCGTGGTCGGCGGCCGGCTCCGACGCGTCGGCGAACGGCGTGCTGCTCGAAACGCTCGTGATCGCGCACGAGGGCTTCTTCGATCTGTCGATGGCCGCGAACGTGCTGTGAGGAGGCGCTGATGGCGATCCCGATGAAGCTCGAGAAGGCCAAGCTGGTGAAGGTCGAGGGCGGCGGTGGAGGACTGCTCGGCGACGCGATGTCGATGGGCGCCTCGCTCGGTGCATCGCTGGCCGGGATCGGCGGGATGTTGCCCGTCGTGTGGACCGAGACGGAGATGAACTTCCGCTTCAACCCGACCCAGCTCAGCCTCAACAAGGAGGCCAACTACCAGGGCTCCAACACCCGCAGCAGCGAGGAGGGCGGCCAGGAGCAGTACTCGAACACCGGAACGCGCACGCTGACGTTCTCCGTGCTGCTCGACGAGTGGGAGGCGCCGGCCGGCTCCGACGTGGGCAGCATGGTCGACACGCTCCAGAAGTGGTGCAATCCGGAAGCCGACTCCGACCCGCCGTCACCACCGACGGCGATGTTCGTATGGGGCAAGTTCCGCTTCACCGGGCAGCTCAAGTCGGTGAACGCGACGTTCAACCTCTTCCGCCGCGATGGTTCACCGGCTCGCGCCGAGGTCCAGGTGTCGATGCGCGAGCGACCCGAGCAGGTCCGTGGCCAGAACCCGACGTCAGGCGGGCCCGCCGGACGACGCTCGCGGCGCGTCGTCGAGGGCGACACGCTGCCGTCGATCGCGTATCGCGAGCTGGGCGACCCCAACCTGTGGCGGGTGCTCGCCGAAATGAACGGCATCGACGACCCGACCTCGGTCGGTCCCGGCACCCGACTGCTGATCCCCTCACGCGGTGACGCCAAGGCGGCGCGCCGGTGACACGCTCCCAACTCCCGTTCGTCGGCTTCGACGGCAGCGCGCTCGCCGGCCCGCAGCTGGCGATGCTCATCGAAGCCGTCGTCGACGACCATCTCGTCCTCCCCGACACGTTCATGTTGCGGTTCATCCTCGACGTCGACGAGACGTTCGACAAGCTCCGCGCCAAGGTCGGCTCGACGGTCGAGATCAAGGCCGGCCAACTCGGAGAGTCGCCGGAGTCGAAGCTGATCGAAGGTGAGATCACCTCGATCGAGGCGGTGTTCGAGGAAGGCGCGCAATACGTGATCGTGCGCGGCTACGACAAGTCGCACCGGCTGCACGCCGGACGCAAGACGCGGTCGTTCAACAACCAGACGGACTCCGACATCGTCAAGAAGGTCGCCGGCGAGGCGGGAATCGCGGTCGGAACGGTCGACCCGTCGGGCACCGTCCACGAGCACGTCAGCCAGATCAACATGACCGACTGGGAGTTCATCCGGGAGAGAGCACGCGAGATCGGGTTCAGCGTGGCGGTTCGCGACGGCAAGGTCTCGTTCCGGCGCGGCGGCGGAACGCCACCATCGGGGCCGCCCCAAGAGATCGGCGTCGGCCGCGAGCTGATCTCGTTCCGGCCACGGGTGAGCGGGGCCCAGCAGGTCAAAGAGGTCGAGGCTCGCGGGTGGGACTACAAGACCAAGGACAAGGTGACCGGAACCGCGGAGGCCGGCACGACCAGCGTCAAGCTCGACATGAGTGATTGGAAGCCCGGTCCGCTGGCGAGCAAGTTCGGCTCGCCGACGTACCTCACGTGTGATCGGCCGATCGCGACGACCGCCGAGGCGCGGGTGATCGCAGCGGCGACCGCCGAGGAGATCTCGTCGGCGTACGCCGAGGCCGAGGGAACGGCGGTCGGCGACCCGCGGCTGACAACCGGCAAGCTGGTGACGATCGTCGGCGCCGGGCCGTTCGACGGCGATTGGACGTTGTCGCACACCCGCCACCGCTTCGACGAGGACGGCTACCACACCGACTTCGAGGTCGCCGGGTGTCAGGAACGCTCGATGCTCGGGCTGTCGTCGCTCGGCGCCACGGGCGCCGGCGCGAGCCGCGTGTACGGCGTGGTCGTGGGGCTCGTGACGAACTCCAAGGACCCGGAAAAGCTGGGCCGGGTCAAGCTCGAGTTCCCGTGGCTGTCCGACACGTACGAGAGCAACTGGGCGCGGGTGTGCTACCCGGGCGCGGGACCCGAGCGGGGGTTCTTCGTCCCGCCCGAGGTCGACGACGAAGTGCTCGTCGTGTTCGAGCACGGCGACGTCCGCATGCCCTATGTGCTCGGAGGGCTCTACAACGGCGTCGACAAGCCGCCGGCGGTCGACTACGTCGACGCCAGCGACGGGAAGGTCAAGCTCCGTCGGTGGACGTCGGCCAAGGGTCACGAGATCACGATCAGCGACTACGACGACGAAGACCACATCATCATCAAGACCAAGGACAACGAGTACGGCATCGCGATCTCGAAGGCCGACGATCAGATCTACGTGAAGAGCAAGGGCAAGATCGTGCTCGACGGCCCGGGCGGCATCGAGATCAAGGGCGGCGACGTCACCGTGAGCGGCGGCAAGATCGTGCTCGACGCGTCAGGAGCGCTCGAGATGAAGGGCGCCACGGTGAAGCTCGAGGGCAACGGCGAGACCGCGATCAAGGGCGCCACGGTCAAGCTCAACTGAGTGGACGAACGACGCAGCCGACATCGAGACGACGAGCAGAGAAGACCAGCGGAGACAGAGGAGATCGACGATGGGAACCGCCGCAGCAGTGTTGGGCGACAAGATCACGGCGACGTGCATGGCGCACCAGATCCCCAACGCGGCATCCGGCGCGCCCCAACCGGGACCGCCGTTCCCGTTCAGCGCCGCGATCACCACCCAGTGCGAACCGACCGTGCTGATCGGAGGGAAGCCGGCAGTGGTCCAGGGCTCGTGGGGACTCAACGTGCCGCCCCACGTCGGCCTCCACCCGAGCGACACCTTCATGGCGCCGCCGCAGCAGAAGGGCACGGTGACACAGGGGAGTCCGACGGTGTCGTTCGGCGGCAAGGCGGCGGCCCGGACGGGATCGGCGTGCACCGTCTGCTTCGGCGCCCCTGGGCAGCTGGCCGGAACCGCCGCGACAGTGTTGATCGCGTGAGGCCGGGACAATGACCGATCTGTTCATCGGACGCGGGTGGGCGTTCCCGCTGCGCACCGACGCCGCGGGCGGCATCGCGATGGTCGCCGCGGAGCAGGAGATCGAGGAGTCGATCCGCCTGATCCTCGGTACCGCGCCGGGTGAGCGCCCGATGCGGCCCGAGTTCGGCTGTCGCATCCATCATCACGTGTTCGGATCGTCGGACGCGACGACGGCCGGGATGATCGCGTACGACGTCCGCTCGGCGTTGCGGCGGTGGGAACCGCGCGTCGACGTGACCGACGTCGACGTCGGCTTCGACGAGGACCGTCCGAGCCTGGTGTACATCGACATCAGCTATCGCATCCGCTCGACGAACGACCCCCGCAACCTGGTGTTCCCGTTCTACTCGATCCCCGGAGAGGAATGACCGTGGCCCTTCCCGCGCCGCACCTCGACGACCGCACGTTCCAAGATCTCGTCGACGACGCCAAGCGTCTCGTCCAGCAACGCTGCCCGGAATGGACCGACCACAACGTGTCCGATCCGGGGGTGACGTTGATCGAGACGTTCGCCTGGATGACCGACCTCCTGCTGTACCGGCTGAACCGCGTCCCCGACCGGCACTTCGTGAAGTTCCTCGAGCTCATCGGCGTGCAGTTGTTCCCGCCGACGGCCGCCAACGTCGAGGTGACGTTCTGGCTGTCGTCGGCCGCCACCGACCACCTGACGATTCCGAGCGGTACCGAGATCGCGACGTTGCGGACCACGGCCGAGGAAGCGATCGACTTCACGACGACGCACGATCTGGCGATCATCCCCTGTGACGTCGACCACGTCGCGAGTGCGCTGGCCGCGGACGGCGTCGTGCGCGACCACGACGCGGCGCGGGCGGGCGGCCAACCGTTCTTCTGCTTCGCCGACGTGCCCCAGCCCGACGACGTGCTGTACATCGGGCTGTCGGAGGCGGTACCGCGCTGTGCCGTGACGTTGCGGCTCGATTGTCAGATCGAAGGGATCGGTGTCGACCCGACCGACCCACCGCTGGCGTGGGAGGCGTGGTGCGGCAACGAGTGGCGTCGCTGCGACATCGAGCGCGACACGACGGGCGGGCTCAACCGCGGGGGCGACGTCGTGCTCCACGTCCCGAGCACCCACGAGGTCTCGGTCATCGACTCGATTCGCGCCGGATGGATCCGTGCCCGCGTGCTCGCCCCCCGCGAGGGCCAGCCCGGATACTCGGCCTCACCGCGGATCGCAGCGCTCTCGGGATTCACGTCGGGCGGAACGGCGGAAGCCGTCAACGCCGAGACCGTCGCCGACGAGGTGATCGGCGTGTCAGAAGGTGTGCCCGGTCAGCGCTTCCAGCTCCAGCGGGCGCCGGTGGTGCCCGGTCAGGAGGTCGTCGTCGACGTGGCGACGGGTGACGGTTGGCAGGAGTGGCGGGCGGTGACCACGTTCGCCGAGTCGGACGCGGACGATCGCCACTTCCAGCTCGATGCGACGGCGGGCGAGATCATGTTCGGACCGGCCGTCCGCCTCGCCGACGGCACGTTGCGTTCGTACGGCGCGGTGCCACCCAAGGGTGCCGCGCTGCGGATCCGTGGCTACCGCACCGGCGGCGGCCGGCGGGCGAACGTCGCGTCCGGCGCGATCACCGTGCTGCGCTCGTCGATCCCGACGGTCGACCGGGTCGTCAACCGGTTCGCGGCGGTCGGAGGCATCGACGGTGAGGATCTCGAGAACGCCAAGGTGCGGGGCCCGATCGTGCTCCGCACGCGCAACCGGGCGGTGACCGCCGAGGACTACGAGCAGCTCGCCCGTGAGGCAGCCCCCGAGATCGCACGCGTGCGGGCGCTGCCGGTCTCCGACGACGACGACGCGGGCGGTGTGCGCGTGCTCGTGGTGCCGGCCGTGGCCGACCGCGGCGACGGCCGATTGCGCTTCGAGCAACTCGTCCCCGACGACCACTCGCTGACGCGCATCGCGGCCGAGCTCGACCAGCGTCGCACGATCGGCGCCCGGGTCGTGGTCGAGCCGCCGCGCTACCAGGGTGTCACCGTCGTCGCGCGAGTTCGGGCGCGCCGGCGCTTCGCAGCGGACGCGCTCCGCGACGAGTGCCTCGACGCGCTCTACGGCTACTTCCACCCCACCCGTGGCGGCCCCGATGGCGACGGATGGCCGTTCGGGCGGCCGATCCACGTCGGCGAGGTGTACTCGGTGCTCCAGCGGTTGCCCGGCGTCGAGATCATCGAGGATGCCCGGCTGTTCGCGGCCGATCCCGTCACCGGGGAGCGCGGCGAGCACGTGCAGCGCCTCGCCATCGACCGCAACTCGCTCGTGTTCAGCTACGAGCATCAGGTGCTGGTGGAGTCGTGACGAGCGCGAGAGGGCAGCTCGACGGTCTGGGTGTGCGAACCCCGATCGGACAGGCGTTGCCCGCCATGTTCCACGACGACGCGTTCGCCCAACGCCTCTGCGACGGCCTCGACGCGGTGCTCGCTCCGGTTCCGTCGACGATCGACAACTTCTGGGCATATCTCGATCCGGCGCTCGCCCCGATCGACTTCGTCGAGTGGCTGGCGGCCTGGGTCGGGCTCGAGCTCGACCTGACGTGGCCCGAGGAGCGCCGGCGCGAGCTCGTGGCGCAGGCGATCAAGCTGTACGAGCGGCGCGGAACGGCCGAGGGTCTCGCCGACCTGATCGAGCTCTACGTCGGTGTGCGTCCGACCGTCGAAGACAGCGGGGGCGTGGCGTGGTCGGCGGCGCCCGGCGCCGACCTGCCCGGGGCGGGACGTCCGACGGTGACCGTGCGCCTCGCCGCTGAAGAGGGCTCCGTCGACGCGCGGCGGCTGGAGAATATGGTGGTGACGAACAAGCCGGCCCACGTCGCCCACCGGATCGAGTTCGGTCCTCCACGGCGGCGGCGACCGGCCAACCTGCCGCCGCCCCCACCAACGGCAGATCCGGGGCATGTCGAGGAGACCGAGTAGTGATCGTCTGTAAGGAATGCGGGCACCAGAACGAGGACGACGACCTGTTCTGCGGCAATTGCCCGGCATTCCTCGAGTACTCCGGCGAGCGGATCGGTGGTCCGGAACCGGTGCCGACCGAAGCGCCAGCGACTGCCGCGCAGCCCGGGCTGGTGACGCGGATCCGGCACGCGATCAGCGGCAGCGACCTCCCGCCACCGACCGGTGCCAGCGGGGCGACGGGCACCGGCCTGCGTCCGCCGGGCGCGGGCGCACCGTTGGCATCGGCACCGACGAGCACACCGATCGGCGGCCCGCCGGCGCCGCCGCGAACCGGCGACGAGCGGGCGGCGGCGCTCGTGGCCAAGCCCGACGCGTTGCAACCACCGGACCTGCGCCAGCCGGTCACGGCGCGGGCGCCCGAAGCGCAGCGGCCACAGGCCGCGCCCCCGCGACCGAAGGTCGCCAAGCAGGCGCCGAGCCGCAAGATCAACCCCGGCGACCTCGTGTGTGGCGTGTGTGGCGAGGGCAACGATCCGCAGCGCAACTACTGC
>DATMDV010000190.1:0-4118 GCA_035557475.1 Ilumatobacteraceae bacterium
CGCCCGGTCGGCCAGGGCGTGGTGCCCCGGCGGTCGAGCCGCCGAGAACGCGACGTCGCACTCCCCCGCCCGCAGCGCGGCGATCGACGCCAGCACTCCCCCGGCGGCGCGGCGGGCCGTCGCGAACGATCCGGACGACACCATCGTGTCGGGGTCGAGGTTGCCCCCACCGCACTCACAGAACCGCCGCACACCGTCGATGTACATCTCGTCGTGCACGAGCGCGAGGTCGGCGTCGCTCGCCTCCGGTGCCTCGCGCCACTCGGTGGCGTCGAGCAGCCCCGCGGCGCCGACTCCCGCCAGCGCAGCAGTGATCCGCCGCTGGTGCTCGGGATGATGCGGATGCGTCATGTGCGAGTCGAGATCGGCCGCGCTGTACAGCACGAGGGGTTGTCCCACCCCATGAGCCTGCCAGATGAATGACGAACTGCGTGCAACACTGGCCGGGTGATCGTCGACGTCGCGGTGTACGAGCACGGACGCCGGCTCGACGGCATCGAGTCGCCGCACGACGCGTGCGACGCCACCCGCGCCACGCCGGGGCGCTTCACGTGGATCGGCATGTCAGAGCCGAGCGAGGTCGAATTGGAGGACGTCGCCAAGCTCTACGAGCTGCACCCGCTCGCCGTCGAGGACGCCGTTCACGCTCATCAGCGCCCGAAGCTCGAGCGGTACGACAACTCGTTGCTCGTCGTGGTGAAGACGCTTCGCTATATCGATCACCACGAGGTGTTCGAGCTCGGTGAAGTCCTGATCTTCGTCGGTCTCGACTACGTGATCACCGTTCGCCACGGTGAGGGCTGCGATCTCGCCGGCATCCGCCACCAGCTCGAGGCCGATCCCGAACGCCTGGCCATCGGACCCGCCGAGGTGCTGCACACGATCGCCGACCACGTCGTCGACCTGTACGAAGCGGCCGCCAGCAGCGTCGAGACCGACATCGACGAGATCCAGGTGCAGGTATTCTCGGGGCCGAACACGAAGCACGCCGAACGGATCTTCCGGCTCAAGCGCGAGGTCCTCGAGTTCCGCCAGGCGGTGCTCCCACTCAAGGGACCCCTCGACACGATCGCGACCCGCACGCTCGCCGTGATCCCGGCCGATCGCCGCCCGTACTTCACGAACGTCGAGGACCATGTGCGCCGCGTCGCCGACCGCATCGAGACGATCGACGCCCTGCTCGACAGCGCCCTCCACGTCAACGTCGCCCAGGTCGGCATGCGTCAGAACGAGGACATGCGGAAGATCTCGGCGTGGGTCGCGATCATCTCGGTGCCCACCATGGTCGCCGGCATCTACGGCATGAACTTCGACCACATGCCCGAGCTCGGATGGCAGTACGGCTATCCCGGCGCCGTCGCCGTGATCGTCGTCGCCTGCTTCGCCCTCTACCGCAACTTCAAGCACCGCGGCTGGCTCTGACCCTCCGTTCTGTCTGCTTCAGATTGCCCGTGGCTTCGTCTCAAGCAGACAGGTCGGGAAGTCGCGGGAGTACGGTCGACGGCTATGACGTCGACGCCACCGGCCTTCCTCCACCCGTTCGCCAAGCCGACCCGCGACCAGTTCATCTCGATCGTGCGGGGCGAGGGCGCCCTGCTGTGGGACAGTGACGGCAACGAGTACATCGACGCCATGGCGAGCCTGTGGTACTGCGCGGTCGGGCATGGCCGGCGCGAGATCGCCGACGCGGTCGCCGACCAGATCGGCAACATCGAGGCCTACTCGTGCTTCGATCCGTTCACGAACGAGCCGGCCGACGAGCTCGCCGCCAAGCTCGTGACGCTCACCGCGATCCCCGATGCCCGCGTCTTCTTCTGCGGATCGGGGTCGGAGGCGATCGACACGGCGATGAAGCTCGCCCGCCTCACCCACGTGATGGCCGGACACCCGGAGCGGACATTGATCATCAGCCGCGCCCGCGGCTATCACGGCACCAACTTCGGCGGCACGAGCGCGCAGGGCATCGCCCCCAACCGCGAGGGTTGGGGCCCGCTCGTCGGCGACGTCTTGCAGGTCCCTGGCGACGACGTCGAGGCGCTGTCGGTGTTGATGACCGAACGTGGCCACGAGGTCGCGGCCGTGCTCACCGAGCCGGTCCAGGGCGCCGGCGGCGTGTTCCCTCCGTCGGAGGGATACCTCGACGACGTCCGCCGGCTGTGCGACCAGCACGGCGCGCTTCTCATCTTCGACGAGGTGATCACCGGCTTCGGGCGGCTCGGCACCTGGTTCGCCGCCCAGCGCTACGGCGTGACGCCCGACCTGACGACGTTCGCCAAGGCCGTGACGTCGGGGTACCAGCCACTCGGGGGCGTGTTCATCGGCGCCGCGGTGCGCCAGGCGCTCGAGTCCGATCCGGCGTTCCTGCTCCGCCACGGTTACACGTACTCGGGCCACCCGTCGGCGTGCGCCGCAGGTCTCGTCAACCTCGACATCATCGAGCGCGAGGGGCTGATCGACGAAGCGAAGCGGATGGGCGCCAGGCTCGGCGACGGGCTCGCCGCGCTGGCCGCCGACGGCGTGATCGACCACGTCCGAGGTGACGCAGCAGTGTGGGCGACCGGTCTGCGACCCGACCAGGACGCGATGAAGGTCCGCGACCGGATGCTCGAACTCGGTGTGATCACCCGCGCGATCGGTACGGATACCTGCACGTTCTGCCCGCCGTTCGTGACCACCGACGCCCAGGTCGACCGCATCGTCGACGCGGTCGCCACCGCCTGCGCCTGACGAAAATCCTCGACCTGTCTGCTTCAAACGAGGCCACGGGCAATCTGAAGCAGACAGAACGGAGGGGTCTGATCGGTACGCGATGAGGCAGCACCGAGAGGAGGGTGTTTACATCGTCTCGTGCAGTTCGGCATCTTTTACGAGCACCAGATGGGGCGGCCGTGGGATGAGACGAGCGAGCAGACGCTCATCCACGACGCGCTCGAACAGGTCGAGCTCGCCGACCGGCTCGGCATCCAGTACGTGTGGGAGGTCGAGCACCACTTCCTCGAGGAGTACAGCCATTCCTCGGCGCCGGAGGTGTTCCTCGCCGCCTGTAGCCAGCGCACGACGCAGATCCGTCTCGGCCACGGCATCATCCTCACCGCGCCCCAGTTCAACCATCCGGCACGGACGGCTGAGCGGGTGTCGATGCTCGACCTCGTGTCGAACGGCCGCGTGGAGTTCGGCAGTGGCGAGTCGTCGAGCGAGGCCGAGCTGGCCGGCTTCAAGATCGACCCGTTGCGCAAGCGCGATGCCT
Source organism: Ilumatobacteraceae bacterium (assembly GCA_035557475.1). Taxonomy (GTDB): domain Bacteria; phylum Actinomycetota; class Acidimicrobiia; order Acidimicrobiales; family Ilumatobacteraceae; genus JALOLG01. Next base: position 3,248 of record DATMDV010000190.1, read on the forward strand.
GGCTCGAGGGCCTCGAGACGACGATCCGGTGCATGGTCGAGACGCCGTTCACCGGTGTCGATGGCGAGTTCGTGCAGATGCCGCCACGCAACGTCGTGCCCAAGCCGGTGCAGAAGCCGCACCCGCCGCTGTGGGTGGCGTGCAGCCGGCGCGAGACGATCCGTCTCGCCGCCGAGAAGGGCATCGGCGCGCTGACGTTCGCGTTCATCGATCCCGAAGAGGCGCGCACGTGGGTGCACGAGTACGAGCAGACACTCGACGAGAAATGCGTGCCGGTCGGTCTCGCCGTCAACCCGCAGGTGGCGTGCGTGTCGCCGATGATGCTGCACCACGACGAGGACGAGGCGATTCGCCGCGGCGCCGAGGGCGCCAACTTCTTCGGCTACAGCCTCGGCCACTTCTACGTGTTCGGCACCCACCGGCCCGGCGTCACGAACGTGTGGGCCGAGTACGAGCAGAGCCGCGGTGCGCAGGGTTTCGATCCCGAGGCCGTCGCCCGCGCCGTGAAGGAGGAGCGTCTCGGCGCCAAGGCCGCGGCCGGCGACACCACCGGCCTGCGGGGCTGCATCGGCACGCCCGAGCAGACCGTCGAATACCTGCGCCGCTACGAGGAGGCGGGCGTCGACCAGGTGATCTTCGTGCTCCAGGCCGGGCGCAACGAGCACGAGCACATCATGGAGTCGATCGAGATCTTCGGCCGCGAGGTGCTGCCCGAGTTCGCCGAACGCGACGAGGCAGCCCGTGCCGCCAAGCAGCAACGTCTGCAGCCGATGATCGACGCCGCCCTCGCCCGCCGGGAGGCGACCGTCGAACATCGCGACATCGACGGGTACGAGTTCCCGGCGCTCCCCCGCCAGTGGGCCGACGCCAC
>DATMDV010000191.1:0-7444 GCA_035557475.1 Ilumatobacteraceae bacterium
GCTCGTCGCCGATGGCGATCGAGCGCTGGAGCGGGTTCCAGCACCCACTCTGGCTGCGGGACTCGTGATTGATCGTGCCGACGCCGACCAGTGTCTGGCCGTCGAGGCGGGCGACGACGGCGCCGCCGCCGGATCCGGTGATCCCCGAGGCCAAGCAGTCGACCTGCGGACCGCAGTTGCCCCAACCTGGTGACACCGGCAGCACGATCGTGCCGTCTTCCGGCCAGAAGAGGAACGCCTTGTGGTCCCACTCGACGTCGCTCCAGCCACCGATCGACAATGTCGAGATGCGCTGCGGGTTCGCCGGGTCACTGACGTCGAACAGCGACAGCTGGGTGCCGAGCGTCTGGCCGGTATCGGTGGCGTCCTGGCCGACGCCGAGCAGCAGGCCGTCGCCGACCGGATGCAGGTAGGCCGAGTAGCCGGGGATCTTGAGCTCGCCGGTGAGGGCCGGGTTGGCCGGATCGGTCATGTCGATGACGTACAGCGGGTCGGTCTGGCGGAACGTCACGACGTAGGCAGTCGGGCCGAGGAAGCGCACGGCATAGATCTGCTCGCCGGCGCCGAGACCCTCGACGACCGAGAGCTGTTCGAGCGCATCGCCGTTGGCCCGCAGGGCGTACACGGCCGATTCGCTGTCGCCGGTGTTCCAGTCGTCGATCGTCGTGGCGACCCGCAGGACGCCCTCGTGCTCGCTCATCGCGAACTGGTTGAGCAGCCGGCCGGGCACCTCGCCGGAGGCCTGGTACGTGGCGGACGCGCCCTCGCCGAGCGTGAAGGCGTGGATCAGGGTGGGTGGCGCCTGGTTCGGATCGACTGTCTGGTTGCCCTGCTGGATCGCCCAGTTCCAGTCCCACGACTGGGTGGCGACGTAGAGGCTGCTCGTCGATGCGTACACGGTCTCGCCCGTCGAGACGATGCCGGCCGCGCCCTCGGGCGTCGCCTCGCCATCGAGGTCGATCGAGGCGATCCACGTGACGCCGAGCCCCGAGAAGTCACGGGGAGCGGCGACGTTGGCGCAGTCGAGCGACTCCTCCATCTGGCCGAACGTCCCGTCGCCGGCCTCGTCGAACCAGCGTGGCAGCCAATCCTGCACCGCCGACTCGTCGATGATCTGCTTGTTGCGCTCGAGCGAGCGGTCCTCGTCGAGCCCGAACTGGTCGGGGTGGACGAACGGCAGCCGGGCGGCGAGCGAGCTCGACAGCACCAGGCGGACCGTCCCGCCGGCCGCTCGTGAAGCGACGAGGCGGCCTTCGAGATGCGAGCGGCGCAGCAGCGCCGGGTTCGTCGGGTCGCTCACGTCGAACACGGACACGACGGTGTCCTCGGCGGTGGTGAATCCCTGGGTGGCGACCAGCAGGCGGGTGCCGTCGAGGATCATCTGGTGTGAGCCGCCTGGCAGCTCGGGTGATGCCACGACCGTGGCGTCGGCGACCGAAACGATGCGCAGGCCGTCCTGTCCGGCCACGTACACGTAGGTGCCGTCGGTCTCGACGATGTCGCCCTCGTCGACGCCCACCTCCTGGGTGTTGGTTCCGGAGTAGTCGACGCCCTGAGCCGCAGTGGTTGCCGCTGGTGCCTCGAGGCGAGAACCTTCGCCGCCGGCGGAGTCCTCGGCCGCGACCATGTCGGGCGTCACGGTGCCGTAGTAGTAGCCGCCGTCGAGGCCCCACGCGGTGACGCGCTCGCGGGCTTCGGTCTGCATGTAGGTGAGCAGCGCGTCGCAGTCGCCGAAGAACGACAGACGGGCGAAGCCGAACGGCCCGGTGCGGCTCGGATCGGTGCTGGGCGGAGCGGTCGGGTCGGTGGGATCGGTCGGATCCGTCGTCACGGTCGGGTCGGTGGGATCCGTCGCATCGGTCGCGGTCGCGAGCGTCGACGGTGTCGGCCGCGAGTCCGTCGATCGGCTCGTCTGATCGGGACCGTCGGAGCTGCAGCCAACCGTGACGAGCACGGCGATGGCAGTGGACACGGTGAGCGCTCGTTTCATGGCTGTTCGACGCTCGCCGCCGCCCCGCGGTTCCCGCGGATCGGATTCTACCGTTCGAGGGGGAGGAGCACTTCGGCCGCCTCACCGAGGTGCGCCGCCCACGCGTCGGCGTCAGCTGGCTCGGCGAGCGGGATCACGACGAACTTCGTGCAGCCGACGTCGACGAACTCGCCGATCAGCGACACCAGCCGATCCCACGATCCGGGCACGAGCACCGACGGGTCGTCGAGATCGGGGCGGCGCTCGCGAAAGCGGGCGAGGATCTGCTCCGGGACGGGCTCGAACGAGTACGGGATGAGCACGCCGTAGTGGTCGTCGTCGATCAACCGGTCGTGCTCGGCGCAGACCTTCTCGATCGTGATCCGCCCCTCGGCGGCGTCAGCCGGGGTGATGAACGAGGGCAGCCACCCATCGGCGAGACGGCCGACACGACGCAACTCCGACGGCGCGTATCCCCCGAGCCAGACGTCGAGGCGGCCGGGCGCCGGCAGCACGCGCACGCCTTCGTAGTTGAAACGATCACCGTGGTGCACGACCGGCTCGCCCGTCCAGCACGCCCGCATCACGGCAAGTGACTCGTCGAACAGCTTCGCCCGCTCGCCGCGCTCGACGCCGAACGCCTGCTGCTCGTGCGGATCGGCCACGCCCAACCCGAACGCGGGCAGCAGCCGGCCGCCCGACATCACCGCCAACGTCGCCAGCTCCTTGGCGAGCACGATCGGGTTGCGGCCCGGCAGCACCATCACGCTCATCCCGAACTTCAGCGCCTCGGTGCGGCCGGCTGCGAACGACATCGCGACCAGCGGGTCGGGCGCCTCGCCGCCGATGCGTTCGGAGAGCCACAGGCTGTCGAAGCGGAGTCGCTCGAGCTCGTCGACGACGTGGCCGAACGTGGCGTCGTGCAGCTTGGTGCGCACGCCGAGGCCGTAGCCGATGCGGACCTTCACGTCGGGCTCACTGTCGGGTGAGCGACTCGAGGACGTCGGCGACCGCCCCCGGCATCACCAGGAACGGGGAGTGGTCGCTCTCGAACGTGAGGACGTGGTTGCAGCGGCCGGCGAGCTCGTCCTGCAGGTCGATGTGGACCGCCTCGTCGGCCGTGCACTTCACGTACGTCGAGGCGATCGTCGCCCGTGGTGAACCGAGGACCGGTTGCTGGAACGCCGCGATCGGTTGGGCATCGAGCCGGGCGATCGCGGCGCTGACCTCGGCCGGCTGACACATCGCGTACAGCGCCGCCTGCGCCTTGTCGGGATCGATCCGGGAGGTGCTGTCCTCACCGACGAGCACCGCCGCGTCGAGGGCGACGTGGACCCGCGGGCGTGACCGCGTGAAGCCCCACACACTCTCGCCGTCGTCGAGCGCGAAGGCGGTCAGGTAGACGAGGTGCGAGACGCGGTCCGCGACGGCATGGGCCGACCCGGTGGCGTGGGTGACGACGGCCCCGCCATAGCTGTGGCCGACGAGCACGACCTCGTCGTCGAGCCCGGCGAGCACGGTGGCAACGTGCTCGGCGTCGCCGTGTAGATCACCGAGCGGGAGCGTCGAGAGCCCGTGACCAGGGAGGTCGACCGCGTACGAGGGGAGCCCACGGCGGTCGAGCTCGGCCTGCACCGCCGCCCAGCACCACGCCCCGTGCCACGCGCCGTGCACGAGCAGGATCGGTCGAACGCGCGCCATGTCCGATGTTGGCACAGTGCCTGCGCGACCGTCGGAGTCGCGCCCACTCGGCGACCAGACGTTCAGCGGCGAGACGTGGAGTGAGCAGTCTGAATGACGCTCGGCATGGAGTGGCGCGTGGGCACCACGGCGACGCTGTGCTGGTGATGCACACGGGCGACGCGGCCGGTCTGCACCCAGCTGGCGACGAAGCCGACGAGCATCACCGCGGCCACCAACGCTCCTCGCGGCACATCACCGGCCGTACTGAGCGTCACGGCCACGATCGCCGCGAGAGCGCTGACGACGAACGCCAGCCGCAACGCCGCACTCCATGTGGCCCGTCGTAGTTCCATGTCGTGTTTCATATCTGTCCAGAGCTCCCGGCGCACATCGGCTGACGCTTCTTCGACAGATCTCGCGCGATTCTTCATCTGTTCGACAGCTCCGTCATGCTGCTGAAATGTCAGCGACACCCGATCGTCAGGGAGGTGACCCGCTGGCGCTGTTCCGACTCGACGGGCAGGTCGCCATCGTCACCGGGGCGTCGTCGGGACTCGGCGAGCGGTTCGCCCGCGTGCTGCACGCGGCGGGTGCCTCGGTGGTGGTGACGGCGCGCCGGCGCGACCGACTGACGCGACTCGCCGACGAGCTCCCCGGGTCGCTCGTCGTGGCCGCCGACGTGTCCGTTCCGGACGACCGGGAGCGGATCGTGGCGACCACCGTCGACCACTTCGGCGGGGTCGGGATCCTCGTCAACAACGCCGGCGTCACCGAGGTGGTCGGGGTCGCGGACGAGTCGCTCGAGACGTTCCGCCGGTCGATGGAGATCAACGTCACCGCGGTCTGGCACCTCGCCAAGCTCTGCGCGCCGGCAATGATCGCGGCCGGAACGGGCTCGATCGTCAACATCGCCTCGATGCTCGGCCACGTCGGCGCCACCCCTGTCAAGCAGGCCAACTACGCCGCCAGCAAGGGCGCCGTCGTCAACCTCACCCGTGAGCTGGCGTTGCAGTGGGCGCGCAAGGGCATCCGCGTCAACGCCCTGTGCCCCGGATGGTTCCCTTCGGAGATGACAGACGGGATGGAGTCTGACGCCGGCAGCCAGGCCTTCATCAAGGCCAACTCACCGATCCCTCGCATGGGTGAGCCGCACGAGCTCGACGGCGCGCTGCTCCTCCTCGCCAGCCCGGCCGGCTCGTTCATCACCGGCCACAGTCTCCTCGTCGACGGCGGCTGGACGGCCCGATGACCGCCGTGGTCCGCTTTCACTACCGCACGGTGCCGGACACGACCTCCGGGTGACGGTCGGCCCACGGCCGGGCCGCTTCGAGCTGGGCGGCGACCCGGATCAGCACGTCCTCGCGGCCGTAGGCGGCGACGAGTTGGATGCCGATCGGCAACCCATCGGCGTTCCAGTGCAACGGCAGGCTGATCGCCGGTTGCCCGCTCATGTTCCACGGCGGGGTGAACGGCACGAAGCGGGCCGCCCGCTTCATCCCTGCCATCGGATCGTCGGGCAACGGATCGTGCTCGCCGATGCGGACCGGCGGTTCGCCGAGCGTCGGCGTGAGCAGCAGGTCCCAGCCGTCGGCCCACCACTGCTGGGCGGTGCGGCGAAAGTCGACGCATGCCGCTTGGGCGGTGGCGAGGTCGACGGCCGAGTACGTGCGGGCGTACTCCGCCTGCGCCCAGTTCACGGCCTCGACGTCGTCGGCGGTCAGCGGGCGGCCGATCTGGTTGCCGAACGCCTCGATGCCGAGTGCCATGCTCGTCGCCCACAACGCCATGAACCGCGACGTGAACGACGCGTCGGCGAGCACCGCCGGTGACTCCGGCTCGATTCGATGACCGAGGCTCTCCAGCAGCTTGGCGGCGGCGCGGACGGCCTCGACGCAGTCGTCGTGGATCGCCTCGCCGCGCGGATGGTGGTCGAGCAGCCCGATCCGCAGCGTCCCGGGGTCGGCGCCGACCTCGTCGGCGTAGGGACGGGCGGGCGGCGGCGCGGACACTGTGTCGCCGACGCCGGGGCCACGCGTCGCGTCGAGCAGGCGGGCGGTGTCGCGAACGGTGCGGCTCACGCAGTGCTCGACGCCGAGGCCGTGCTCGGCGCGCAACGGACCCATCGAGATCCGACCCTGGCTGACCTTGAGACCGACCAGCCCGCAACACGACGCCGGGATACGGATCGAGCCGCCGCCGTCGGACGCGTGGGCGATCGGCACCAACCCGGCGGCGACTGCGGCCGCCGCGCCGCCGCTCGATCCGCCCGGCGTGTGGTCGAGGTTCCAGGGGTTGCGGGTCGCCCCGTAGGCCTCCGGCTCGGTGACCGGCAGGCTCCCGAGCTCGGGGCTGTTGGTGCGCCCTGCGATCACCAGCCCGGCCGCTCGCTGACGGCTGACGAGCGTGGAGTCGACGGCACAGATCGGCGGCGCAGCGGCCAGCGCCTTGTTGCCGTCCGTGAGCGGCGTGCCGGTCATGCTCGCGAAGAGGTTCTTCAAGAGGAACGGCACGCCCCGGAACGGCCCCTCGGGAAGGTCAGCCGACGCCGCGTCGTCGCGCGCCCGGTCGAACCAGCGCAGCACGACGGCGTTGATCGCGTCGTCGTCGCGCTCGATGCGTTCGACCGCGGCGTCGAGCAGCTCGACCGGCGTCACCTCGCCCGCGGCGACGAGCGCGGCCTGCTCGGTGGCGTCCATCCATCGTGTGTCATCGGCAAGTGATCCCATTGCCGATGTGCTAGCACCCACGGCTACCGTCCCGAGACGTGGCCGGCGCCGTCGACGTGTTGAGGTACGCGTCGGTCCGCCGATATCTGCTCTCGAGCACGCTGTCGAGCGGTGCGCAGATGCTGCTCGTCACCGGCCTGTTCAAGCAGGTGTACGACCTCACCGGCGATGCACTCGACATCGGGTTGATCGGTCTCGCCCAGTTCGTTCCCTCGCTGCTGCTCGTGCTGGTGAGCGGTATGGTCGCCGACCGGTTCGACCGGCGACGCGTCGTGGCGCTGTTCCTCTTCGGCCGCGCCGCGTGCGCCGTCATGCTGGTCGGCTACACGCTGTCGGACAGCACGAGCGTGTGGCCGCTGTTCACGATCGCGTTCGTGCTCGGGTCGGTCGACGCGATGATCGCACCGGCACACCGCTCGATGCCGCCGTTGGTGTCGCCGCCCGGGCTGCTGCCACGCGTGGTGGGGATGTGGACGGCGACGTTCACGGCGGCGATGATCATCGGGCCGGCGCTCGGCGGGTTCCTCTACAGCATCGACCGATCGTTGCCGTACGTCGTCTCCGGCGGCGTGTTCCTCGCCGCGATCGTGCCGGTGCTGTCGATCGAGTACCAGCGCGCCGCGGTGCCGATGCGCGACCGCCCGACGATTCGCATGGCGCTCGAAGGGCTTCACTTCGTCCGTCGTACACCGGTGGTTCTGGCGGCGATCTCGCTCGACCTGTTCGCGGTGTTGTTCGGTGGAGCGGTCGCGTTGATCCCGGCGGTGGCTGAAGACCGTCTCGGCGTCGGTGACGTCGCGTACGGGTGGCTGCGCGCCGCGCCCGGGATCGGCGCCGGCCTCATGGCCATCGTGCTGGCCGTGTGGCCCGTGCGGCGGCGCGTCGGGCCGACGTTGCTGGTGGTGGTCGCGATGTTCGGGTTCGGCACGATCGTGTTCGGCATCACCCGCAACTACGCCGTCGCGTTCGCGGCGCTCGTCGTCCTGTCCGGCGCCGACATGATCTCGATGTACATCCGCGGTTCGCTCGTTCCACTCGTGACGCCCGACGACCAACTCGGCCGCGT
>DATMDV010000192.1:0-4442 GCA_035557475.1 Ilumatobacteraceae bacterium
CGAACGCCGCCGCGCCGGGTGATGACCTGCCGGCCGACGGCGTCGTCACGGGCCGGGCGCTCGTCGAGGGACGGCCGGTGTGCATCATGGCCAACGACCCGACGGTGAAGGCCGGATCGTGGGGGGCGCGGACGGTGGAGAAGATCATCCGCCTCACCGAGACCGCGCTGCGCGACGAGGCACCCGTGGTGTGGCTGGTCGACTCGGCAGGGGCCCGCATCACCGATCAGGTCCAGATGTTCCCCGGCCGTCGCGGCGCCGGCCGCATCTTTTACAACCAGGTCAGGCTGTCGGGCCGCGTGCCACAGGTGTGCTGCCTGTTCGGTCCCTCGGCGGCCGGCGGGGCGTACATCCCCGCCTTCTGCGACGTCGTGTTCATGGTCGACGGCAACGCCTCGATGTACCTCGGCTCGCCACGCATGGCCGAGGAGGTGATCGGCGAGAAGGTCACGCTCGAGGAAATGGGTGGCGCTCGCATGCACACGTCGGTCTCGGGATGTGGCGACAACCTCGTGGCCGACGACGCGGCCGCGATCGAGCTCGCCCGCACGTACCTGTCGTACCTGCCGACCAACTTCCGCCAGCAGCCGCCGTCGTACGCGTGGGAGCTGCCGGCGGTGCCACTCGTCGACGGCGTGATCCCGCTCGACGACAAGGCCGGCTACGACGTGCACCGCGTCGTCGACGGCATCGTCGACGACGACAGCTTCTTCGAGCTCAAGCCGGCGTTCGCGCCCGAGGTGGTCACCGGATTCGGCACGCTCGAGGGCAACCCGGTCGGCATCGTGGCCAACAACCCGATGGCCAAGGGTGGTGTGCTGTTCACCGACTCGGCCGACAAGTCCGCCCGGTTCATCTGGCTCTGCAACGCGTTCAACGTGCCACTGATCTTCCTCGCCGACGTCCCGGGGTTCATGATCGGCTCGCAGGTCGAGCGCGAGGGCATCATCCGCCACGGCGCCAAGATGATCTCTGCCGTCGCCGAGGCGACCGTCCCCAAGATCTGCGTCGTGCTGCGCAAGTGCTACGGCGCCGGCCTGTACGCGATGTGCGGGCCTGCGTTCGAGCCCGATGCGACGATCTGCCTACCGACCGCCCAGATCGCGGTGATGGGACCCGAGCCTGCCGTGAACGCCGTCTTCTACAACAAGATCCAGGCGATCGCCGACCCCGACGAGCGCGCGGCGTACGTCGCCGACCGGATCGCCGAGTACGAGGCCGACGTCGATCTGCTCCGCCTCGGAGCCGACCTCGTCTACGACGCCGTCGTCGAGCCCGAGCACCTCCGCGAGGACATCATCCGCCGGATCGGTTTGTCGATGGGCAAAGCCCGCCGCTTCACCGAGCGCCACAACGGTGTGACTCCGGTATGAGCAACGACGCGATCAGCTACGTCACGATCAGGGAGGTCGGGCCGCGTGACGGACTCCAGTCCGAGCAGCCGGTCGCGGCCGGCGAACGGGCGCGGTTCATCGACGCTTTGTCGGCCACCGGTGTGCGCCACATCGAGGCGGTGAGCTTCGTGTCACCCAAGGCTGTGCCGGCGATGGCCGATCCCGACACGGTGCTGGCGGCGATCGACTGGCGATCCGACGTCACGTGGTGGGCGCTCGTGCCGAACCGGCGCGGCGCCGAGATGGCGGTGGCGGCCGGTATCGAGGCGCTCACCGTCACGATCTCCGCCGACCCCGTGTACAACGAGAGGAACGTGCACATGACGATTGCCGACAGCGAGGCGGCGATCGGCGAGATCGTCGCCATCGCGGGCGGGCGCCCGGTCGACGCCGTGGTCTCTTGTTGCTTCGGCTCCCCCTACAGCGGTGAGACGGCGCCCGGTGGCGTGGCAGCACTCGGCGCTCGCCTGCTCGATCGCGGCGTCACCGAGCTCACCCTCGCCGACACAACCGGGATGGCGACGCCGGCTCGCGTGCGGGCGTTGCTGGCCGAGTGCGGCACCGACGTCGGCCTCCACCTCCACGACACCCGCGGCACAGCGCTGGTGAACGCCTACGAGGCGATCCGCTGCGGTGTCAGCCGGTTCGACACCGCGGCCGGCGGGCTCGGTGGCTCCCCGTTCGCCAAAGGCGCGGGCGGCAACCTGCCGACCGAGGACCTCGTCCACCTGCTCGACGACGAGGGCATCGTCACGGGCATCGACCTCGGGCGGGTCCTCGACGCGGTGACCGTGCTCCGCGAGGTGGTCGGCCACGACGTCCCCGGTCGGGTCGCCACGTTCGGGCCACGTACGAGCGCGTGACGCGGCGGATCAGTCGCGGGCGCGGCGGGTCGCGGTCAGCTCGGCGATGTCGCGCATGATGGCGGCCAACCGGAAGTCTTTCGGCGTGTACACCGCCGCGACGCCGGCGTCGAGCAGGCGGGCGCGGTCTTCCTCAGGGATGATGCCACCCACCACGATCGCCGCATCGACCCCCTCGGCCCGACATCGCGCGATCACCTCCGGCACGAGCTCGAGGTGTGAACCGGACAGGATCGAGATCCCGATCACGTCAGGATCCTCGTCGCGCGCCGATGCCGCGATCTGCTCGGGCGTCAGCCGGATGCCCGCGTAGACGACCTCCATGCCGGCGTCGCGGGCGGCCACCGCGATCTGTTCGGCGCCGTTCGAGTGGCCATCGAGGCCCGGCTTGGCGACGAGCAGCTTCGGTGGCCCGCCGGGGATCGTGCGCACGAACTCGGCGACCGCGGCGAGCTCGCCGCGCCCGGTCTGGGCCGACCCGACGCCCGTCGGCGCCCGGTACTCGCCGAACACGTCGCGCATCAGCGCCCCCCATTCCCCGGTGGTGCCGCCCGCCTTCGCCAGCGCGATCGAAGCAGGCATCACGTTCTCACCTGACTCCGTCACGCGCCGGAGCTCGTCGAGGGCGTCCTTGACGGCGACGTCGTCGCGTTCGGCGCGCCATGTGGCGAGAGCGGCGACGGCCTGTTCCTCGACCGCCGGATCGACGCGGAGGATCGCCGCGTCGCCGCCCAGCGGTGACTCGGTCGTCTCGACGAAGTCGTTGACGCCGACGACGACCTGCTCTCCAGATTCGATCCGACGCGTGCGCTCGGCCATCGACGTGACGAGGCGAGCCTTCAACACGTCGACCGCCTCGAACGCGCCACCGAGCGCGAGGACATCGGCGAGCTCGGTCTCGGCCGCCTCTCGAAGCACAGCGGTGCGCGCTTCGACGACGTGCGACCCGTCGAAGATGTCACCGTACTCGAGGATGTCGGACTCGAACGCGAGCACCTGTTGCATCCGCAACGACCACTGCTGATCCCACGGACGCGGGAGCCCGAGCGCCTCGTTCCACGCCGGCAGTTGGATCGATCGCGCGCGCGCCTGTTTCGACAGCGTGACGCCGAGCATCTCGAGCACGATTCGTTGCACGTTGTTCTCCGGCTGCGCCTCGGTCAGACCCAGCGAGTTCACCTGCACGCCATAGCGGAACCGGCGCGCCTTCGGATCGTCGACGCCGTAGCGCTCGAGGCCGATCCGATCCCACATCTCGGTCATCGCCCGCAGCTTGCAGATCTCCTCGACGAACCGGATCCCGGCGTTCACGAAGAACGAGATCGAAGCGAACATCTGCCCGAAGCGATCGGGCGCGACCTGTCCCGAGTCGCGGACCGCGTCGAGCACCCCGATCGCCGTCGCCATCGAGTATGCGATCTCCTGCACCGGCGTCGCGCCCGCTTCCTGCAGGTGGTACGAGCACACGTTGATCGGGTTCCAGGCGGGCGCGTGCTCGGCGCACCAGGCGATCATGTCGACGATCAGGCGGCGCGAAGGCCCTGGCGGGAAGATGTACGTGCCACGTGACAGGTACTCCTTCACGATGTCGTTCTGCGTCGTCCCCCGCAGCTCATCGGCTCCGGTGCCCTGCTCCTCGGCATTGGCGACGTACAGCGCGAGGAGCCAGGCGGCCGTGGCGTTGATCGTCATCGACGTGTTCGTCCGCCCGGGCGGGATGCCGTCGAGCAGCATGCGCATGTCGCCGAGATGACTGACCGGGACACCGACCTTGCCGACCTCTCCTCTCGCCATCGGAGAGTCGGGGTCGTAGCCGATTTGAGTGGGCAGATCGAACGCGATCGAGAGGCCGGTTTGACCCTTGGCGAGGTTGTTGCGGTACAGCTCGTTCGACGCGCGTGCGGTCGAGTGCCCCGAGTACGTCCGCATCAGCCACGGCGCATCCCGCGTGCGCTCGGCGTTGCTCATTCCTCAAGTGTCGTCGTATGGAACGAATCGCTCAAGTCAAGGCCCTTCTGATCCGAAACATGTGGCGTCCGATCGTGCGACTGGTAGAAGAGAAGTTCACCGTGGCGGGAACCTTTTCGGCCGGTCTCAGGGACAACGGTCGGCGGGAATCTCGGTGTCGGCGGGTGGCGGCCCGCCGGCACCGAGTATCAATGCCGGATTGAGTCGCCTCACCCTG
>DATMDV010000193.1:0-6080 GCA_035557475.1 Ilumatobacteraceae bacterium
GGATCGTGTTCTGCTCGGGCAAGGTCGCCTGGGATGCGATCGCCGAGCGCGACCGCCGTGGCGCACCGGTCGCGGTCGTGCGCCTCGAGCAGCTCTACCCGCTGCCGACCGAGCAGATGCTCACGATCGTGCGCGGCTACCCGAACGCCAAGGAGCTGATCTGGCTCCAGGAAGAGCCCGAGAACATGGGCGCCTGGAACTTCATCGAGCACCACACCTGGCGGGTGAAAGAGCAGGGGTACGACCTCGACCATGTCTCACGGGTCGCGTCGGGCAGCCCGGCCACCGGATCGAAGACGATCCACGATCAAGAGCTCGCCGACCTCATGGACGAGGTCTTCGCCGGCCTGTAAACCCCACCTGTTTGTGTCACCGCAACCGGCGACCCTCGCCGATGTCGGTGACACAGACCGTGCACCCGTCCGAGTCGGCGACCAGACGTTCGACGACGCGGCGTGGGGTGAGCCGACTCAATTCAGTGAAGCGTGATGCCGAGGACGGCCTCGAGGTCGTTGATCGCTTGTTCGGCCGAGGTCACCTTGATCGTCGTCATGCCCATCACCGCCGCCGGCTTGAGGTTGACCCCGAGGTCGTCGAGGAACACGCACTCCTGCGGGGCCACCTTGGCGATTCGGCAGGCCAGCTCGTAGAACGCCGGTTCCGGCTTGCGCACGCCGACCTTGCTCGACTCGACGACGTGGTGGAACTTCGCCATGATGGCGACGACGTCGTCGCGGGCGCTGCCACCAACGACGTTGTTCGTCAGGCATGCCGTCGTGTAGCCGGCCTCGATGACGCGATCGAGGGCGACGACCATCTCCGGACGCACCTGTCCGCTGAGCAGGCCGAGCACGTCGCTGCCGGGCACCCGATGCCCGAGCCGCTCCGACTCGTCGGCGAACGCGGCGTCGAACGCCTCACTGTCGATCTCGCTGCGTTCGAGACGGGCCCACGCATTCGAGTGTGGTTCGGCCGTGTTGACGCGCCGGATGAAGTCCGCCGGCAGGCCGTTCGTCGCCTCGTACCGGTTGAACGCCTCGAACGGGCTGGCGAGGATCACGCCGCCGAAGTCGAAGAACACTGCGTTGATCACGATCGACGACTCTACGATTACCGGTCGAATGACGACCAAGACCGCAAACTCGCAGCATGTCGTGGTCGACGGTTCGAACATCGCGACCGAAGGTCGTTCGATGCCGAGCCTCGCCCAGCTCAACGAGGCAGTCAATTCGTACATCGCCGACCACCCCGGTGTGACGGTGACGGTGGTCGTGGATGCCACGTTCGGTCACCGCATCGCGCCGGCGGAAGTCAGGGAGTTCGATGCCGCGATCGCCAACAACGAGCTCGTCGCCCCGCCCGCCGGGGCGATCGGCCGCGGCGACGCGTTCGTGCTGAGCATCGCCAAGAAGGCCAAGGCAACGATCCTGTCGAACGACTCGTTCCAGGAGTTCCATGGCGACCACGACTGGTTGTTCGACGACGGACGGCTGGTCGGTGGCAAGCCGGTGCCACACGTCGGCTGGGTGTGGGTCGCCCGCAGCCCGGTGCGCGGACCGATCAGTCGCAAGGCCGTGCGGGCATCGAAGCCGTCGTCGGCGCGCGGTGTCGCGGCGGACGGTGGCGCCAAGACCGATCGTGAACCCGCCGCCAGGCGCGGCTCGGCGCGCCGGGCGAGCAAAGAGGCCGCCGCCCCGATGCCGGTGCCGACGACGCCACCGCCCGGACGGGCGACCACGTCGGGCGACGGCAAGCCGGCGGTTGCAGCGTCGTCGCCACCGGGCGATGTGGTGAACGAGCTGATGCCGTTCCTCGACTTCGTGCAACATCACCCGGTCGGCACGAGCGTCAATGCCATCGTCGACAGCTACTCGTCGCACGGTGCCTACGTGAAGATCGGCGAAGTCTTCGGGTACGTGCCCCTGCGGCTCATGTCGGATCCACCGCCGCGCAGCGCGCGGGAGGTGATGAAGATCGGCGACGCGGTCACGCTCGTCGTCGCCAGCTTCGCGCCGGCGAGGCGCAGCATCGATTGCGCGGTCCCCAACATGGCCTCGGTCGTCGAACCCCAAGACGGCGAAGCCGTTGTCGCCGAGGCGGCCGGCACGGCCGAACCGCCGGCCAAGCGGACCGCGGCGAAGAAGACCGCGGCGAAGAAGGCGGCGGCCGCGACGAAGACGACGGCCAAGAAGGCGGCCCAGCCGCGCGCCGCCAAGAAGGTCGCCGAGCCGCGGGCCGCCAAGAAGGCGGCGGCAAGCACCGCCAAGCCGCCGGTCACGGATACCGCCATCGATCCGCCCAAAGCACCGACCGCCAGGAAGTCCGCCACACCGGCGACGCCGACACCGGCGCGCAAGACAGCGGCTCGCGGTGTGAGCAGGCGATCGTCGACGAGCCCCCCACCTCCCGACGAGGTCGTCTCGCCGGCCGCCCGGGCCCGCCGACGCGGCCCACGGACCACCGCTGTCACGTCGGAAACGCCCACCTCGCCGGCGGCACCGATCGAACCGGTCGGCGTGGCTGCGGCGCCGCAGGCAGAGCGGCCTCGGCAACGCAGCCGGGCTGCGAAGAAGGCTGCCGATAGATGATCCGGTTGGCCACCTGGAACGTCAACTCACTGAAGGTTCGCCTCCCGCGCGTCGAGCAATGGCTCGCCGAAGTCGAGCCCGACATCGTGTGCATGCAAGAGACCAAGGTCGCTGACGACGCGTTCCCGGCCCTCACGTTCGCGTCGATGGGCTACGAATCGGCCCACCACGGTCAGGGCCAGTGGAACGGCGTCGCGGTGTTGTCGAAGGTGGGTCTCGACGACGTCGTGACGAACTTCGCGACGGGGATCGATCCCGATGTCGACGCCCGGATCATCACCGCCACCTGTGCCGGCATCCGCGTGTCGAGCGTGTACGTGCCGAACGGCCGCAGCCTCGACCACGAGCACTACGCATACAAGCTCGATTGGCTGGGTCGGCTCGGTACACACGTGACGTCGGGCGCGACGACCGACGGCGCGGTCGTGGTCGCCGGCGACTTCAACATCGCGCCCGAAGACCGCGACGTCTACGACCCCGCCAAGTTCGTGGGCGCCACGCACGTCAGCGAGCCCGAGCGGACGAGGTTGCGCGAGCTCTCCGAACACGGTCTCATCGATGTGTTCCGGCGCCACTACGACGGAACGGGTGTGTACTCGTGGTGGGACTACCGGGCGGGCGACTTCCACGAGGGTCGCGGCATGCGGATCGACCTGATCCTCGCCACCGAACCGGTGGCCGAGCGGGTCGAGTGGTGCGCGATCGATCGCAACGCTCGCAAGGGCAAGCTTCCCAGCGATCACGCCCCGGTCTTGGTCGACCTCCGCGACTGATCGGTGTCGAGTACCCGGGCGATGCCCGGGTACAGGCGACCGGCGGTCAGCACGCCGATGCCTGTCAGCTGGGCGAGCTCTGCGGGCGACGCCGGGCGCTGATCGGCGATCGTCCTCAGCATCGCCGATGAACAGATCTCGTCGGGCAGGATCCCGGCCGCACGCGCCGCATGGTCGCGCCACGCGGCGAGCTCGTCGTGGAGCTCGCGCTGGTGGCGCCGCAACGAGTCGACGACGACGAGGTCGGCCGGTGGCGGCGCGACATGCGCCTCGAGCGGTACGAACGCGGCGATCAGCGGGCTCGGCTTGCGCTGATATCCACCGCGGCGGGCACACCACGTGACGACCAGCTCGTCGGTGGCGCGGGTCAGCGCGACATACAACAAGCGCGCCTCCTCGGCGCGCTCGGCACCAGTCGTCGCCGAACGAATCGGCACGAGCCCGGTCTCGACGCCCGTGACGTACACCGTGTGCCACTCGCGGCCCTTGGCGCCGTGGAACGTGAGGAGCTCGACGCCGCGATCGTCGCGGAGATCGAACGGGTCGGTCGTCGAGACCCACGACCGGTACGCCGCGCCGTCGCCGAGCGGCTGCTCGCGGAGGAACTCGAGCACCGAGTCGGCGACCCGAACCTGCTCGGATGTAGGCACCACCTCGTACCCGTCGGGACCGAGCCCGTCGAGCAGGTCGTGCGCCCACGACCGCAACCGGGCGGCGGATCCCTGCCGTGCGGCCGCACCCAACGGATCGCGGTACGGCGAACCGGCCCCGTCGATGCGCCGTCGCACCGCGATGCCGGCGTTCTCGATCGCCGTCCGGATGCCGACGAGCTGGGCGTTCGTCCGAGCGAGCACCGCGACACCGCCCGTGCCGACCAGCCCGGGATCGAGGTGGCCGATGAGACGCGCGACGGTGGCTGCCTCGTGTTCCGCGTCGGTGCAATCGACGACGCGGACGGCGTGGCCGTCGGGCCGGCCGGATCGGACCGCGGTTGGTTGCCCCCCCGTGGCGAGGACGTGGATGCCGGCCTCGACGATCTGGGGCGTGCAGCGATGGTTCGTCGGCAGCCGCACGATCTCGATGCCGGGGAACCGGTCGCTGACCTCGATCAGCAGGCTCGGGTCGGTGCCGTTGAAGGCGAAGATCGCCTGGGCCGGATCGCCGACGAGGAACAGGTCGTCGTGGTCGTGACGCAGGAGATCGACGAGCTGGTGCTGGACCGGGTTGAGGTCCTGCGCCTCGTCGACGAGCAGGTGCCGGAAGCGCCACCGGGTGGCGGCTGCGAAGTCGGTGTCGTGACGCAGCGCATCGACCGCGAGGCTGAGCACATCGTCGAGGTCGACGACGCCGCGCCGCCGCTTGTGATCGCGATAGTCGGCGAACACGGTTGCGATGCGGTCGACTCCCAGCGGTGGCTTGCGTCCCGTTCGACGCGCCTCGCTCGAGTACGCCTCGGGTGTGATGGCCCGCGCTGCGGCCCAGTTGATCTCGGCGACGACTTCATCGAGCCCGGACCGCCCGGCGATCTCGCTCACGAGCCGGCGCCGATCGTCGACGAGCGTCGGCGCCGGCCGGTTGCGATCGGCCCACCGCTGGCGCAACAGCCCGAGCATCACCGAGTGGAACGTGCCGGCCTCGACCCGATCGCCGAGCCCGAGGCGGGGGAGCCGGCGGCGCAGCTCGCTCGCCGCCTCGCGCGTGAACGTGAGCGCGAGCGTGTGGCGGGCGTCGGCGGTCCCGGTGACGACGCGGTGCGCGATGCGCCGGGTGAGCACCCTGGTCTTGCCGGAACCGGCTCCGGCGATGACGGCGACGAGCCGCGAGTCGGTGGCGACGGCGTGGCGCTGTTCGGCGTCCAGATCGTCGAGCAGCGCCGCGGGGTCCATCCGGCCCAACGTTAGGGCGGTACTGTTGCCCTCCATGCCGTACCCGAAGAAGCTGCTCAACGACCACGAGACGGTAGCGCTCGACCTGCACCCTCACTGGTGGTACTTCGCGCATCCGGTTGCGGCCCTCGTCGCTTCGATCGTGATCGGCATCATCGCGCTCACGCAGGACGGAGATCTCGGCAACGCCCTCAAGGTGCTCTCGATCATCCTCATCGTCGTCACCGCCCTGTGGACCGTCCACCGCTACCTCAAGTGGGCGACGACCAACTTCGTGATCACGAGCGATCGCGTCATCTTCCGCAGCGGCATCATCGCCAAGAACGGCATCGAGATCCCGCTCGAGCGCGTCAACAACGTGCTGTTCAGCCAGAGCATCTTCGAGCGGATCATCGGGGCCGGCGACCTGCTGATCGAGTCCGGTGGCGAGGACGGAAAGCAGCGCTTCACCGACATCCGCGGACCCGAGCGAGTGCAGAACCTGATCCATGCCCAGATGGAGGTCAACGAGAACCGCCGGTTCAACCCGACCCCATCCACGGTGACCGACGTGGCCTCGCAACTCGAGAAGCTCGAGGGCATGGTCGAGCGCGGCACGCTGTCGCGCGAGGAGTTCGACGCGCAGAAGCGGAAGCTGCTCGGCTGATTTGTTCAGGACAGATCGAGCGCGCTTGCGAATTGCTCGAGGGCGTCGACGTCGAACGGTGCCCGCAACGCCAGGTTGACCTGGTCGACGCCCGCTTCGACGTACTGGCCGACTCGTTCCACGACCTCGTCGACGGATCCCGACAGCACGCCAGGACGCACGTAGTCGGTGAGCGCGCCGAACTGAC
>DATMDV010000194.1:0-6151 GCA_035557475.1 Ilumatobacteraceae bacterium
GAGCTGCTCGAGCGGGTCGGGCTCACCGGAGCGGCCGAGCGGCGGGTCGGCACGTACTCGGGTGGGATGAAGCGGCGTCTCGACCTCGCCATGGCCCTGATCCACGAGCCGTCGGTGCTGTTCCTCGACGAACCCACGACCGGCCTCGACCCGATGAGCCGGCTGTCGTTGTGGGAGGAGATCAGACGCCTCAACAGCGAGGGGGCGACGGTGTTGCTGACGACCCAGTACCTGGAAGAGGCCGACCAGCTCGCCGACCGGGTGGCGATCATCGATCACGGGCTCATCGTCCGCCAGGGCGTCCCGGCCGATCTGAAGCGCGAGGTCGGTGACCCGACCTTGTTCGTGCACGTCGCCGCCGAGCACATCGAGCGCGCCGGCCAGTTGCTGACCGAGTTCGGCGAGCTGCGGCCGAGCGCGGAGGGCACGCTCGGCGTCAGCCTCGCCGACGGTTCGAGGTCGGTGTCGGCGGTCGTCCGCCGCCTCGACGAGGCCGGGATCGCGGTCGACAACCTCGATCTGCGCGAACCGAGCCTCGACGACGTGTTCGCCCAGGCGACCGGCTATCGGCTCGAGGGCGCCGATACCGCGGCCGGGGCGGACGACCACAGGCCGTCAGGTCGGCGATGAGCATCGCCGCGCTCACGTCGGAGCGTCGCCCGGCGATCACCGCCCAGACCTGGGCGATGTCGAAGCGGGCGATCCTCGCCCTCGCCCGTCAACCGACGGTCGTGTTCCCGTCGCTCGTGTTCCCGTTGTTCTTCGTCGCCCTCGGCACCGCGGCGTTCGGTCGTGCCATCGAACTGCCGAACTTCCCCGAGGTCGACTCGTTCCTCGACTTCGCGCTCGCCGGAGCGATCCTCCAAGGCGTGCTGTTCGGGTCGGTCACCAGCGCCACCGCCTTGGCCACCGACATCGAGACCGGCTTCTTCGACCGCCTGATGGCGTCGCCGGCATCGCGCGCCAGCATCCTCGTCGGACGCCTCGCCGGGGCGATGGCCTATGCGGCGTTGCAGACCATCGTGTTCATCGCGGTGCTGATCCCGTTCGGACTCACGTTGCGCGCCGGACCGCTGGGTGTGCTGGTGATGGTCGTCGGCGGGATGCTGACGGCGCTCGCCGTCGGCGGCTTGATGTCGGCGATGGCGATCCGGACGGGGTCGTCGGAGGCGGTGCAGGGCGCGTTTCCGTTGCTGTTCATCCTGCTGTTCCTGTCGAGCGCGTTCTTCCCGCGCGAGACCATGAACGGCGCCTACCGGCGCGTCGCCGACTTCAACCCGATCTCGCACCTCGTCGAGGGGTTCCGCGATCTCACGATCGACGGGCTGTCGTGGTCGGCGGTCGGCCGCACGCTGCTGGTCTCGGGCGGCCTGGCGGTGCTCGCCATGGCGCTCGCCCTCCGCAGCCTTCGCAAGCGGGTCGCGGCACGATGAGCCAGACCCTCGATCCCACCGTCGGTTCGGCCACGAGTCCGCTCCCGCGGACCGCCACGCTCGCCGCCGCCGGTGCCCTGGCGATCAGGAGTCTGCGCAACATCCGGCGCCTGCCATCGACGTTCCTCCCGGCGCTGCTGATGCCGGTCTTCCAGGCCGTCGCCTTCTCCGGCACCTACTTCGGGATCACCCGGCTCCCCGGTTTCCCGACCGACCGCTCGATCAACTGGTTCCTCCCGCTGGCAACCGTGATGGGCTCGTCGTTCAGCGGGCTCAGCGTCGGTCTGGCGATGATCCGCGACCTCGAGAGCGGGTTCTACGACCGGCTCCGCATGTCGCCGGCGCCGCGGCGCTCGCTCCTGCTCGGTCCGCTGATGTCGGTGTGGGGGCGGACCCTGATCATCGTCACCATCGTGTTCGTGTTCGGCACGATCGCCGGCGCCCGCCTCACCGATGGTCCCCTCGGGTTGCTGACCCTCTACTTCGCCGGCCTCGGCATGTCGACGATCGGGACGGGTTGGAGCCTCGGCCTTGCGTATCGGTTCCGCGACATGCGCGCCGCGGCCATCATGCAGCTCACCTTGTTCGTCGGGATCTTCCTCACGTCGGCGCAGACGCCGCTCGACGTGATGACGGGCTGGCTCCACGCGGTCGCCCGGGTGAACCCGTTGACCAACATCTTGCGTCTCGCGCGTGTCGGGTTCCTCGGCGACATCGCCTGGTCCGACTGCTGGGGCGGGCTGGTCGCCATCGCCGGCCTCGGCGGGGTGGCGATGCTGTTCGCCCGGCGCGGCCTCGCCACGCTCGACAGGTGATCGAACTACCGTCGCACCGATGTCCGCCCCGGCGAAGGTGACGCATGTGCTGCTCGACCTCGACGGCACGCTCAGCGACTCCGAGCCCGGCATCCTGCGATCGCTGCAGTGGGCGTGCGAGATCGAGGGGTTCCCGATCCCCAACGAGGCCCAGGTGCGTTCCGTCATCGGACCACCGTTCGAGATCGGCTTGCCCTCGATCGGGATCCCCGACGACGCCCTGTTCCGTGTGATCAAGACCTACCGCGAGCGCTACGAGACGATCGGGTTGTTCGAGAACACGCTCTACGACGGCATCGTGTCGATGCTCGATGCCCTCGCCGCGGCCGGTCTCTCGCTGTCGATCGCGACCGCCAAGCCCGAGCGCACGGCGGTGCGGATCATCGACCACTTCGGGCTCACGGAACGCTTCGAGTTCATCGTCGGCGCCACGCTGACGCAGGAACGCCGCGCCAAGCACCAGATCATCACGCACGTGCTCGGCCTGCTCGGGCTCGAAGGCGGCGAAACCGGGACGCCCAGGGTGATCCCAAGCGTGATGCCAAGAGTGATAATGGTGGGTGACCGCGACCACGACGTCCACGGCGCGCTCCAGAACGGGCTTCCGTGCGTGGGAGTGACGTGGGGCTACGGCTCCGTCGAGGAGTTGCTCACCGCCGGCGCGTTCGCGTTGGCCGATGAGCCAGCTGATGTTGTAGACCTCGTGCTCGCGCCTTACCGTTCTGACGAGCGCCCATGACCCCCGACTCCCCCGACCTCCTCGTCCACGACAACGCTCCAGCCGGATCGAACGCGGCGCGACCGAGCTCGGCGGGATCGTCGCCATCCGCCGCCGATCGCTTCATGCGGCGACTTCTGCGGCTGCCGCTCGACGGGCCCAAGGCGACCGCCGCCGATGCCCACCGGGCGTTCCAGACGTCGCTGATGGTGGCCACCGTGCGTTGTCTGTTGATGTACATCGTGTTCCCGTTCGTGCTGCCCGCAGTGGGGCTGTCGACGGGAGTCGGGCCACTGATCGGCCTGCCCATCAGCGCCGCCGCGATCGTCGCGATCGTGATGAGCATCCGTCGCTTCTGGCGCGCCGATCACTCGAAGCGCTGGCACTACACGGTCCTCGGAACTGCCGTGATCGGATCCCTCGTCGTGCTCGTCGTGCTCGATCTCGCCGAGCTCTTCGCCTGACGCGCCCCCGTTCGTGCTCGTGCCTCCCATGAGGCATGATGGGTTCCCGTCAATCTGCCCGACGAACCAGGGGGTCCTTCCGTGGAGATCAGCGTCACTGTCAATGGTGTCAGCCACACCAGCGACGTCGAACCGCGAACGTTGCTGGTGCACTACGTCCGGGAAGACCTCGGGCTCACGGGCACCAACATCGGCTGCGACACCTCCTCGTGCGGGGCCTGCTCGCTGCACATCGACGGGGAGGCGGTCAAGAGCTGCACGGTGCTCGCGGTCCAGGCCGACGGGCACGACATCACCACCATCGAGGGCATGGCGGCCGCCGACGGCACGCTGCACCCGATGCAGCAGGCGTTCATGGAGAACCACGGGCTCCAGTGCGGCTACTGCACCCCGGGCATGGTGATGGCCGCGACCAGCCTGCTGAAGGAGAACCCGCACCCGACCGAGCACGACGTGCGCATCGGTCTCGAAGGCAACCTGTGCCGCTGCACCGGCTACCACAACATCGTGCTGTCGGTGCTCGCCGCCGCCGGCAAGTAGGTCGATCAACCGAACGGGAGGGGGCCCCGACATGACGGTGGTGGAAGAGGCTGGGACGCAGGAACGGCCCGGGGTGATCGGCCAGCGGTTGTTGCGGCGCGAGGACCCCGCGCTCCTCACTGGCGAGGCCAAGTTCACGAACGACATCCAGGTCACCGGCGCCCTGCACCTCGCCGTACTGCGGAGCCCCTACGCCCACGCCCGCATCACGTCGATCGACGTGTCGGGCGCGCTCGGCGTTCCGGGTGTGCGGGCGGCGTACTCGGGAGCCGACCTGGCCGATGAGTGGGGCGCGCCGATGCCGTGCGCATGGCCCGTCACGGACGACATGAAGAACCCGGCCCACTACCCGCTCGCCAAGACGCAGGCGTGCTACGCGGGAGACGGCGTCGCCTGTGTGCTCGCCGACAGCGCGACCGCGGCCCGTGACGCTCTCGAAGCGATCAACGTGCAGTACGAGCCGCTCGAAGCGGTGATCGACCTCGAAGACGCGCTGTCCGACCGGGTCGTCATCCACGACGACCTCGGTACCAACACGAGCTACACCTGGAACCTGCTCGTCGAGGACCACGAGGGCGCCGTCGACGAGGCGTTCGCTGCCGCGGCTCATTCGGTCAGCGAGCGTTACATCCAGCAGCGCCTGATCCCGATGGCGATGGAGACACGGGCCGTGCTGGCGATGCCACAGCCGTTCGGCGGCGAGATGACGCTGTACTCGGCCACCCAGATCCCCCACATCCTGAAGGTGATGGTGGCGTTGACGCTCGGCATCCCCGAGCACCAGATGCGGGTCATCGCACCCTCGGTGGGCGGGGCGTTCGGATCGAAGCTCAACGTGTACGCCGAGGAACTGCTGTGCGTCGCGCTCGCCCGCAAGCACGGCGTCCCGGTGCGATGGAGTGAGGACCGGTCCGAGAACTCAATGGCCACGATCCACGGCCGCGGCCAGGTGCAGAAGATCGAGCTCGCCGCCGACGCCGACGGCAAGCTCACCGCGATCCGCGTCCGCCTGCTCGCCGATATGGGTGCGTACCTGCAGCTCGTGACGCCGGGCATCCCGCTGCTCGGCGCGTTCCTCTATGCCGGCGTTTACGACCTGCCCAAGGCGTACGACTTCTCCTGCACGTCGGTGTTCACCACGATGACGCCCACCGACGCCTACCGCGGCGCCGGACGCCCCGAGGCCACGTACGCGATCGAGCGGGCGATGGACACGCTGGCGGCGAAGATGGGCGTCGACCCGCTCGAGCTGCGGCGCCGGAACTTCATCGCCACCGAGAAATATCCGTACGAGGCGTACAGCGGGCTCGTGTACGACTCCGGCAACCACGACGGGGCGGCGACGAAGGCCGCCGAGATGCTCGGCTACGACGAGCTGCGGGCCCGGCAGGCCACGCAGAACGTCGAGGGCTCGACCAAGCGCCTCGGCGTCGGTGTCACCTCGTACTTCGAGATGTGCGGGCTGGCCCCGTCACGCGTGTTGGCGTCGCTCAACTACTCGGCCGGCGGCTGGGAGGCCGCCACCGTCCGGGTGCTGCCGACGTCGAAGGTCCAAGTCGTCACCGGAAGCGCGCCGCACGGCCAGGGACACGAGACGGCGTGGTCGATGATCGCCGCCGAGAAGTTGGGCATCAGCCCCGACGACATCGACGTGCTGCACTCCGACACCGCGATCGCCCCGCTCGGGCTCGACAGCTACGGCTCGCGATCGTTGGCGGTCGGCGGCGTCGCGATCGCGATGGCCTGCGACAAGGTCATCGACAAGGCCAAGCAGATCGCCGCCCACCAGCTCGAAGCGTCGGCCGACGACCTCGACTACGCGGGCGGGGAGTTCTCGGTCAGGGGATCGCCCGACAAGACGATGCCACTGGCGGCGATCGCCTTCGAGGCGTTCACGGCCCACAACCTGCCCGACGGGCTGGAGCCCAACCTCGAAGCGCAGGTCACCTACGACCCACCGAACTTCTCGTGGCCGTTCGGAACGCACATGTGCGCCGTCGAGGTCGACACCGAGACAGGGCACGTCGAGGTTTTGAAGTACGTCGCCGTCGACGACTGCGGGGTGCAGGTCAACCCGCTGATCGTCGAGGGCCAGGTCCACGGCGGGGTGATCCAGGGGCTCGCCCAGGCGCTGTTCGAAGAAGCGGCGTTCGATGCCGACGGCAACCCGCAGTCGTCGAC
>DATMDV010000195.1:0-21700 GCA_035557475.1 Ilumatobacteraceae bacterium
GGGGAGGCCCTTGCGGTGCCGCACGCCCTGGTGGCAGCCGATCTCGATCTTGCGCTTGATGTCGGTCTGGACGTCGCGGCGCAGGTCGCCCTCGATCGTCAGGTGCTCGTCGACGTAGGCGCGGATCTTCGACACCTCGTCGTCGGTGAGCGACGAAACCTTGGTGTCGCGGTCGAGCCCGACCTCGGTGATGATCTTCTGGGCCGTCGGCTTGCCGATCCCGAAGATGTAGGTCAGCGAGATCTCCAACCGCTTCTCACGGGGGATGTCGACGCCTGCGATACGTGCCATTGCTGCTCTTGCCTCTTCCTCTATCGCCTTGTTGGTGTCAGCCCTGGCGCTGCTTGTGGCGCGGGTTCTCACAGATGACCCGGACGCGCCCATGGCGGCGGATCACCTTGCACTTCTCGCACATCTTCTTGACGCTGGGACGGACCTTCACGACGACTGCTCTCTCACTTGTACCGGTACGTGATGCGACCCCTGGTGAGGTCGTAGGGGGTGAGCTCGACCTGCACCTTGTCGCCGGGAAGGATGCGGATGTAGTGCATCCGCATCTTGCCGGAGATGTGAGCCAGCACCTTGTGGCCATTCTCCAACTCGACGCGGAACATCGCATTCGGGAGTGACTCGACGATCGTGCCCTCGAGAACGATCGCGTCTTCCTTCGGCTTCGGCAGCGGACTCTCCTCACTCGTTTTCGACTACTGTTTCGACTGCGGCCTCGACCCTCGGCGACGGGCGCACGACGATCAAGACCCTCGGGTACGGCTGGCGCAATACGGCGGGCACGGACAACCGCGGCCTGGTGACAGGCCGACCTACGATGCTACCGGCGCCCGGCCCGAACGCCAATCGTCGGGCCGCCCTGGGGTTGGCGATGATTTCCGTCCCCTCAGCGACGCGACTCGACGACGTCGGTGAGCCGACGGAACACATGATCGGGATGGCCGACCCCGTTGACGACCGCCAGCCGCCCCTGGCGGCCGTAGTACTCGATCAGGGGCGCGGTCTGGGACTCGTACAGGTCGAGGCGGCGGTTGACGGCGTCGGGGGTGTCGTCGTCGCGCTGCATGACGTCGCCGCCGCACACCTCGCAGATCCAGGGGGAACGCTCGGTGCCGGTGCCGGTGTAGTTGGTACCGCAGTCACGGCAGACCCGGCGCGCCGAGATCCGTTCGATGACGATCTCGCGCGGCACGTCGAGGTCGATGACGACCGTGATCGGGCGCTCGGCCGTGATGCCGTCGAGCGCCTTCGCCTGGGCGACCGTGCGCGGGAACCCGTCGAGGATGTAGCCGCGGGTGACCGCGTCGTCGCGGGCGAGCCGTTCTTCGACGAGCCCGATCATGATGTCGTCGCCGACGAGCGCCCCGGAATCCATGATCTCCTTCGCCATCAACCCGAGCTCGGTGCGCTCACGAACCGAGCTGCGCAGCATGTCGCCCGTCGAGATGTGCGGCACGACGTAGTGGCGCGACATACGCACGCACTGGGTGCCCTTGCCGGCACCCTGTCGACCAAGGATGATGAGCCGCGCTCCTGGGATCATGGAGCGACCTTCCTCTACTTGAGGAAGCCCTCGTAGTTACGCAGCATCAGCTGGCTGTCGATCTGGCGCATCAACTCGAGCGCCACGCCGACCGAGATGAGCACGCTGGTGCCGGCGAACGGGAAGCGATCGACGTCGGCGGCCCAGAGCACGATGTACGGAAGGATGGCGATGATGGCGATGAACACGGCGCCCGGGAGGGTGATGCGGTTGACTGCCTTGGCGAGGTAGCGCTCGGTCTGCGGACCCGGGCGCACGCCGGGGATGAACCCGCCCTGGCGGCGGATCTGGTCGGCCTGACGCACGGGGTCGAAGGCGATCGAGTTGTAAAAGTACGCGAAGGCGATGATCAACAGCGCGAACAACGTGACGTACACGGCGTTCTGGCTGTTGAGGATGTAGCGGTCGACGTACTCGACGATCGTGCCGCGCCACCCCTCGCCGCTGCCCAGGAAGCTGGCGAGGATCGCCGGCAGGAGCAGGATCGAGCTTGCGAAGATGATCGGGATGACGCCCGATTGGTTGACCTTCAACGGGATGTACGTGTTCTGGCCGCCCATCATGCGGCGGCCCACCACACGCTTGGCGAACTGCACCGGGATCCGCCGTTGTCCGAGCTCGACGAACACGACGGCGATGATGATCAGGATCGTCAGCACGATCATCGCCACGAACCAGAACACCTTGTCGAGCTGCAGGATCGCGTAGAAGCCGCTCGGCAGGCCGGACGCGACGGACGCGAAGATCACCATCGACATGCCGTTACCGATGCCACGTTGGGAGATCAGCTCGCCCATCCACATCAGCACGGCGGTCCCCGCCACGAGGGTCGGGATGATGAGGTAGCCGCGCGGCCAGATCCCGTCGGGCAGGAGCGGGACCGACGGCGCTTGGACCGCCGAGAAGAACGCGCCCCCGCCGCCCGTTCCGAACAGGAACACGAGCACGGTGGCCTGGAGCGTCGCCAGAGCGATCGTGACGTACCGGGTGTACTGGGTGATCTTGCGTTGACCGACCGCACCCTGCTGCTGGAGCTCTTCGAGCTTGGGGATCACGACGCCGAGCACCTGCATGATGATGCTGGCCGTGATGTAGGGCATGATCCCGAGGGCGAAGATCGAGAAGCTCTCGAACGCGCCACCCGAGAACAGGTTGAACAACCCGAGCGCGCCGTTCTGCGCACCCTCGCGAAGTTGGTCGATGGCGATCGAGTCGACGCCCGGAACGCGGATCGCGGCGCCCACCCGGTAGAGCGCGACCATCAACATCGTGAACAGGACCTTGTTGCGAAGGTCCTGGACTTTGAAGATGTTCTTGAGGTTGGCGATCACGGAGTGGGATACCTCAACATCGAGGGAGGGACGTCATGGCTGTCGACGTCGCGTGGGCGTCGAATGGGTCGTCACAAGCGGCTCTGAGTGCCGCTGCACGCTAGCAGTGGGCAGGTTCACGCATTCAGCGGCGCTCACCTGTTGGCGAACTGGTTGCCCTGCACCGGCGGTCGGCCGGCTTTGCCTTCCTCGCGGAATGGCAGGGAGACGAGGGTGACGGAACCACCCGCGGCGACGATCGCCGACTCGGCGGCCTTCGAGACGGCGTGGGCATGCACATCGACCTTCGAGCTGATCTCGCCGCGGGCGAGGATCTTCACGAACGCGCCCTTGCGGACCACACCTCGGTCCACGAGCATCTCGAGCGTCACCGTTGCCTCGTCGAGGTCCTGGAGCGTGTGCAGGTTGACGGCGGAGTACTCGACGCGGAACGGGTTGTTGAAGCCCTTCAGCTTCGGGACCCGCTGCTTGAGTGGCATCTGGCCGCCCTCGAAGCCGCGCGGCACGGTGTTGCGGGCGTGCTGGCCCTTGTGGCCGCGACCGGCGGTCTTGCCGCCCTTGCCGCCGATGCCACGACCGACGCGCTTGGCCTTCTTCGTGGCGCCGGGCGCCGGGGCGAGGTCATGAACACGCATGATCAATCGGTTCCTTCACGTGGTTCGCTCACGGTGATGAGATGCGGGACACGGGCGATCATCCCCCGGATCTCGGGACGGTCGGGCAACGTGTTGGTCTTGCCGATCCGGCCGAGGCCGAGGGCGCGCAACGTGCCACGCGCCTTGGGCTTGGCGCCGATCCCCGAACGCACCTGGGTGACGGTGATTTGTTGCTCGTTGGCCGTGCTCATTGGTCCGAGATCTCCCGGGTCGCGACCGCACCCTGGCGGCGGCGGTCCTCGTAGGCCTTCAACAGGCGCTTGGGGACGAAGTCCTCGGCGGGCAGCCCGCGCCGCCTGGCGATCTCGTCGGGCCGTTGGAGCGACTTGAGGCCGGCGATCGTGGCTCGCGCGACGTTGATGTGGTTCGCCGATCCGAGTGACTTGCAGAGCACGTCATGGATGCCGGCCTCCTCGAGGATGATGCGCGCCGCGCCGCCGGCGATGACGCCGGTGCCGGGCGCGGCCGGCTTCATCAGCACCCGACCACCGCCGGTCTCACCGACCACCTCGTGGGTGATCGTGCTGCCGGCGAGGGCGACGTCGAACAGGTTGCGCTTGGCCTCCTCGGTGCCCTTCTGGATCGCCAGCGGCACTTCCTTGGCCTTGCCGTAGCCGAGTCCGACGCGGCCGTTGCCGTCGCCGACCACGACGAGCGCGGTGAACGAGAATCGACGGCCGCCCTTGACGACCTTTGCGACGCGGTTGATGGTGATCACCCGCGATTCGCGCAGACCGCCCTCGCTGCTGTCGCTGCCCTCGCGGCCGTGACCTTGTCCTTGGCTTTGCGGATTGTGTGGTGCGTACGCCATCAGAACTCCAAACCTGCTTCTCGGGCTGCGGCCGCCACAGCGGCGATGCGCCCGTGGTAGCCGAAGCCACCTCGATCGAACACGACCTGCTCGACACCAGCCGCCTTGGCGCGATCCGCGATCAGGGCGCCGAGCCGGGTCGCGGCTTCGACCGACCCGCCGCTGCCTGCGGCACGCTGGTCGGGCTCGATGGTCGACGCGGCCGCGAGCGTGCGGCCCGCGTCGTCGTCGATCACCTGCACGATGAGGTGCTTGTTCGAGCGGTAGACGGCCAAGCGGGGACGCTCGGCGGTGCCGTGGAGCTTCTTGCGGACGCGGCGGTGACGCCGGAGGCGTCCCTCACGTCGAGTCTTGGCGATGTCAGTCATGACGAACTCCCAGATGTCCCGGCCATGTCACTTCTTGGCGCTGGCCGGGTCACTTCTTGCCGGCCTTGCCGGCTTTGCGCAGGACGCGCTCGCCGGTGTAGCGGACGCCCTTGCCCTTGTACGGCTCGGGCTTGCGGATGCTGCGGATGTTGGCGGCGACCTGGCCGACCACTTCCTTGTCGATGCCGGTCACGACGACCTGCGTCGCGGTCGGCACCTCGAACGAGATGCCCTCGGGCGCCGTGACGTTCACCGGGTGGCTGAACCCGAGCGCCAGCTTGATCGCGTTCGGCCCCTGGGCCTCGGCGCGATAGCCGACACCGACGATTTCGAGTTGCTTGCGGAACCCGTCGGTCACACCGAGGACCATGTTGTTCACGAGGCTGCGGGTGAGGCCGTGGAGTGCGCGGTTGTGGCGCTCGTCGTCGGGTCGCTCGACGAGCAGCGTCGAATCCTCCTGGCGCACGACGATCTCGCCCGGGATGGCGCGGCTCAACGTGCCCTTCGGGCCCTTGACCGTGATCGTGCGGCCGCTGACGTTCACGTCGACGCCGGACGGGAGGTCGATCGGGGCTTTACCGATGCGAGACATGTCGGATACCTCTCACGATTCTTTGGCTCATGATTCTTTGGCTCTTCCCGCTCACCAGACGTAACACAGAACTTCGCCGCCGACCTTGCGACGGCGCGCCTCGCGGTCGGTCATCAGCCCGTGACTGGTGGACAGGACAGCGACGCCAAGGCCGCCGAGAACTCGCGGCACCGAGTCGGCCTTGCGGTAGACGCGCAGGCCCGGCGTCGAGATACGACGCAGGCCCGAGATCGTGCGAGCCCGCTCGTGCGAGTACTTCATCCGGATCGTGAGCACGTCGCCGGGTCCCGCGGTGGCAGGGGCGACCTCGAACCCGCCGATGTAGCCCTCCTGCTCGAGGATCTTGGCGAGCGCGATCTTCTGTTTCGACGATGGCATCCGCACCTCGTCGTGCATCGCCGTGTTGGCGTTGCGGACGCGAGTGAGCATGTCGGCAATGGGGTCGGTCAGCATGTTCCCTCCCTCACCAGCTCGACTTCGTCAGACCGGGGATCTCGCCGGCATGGGCGAGCTCGCGCAGGCACACCCGACAGAGGCCGAACTTCCGGAACACGGCCCGCGGCCGGCCGCAGCGGCGGCAGCGCGTGTAGCCCCGAACCTTGAACTTCGGCTTCTTGTTGGCTTTGTTGATCAGTGCTTTCTTGGCCATTTCGATTGTTGCCTACTCGATCACTTCTTCTTGGCGGACCTGCCGCCACGACGGACTGGGCCACGCTTTGAGCGTTTGGGGGGCGCCAACGACATGTCGTCGGCGCCCTTCTGGAACGGGAACCCGAACGCGTCGAGCAATGCCTTGCCCGCGTCGTCGGTGGTCGCCGTGGTGACGATGGTGATGTCCATGCCACGTTGCACGTCGACCTTGTCGTATTCGATCTCGGTGAACACGGTCTGGTCGTTGAGACCGAACGTGTAGTTGCCGTGGCCGTCCCACGATTTCGACGGCAGACCGCGGAAGTCGCGGATGCGGGGGATCGCGACGGCGATCAGCCGGTCGAGGAACTCCCACATGCGGTCGCCGCGGAGCGTGACCTTGGTGCCGATGGCCTGACCCTCGCGGAGCTTGAACCCGGCGATCGAGTGCTTGGCCTTGGTGATGATCGGCTTCTGGCCGGTGATCGCGGTGAGGTCGGCGACGGCCGTCTCGAGCAGTGACGGCTGTTGCGTCGCCCGCCCGACTCCCATGTTGACGACGATCTTGGTGAGCGCCGGAACCTGCATCACGTTGCCGATGTCGAGGTCGGACTTGAGCTGACCCTTGATCTCGTCGTGGTACTTGGTCTTGAGCCGCGGAACGGTCGTCGGAGTCGGAGCTTCGGTTGTTGTTGCTGTGTCACTCATCAGATGACGTCTCCACTCGGACGCGCGATGCGGACCTTCTTGCCGCTCTTGTCGACGCCGAAGCCGACGCGAACCGTCTTGCCCTTGTGCACGAGCATCACGTTGCTGGCGTGGATCGGCATGTCGCGATCGATGATCCCGGCCTTGTCGTTGGCGCGGCGCGCCTTGGCGTGCTTCGACGCCGTGTTGACCCCGTTGACGATGACCTTGTCCTGGCTCGGGAGCACGCGCTCGACGACGCCTTCGCGTCCTTTGTCCTTGCCGGTGATCACGCGCACGGTGTCACCCTTTCTCAGCTTCATCTCAGATCACCTCCGGGGCCAACGAGACGATTCGCATGAACCGGCGGTCGCGCAACTCGCGCCCGACCGGCCCGAAGATGCGGGTGCCGCGTGGCGTGAGATCGTCCTTGATCAACACGGCCGCGTTCTCGTCGAAGCGGATGTAGCTGCCATCGGCACGCCGCTTCTCCTTCTTGGTACGGACGACGACGCACTTGACGACGTCGCCCTTCTTCACCGCCGCGCCCGGGATGGCGTCTTTGACGGTGGCGACGAAGATGTCGCCGATCGAGGCGTACCGGCGGCGCGTGCCACCGAGCACCTTGATGACGAGCACCTCTTTGGCGCCGGAGTTGTCGGCGACCCGAAGTCGGGACTCCTGCTGGATCATTTCGCCCGCTCCAGTACTTCCATCACGCGCCAACGCTTGGTCTTGCTCAGCGGACGGGTCTCCATCACACGGACGCGGTCACCGGCGTTGGCGTCGTTCGTCTCGTCGTGCACGTAGAGCTTCTTCGTGCGGTTGACGAACTTGTTGTACCGGGGGTGGCGAACGCGCTCGATGACGGCCACGACCACGGTTTTGTCCATCCCGCTCGTGACGACGACGCCCTCACGCACCTTGCGGGGTGCACGCGCGCTCGGTTCCGTCGCTTCGACGGCCGAGGTCGAGGTGGTGGTCGATGCGGCGGGCTTGGCGGCCGCGCTCGCTGGAGTCGCTTCGGCGTCTTCGGTGGCTTCGGTTGCTTCAGGCATGTCGTTCATCGATTCAGTTCGCCGCTTCGGCGGCGGCGATCTCTCGCTGGCGGATGAGGGTGTTGATGCGGGCGATCTGGCGGCGCGACTTGGTGATCTCGGCGGTGTTGTCGAGCTGTCCGGTCGCGTTGCGGAACCGCAGGTTCAACGCTTCTTGCTTGGTCGCCCGCAACTCGTCGATCAGCTCGCCGAGATCCATGTCGTTGAGGTCGGTCTTGCTCCTTGCCATCTCAGCTCACCTCCTCAGATGCTCTCGTCGCGGGTGATGATCCGCGCCTTGATGGGCAGCTTCTGGATCGCCTTGTTCATGGCCACTCGCGCCTGCTCCTCGTTGGGGAACGACAGCTCGAACAGCACCCGACCGGGGCGCACGACGGCGACCCACAGCTCGGGGTTGCCCTTGCCGGAACCCATCCGGGTCTCGGCTGGCTTCTTGGTGACCGGCTTGTCGGGGAAGACGTTGATCCAGACCTTGCCGCCACGCTTGATGGCGCGGGTCATGGCGATACGGGCGGCCTCGATCTGGCGGGCGGTGATCCACCCCGGCTCGAGCGCCTGGATGCCGTACTCACCGAACGACAGGCTGGCGGCGCCCTTGGTCAGACCCTTGGTGCGGCCGCGGTGATGCTTGCGGTACGCGACCTTGCGGGGCATCAGCATGAGGCTCTCCTCACAGTTCTCACGTCACGAGATCCCATCGCTCAGTCGTCACCGCGGAAGTGCGGCGTCTCGTGACCCTGGTGGGTCCGGCGGGCGATGTCTTCTTCTTCGTCGAGCAACTTCTCGAGCTCGGGATCGGCTTCTTTCAGCAACGGCTGGTTCTCGGGCTCGGGCGTCGCGTCCTTGCGGCGGGCGGTCGACGACACGACCCGGCGCGGCTCCGACGGGCCGGACGTCTCGCCCACCGCCATCGCAGCCTCGCGGGCGATCTTGTCCTCGTTGGCCGACTTGTAGGGCAGGATGTCGCCCCGGTAGAGCCAGACCTTGACGCCGACGCGACCGCTGGTCGTGCGAGCCTCGCGGAAGCCGTAGTCGATGTCGGCGCGCAGCGTGTGCAACGGTACGCGTCCCTCGCGGTACCACTCGGTGCGGCTCATCTCGGCGCCGCCGAGGCGGCCGGAGCACTGCACCCGGATGCCGAGGGCGCCCGCCCGCTGGGCGTTCTGCACGGCGCGCTTCATGGCCCGGCGGAACGCGATGCGGTTGGCGAGCTGGTCGGCGACACCCTGGGCGACGAGGGCAGCGTCGAGCTCGGGCGTCTTGATCTCGACGATGTTGAGCTGCACCTTGGGGTTGCCGGTGATCTTGGTGATGAGCGTGCGCAGCTCGTCGGCCTGGGCGCCGCGCCGTCCGATCACGATGCCGGGGCGGGCCGTGTGCACGTCGACGCGCACCTTGTCACGGGTCCGCTCGATCTCGATCCGGCTGATCGCCGCCGACTCGAGCCGTCCCATGATCGCGTCGCGGATCTTCCAGTCCTCGGTGAGATAGGTCTTGTACTCGCGCTCGCTGAACCAGCGGCTCTTCCAGTCGGTGGTGACGCCGAGCCGGAACCCGTACGGGTTGATCTTCTGGCCCATGTCAGCCGTCCTTCTCATCGGTGTCGTCGGCGGCCGCGGCTTCGTCCGCGGCGGCCGTGGCGGGGGCGCTGAAGCCGGCGGCTTCGGCGCTCTCGACGGAGTCGAAGTACACCTCCGCCTTGGTGGCCTTGTAGTAGCGGCTGTCGGGCGTGTGGTAGAGCCGCGACTGCGCATTGCCCTTGATCTCGAAGCCTTCCGGCGCGTTGCCGTCCTCGTCGGGCAGTGCCGAACCCGGGTACTCACCGGTCGCCGCGCCGTCACCAACTTCGTCGGCGACGTCGGCCTCGACGTCGCCTGTGTCGTCGGCAACCGTGTCGTCGACCACGGCCTCGTCGACCGCGACATCCTCGGCAACGGTCTCGTCGACCTCGTCGTCGACCGCGTCCTCGTCATCGTCCACCGCTTCGTCGGCGGCGGTTCCGGTCCCGCCATCGCGGGCCGCGGCCGCACGTTGGCGGCTGCGCTCGACGCGGGCGCGGCGGCTGGCGGCCGACGAGGTGGGACGTCCACCACGGCCCCCGACCGTTGCCTCGCGGGCCTGGACCACTTCGAGTCGCTCGTCGCTCATGCGGGCGACGATCACGGTGATGTGGCAGCTGCGCTTGCGGATCCGGGTGGCCCGGCCGCGGGCGCGCGGCCGGAAGCGACGCAGAGTCGGTCCCTCGTCGGCGAAGCAGGCGAGGACGAACAGCTCGTCGGGATCCTGTTGATCGTTGTGCACGGCGTTGGCGACGGCGCTGGCGAGCACCTTGCGGACGTCGGCGGCGACACCACGTTCCGTGAACTGCAGCACCTGGTCGGCACGGCGAACGTCGAGACCACGGATCAGGTCGAGCACCTCGCGGGCCTTGCTGGCCGACGAGCGCAGGTACCGCGCCGACGCCTTGGTGCCGGCGCGCTCGCCGGCCACGGTGGCGCCTTCGTTGAGCTTGGGACCGGTCATCAGCGGCGACCCTTCGCGCCCCGCTCTTGCCCGGCGTGGAACCGGAACGTGCGAGTGGGGCTGAACTCACCGAGCTTGTGGCCGACCATCGACTCGGTCACGTACACCGGCACGTGCTTGCGCCCGTCATGGACGGCGATCGTGTGGCCGACCATGTCGGGGATGATCGTCGAGCGGCGCGACCAGGTCTTGATGACCCGGCGCTCGCCGGCGGCGTTCTGGGTGTCGACCTTCTTGAGCAGGTGGTCGTCGACGAACGCACCTTTCTTGAGACTGCGAGACATTTACGAACGCATTCCTTCCCTGGCCCTACCGCCGGCCCTTGCCGGTACGACGACGACGAACGATGAGCTTGGACGACGGCTTGTTCTTGTCGCGTGTGCGACCTTCCGGCTTGCCCCACGGCGAAACGGCCGGGCGGCCACCGGATGTACGACCCTCGCCGCCACCGAGCGGGTGGTCGACCGGGTTCATGGCGACGCCGCGGGTCTGGGGCTTGATGCCCTTCCAGCGGTTGCGGCCGGCCTTGCCGACCTTGACGAGCTCGTGCTCGCTGTTGCCGACCTCGCCGACCGTCGCCCGGCAGTCGATCTGAACTCGGCGCATCTCGGTCGACGGCATGCGGAGCGTCGCGAAGTCGCCGTCCTTGGCCACCAGCTGCACCGCGATGCCGGCCGACCGGCCGATCTTGCCGCCCTGGCCGGGACGCAGCTCGACGTTGTGGACGACCGTGCCGACGGGGATGTACCGCAGCGGCATGGCGTTGCCCGGCTTGATGTCGGAGCCACTGCCACTCTGAACGAAGTCGCCGACGTTGAGTCCCTTGGGCGCCAGGATGTACGCCTTCTCGCCGTCGACGTAGTGCAGCAGCGCGATGCGGCACGTGCGGTTCGGGTCGTACTCGATGGCGGCGACCTTGGCCTTCACACCGTCCTTGACGCGCTTGAAGTCGACCACGCGATAACGCTGCTTGTGCCCGCCACCGCGGTGGCGTGACGTCATGTGGCCACCCGCGTCGCGGCCACCCTTCTTCGGCTTGGGAGCCAGCAGCGACTTCTCGGGCCGCGTCTTGGTGATCTCGGAGAAGTCGGCCGCGGTCTGGAACCGACGGCCGGGGCTCGTTGGCTTGCGGGAACGGATGCCCATCACGTCCTCAGTTCTCGAACAGCGGGATTTCGCCCGCTGCCAATGTGACGACTGCCCGCTTGGTGTCGGGCTTCTGGCCCACCCGATTGGTGCCGCGCGTGCGGCGCTTCTTGCCCGACCGGTTGAGCGTGTTGACCTTGAGTACCTCGACGCCCCAGATCGCCTCGACCGCGTCGCGGATCTCGGGCTTGCTGGCGCTCGGGTGGACCTTGAACGTGTAGACGCCCGACTCGATCAGGGCGTAGCTCTTCTCCGACACGACCGGAGCCAGGATGATGTCGCGGGGGTCTTTCATCAGGCGCCGTCCTCGTTCTCTGTGTCTGCCTCGGGCTCGTCGTCGGATGCATCGTCGGAACCAGCATCCGGCTCGTCGCTGCTTTCGGCGGCCGCGGTGTCCTCGTTCGAGATCGCGGGCTTCGATGTCGCCGGCTTTGCTGCGGCCTTCTTGGCGGGGGCCTTCTCGGCGACGGTGTCGGTGGTCGGCGCAGCCTCGACCGTTGTCGCCGACGTCGACGGCAGCGTGTCCTCGGTGAACACGATCCAGTCGTTGCACAACACGTCGTAGGCGTTGAGCTCGCCGGGGGCGATCAACTGCACCTCGGGGATGTTGCGGAAGCTGAGCGCAGCCGAAGCGTTGTCGCGACCGACGACGACGAGCACCCGGCCCTCGACGCCGAGGGCGCCAAGAGCGGCCACCGCGTCCTTGGTCCGCGGCGCGTCCCAGCCCCATGAGTCGACGACGAGCACCTTGCCCTCGCTGGCGCGGTCCGACAGCGCCGAGCGCAAAGCGAGCTTGATCATCTTCTTCGGGGTGCGCTGCACGTAGCTGCGCGGCTTGGGCCCCATCGCGACCCCGCCGCCCGAGTAGTGCGGCGCCCGGATCGAGCCTTGGCGGGCGTTGCCCGTGCCCTTCTGGCGATACGGCTTGGCGCCGCCGCCGCGCACCTCGCTGCGGGTCTTGGTGCTCGCCGAACCGGAGCGGCGGGCGGCGAGTTGGGCCGTGACGACCTGGTGCATCACCGGCACGTTGGGCTGGATGCCGAACACCGCATCGTCGAGATCGATCGTGCCTGCGTCCTTGCCGGCGGCACTCTTGATGGTGATCTGTGGCATGGCGTCAGGCCCCCTTCACTGCGGCTTTGACGGCGTTGCGCACCACGACGACTCCACCGTTGGGACCGGGCACCGACCCCTTGACCAGCAGCACGTTGCGCTCGGTGTCGGCCTCGACGACCTCGAGATTGAGCGTCGTGACCTGCTCGTTGCCCATGTGGCCCGACATCTTCATGCCCTTGAACACGCGACCGGGGAACGCGCACGAACCGATCGCGCCCGGAACCCGGTGACTCTTGTGGTTGCCGTGGCTGGCGCCCTGGCCCTTGAAGTTGTGGCGCTTCATCGTGCCGGCGAAGCCCTTGCCACGACTCACGGCGGTGACGTCGACCTTGGTTCCCGCCGCCAGGATCTCGACCGTGAGCTCTTGGCCGACCTCGTAGCCGTCGACCGAGTCGAGGCGGAGCTCGACGAGGCGCTTGCCGGGCGCGACATCGGCCTTGGCGAAGTGACCGGCCTCGGGCTTGTTGAGCTTCTTGGCGTCCCGGCGCCCGTAGGTCACCTGCAGCGCGGTGTATCCGTCGCGCTCGGTTGTCTTGATCTGCACGACGCGCATCGGTTCGACACGCAGCACAGTCACGGGCACGACACGGTCGTCGACCCACTTCTGCGTCATGCCCACCTTCTCGGCGACGATCGCTTGTTGTGCCATGGCGGCTGTTCCTTGTTGAACGGTCTGGGTTGAACGGTCTGGGTTGAACGGTCTGGCTTGTGAACGGGTGTCTGGCCGCGTGGCGAACATCCGAGTGAATGATCGAGCCGGGGACTGGGGCTCTCCACGCAAATGCTCCGCTGGCCGAGAGGCGTGCGGAGCACCAGGTCAGGTTGTCGCCGTGCGGTCCCCGCCAGCCAGGCTGGTTCGGGCGCACACGGACATCGATTGGCGAACGGCGAACGGATCACGCGCCCGGATCGGTCCCGGGACACGGCTTGGAAATGCTACCGGGGCGGCCGGACCAGCGCCAACGCGCAGCGTTCAATCCCAAGCGTCCAATCCAGCGGTGGCAATCCGGCGTGGAGATCAGGGAAAGCGCTCGGCCAACCAGTCGGCCACCGCGGCGAGGGCCTCGCGGCGGTG
Organism: Ilumatobacteraceae bacterium; assembly: GCA_035557475.1. Classification (GTDB taxonomy): domain Bacteria; phylum Actinomycetota; class Acidimicrobiia; order Acidimicrobiales; family Ilumatobacteraceae; genus JALOLG01. The sequence continues at coordinate 13,546 of DATMDV010000195.1, forward strand.
CCCCTCGAGGTAGTGCGGGGCACCCTTCATCCCCACGTACGTCACATCCTCGGCACCCGCGTTGGCGACGATCTCCTCCGCCTGCCACACCCGGATCTCGGTGTCGGCGGTCGGGTGCACCAGCAACGTCGGCACCGTCACCTTCGGCATCGTGTCGGCCAGCCGGGCGTGGCTCGACAGGCCCGACCAGGTCGACAGCCATCCCCGCGCCGTCATCGTGCGCGCCAGCCCGCCCCTGCCGTAGTTGGCGTCGAACGGATCGGGGAACGCGAACAGGCTCCCCATCGGGCGGTCGTCGGGGTCGATCGACAAGTCGAGATACGCCGGGTCGGCGAGCGTGCGATAGATCGTCATGTACCTCGTGAAGACGGTGCGCCGTCGCTGGTCGGCCCAGCCGGCCGGGTCGTCGGCCTTCGACGCGGCGTCGAGCTGACGCAGCCTCCCCGAGGCATCGACGCCGTCGGCGATCGACGCCTTGGCGACGGCGTCGATCCGGGCGACGCGCTGAACCTGCGCCTGGCGATAGCGCGCCAGCCACTCGCGGTCGTACACGCATGGCTCCGGCCAGGGCCGCCATCCGTTTTCGGGGTTGTACATGTCGAGCTCGGGGATCGTGGCGAACGGATCGGCCTCGTCGGCCACCGACGGATCGATGACCTGGAGCATGAAGACGCCCTCACCCGGGTGGGCGGCCATGCCGACCCAGCCGTCGCCGATCCCGAGCTCGGCATTGGCGAGCGCCATCAACGAACCGCCTCCGGAGTTGCCGAGCAGCACCACGGCCTCGGCGCCGCGGCGCACCATCTCGTCGTATGCGGTGTTGACGTCGACGATGCAGTTCTCGTGCAGGCAATCGGTGTCGTTGTTGAGGTACCGGGTCGCGAAGCCCAACACGGCGTACCCGGCGGCCGCCAGCAGCGGACACGCGTAGTGCACGCTGAAGTCCCCGCGGGGATGACTCAGGATCACGGCCGTCTTCCACGGTGTGCCGCGCGGCGGAGTCCACAGCAGGCCACGGACGAGCGCACCATCGGGCGACACGAGGCGGATCGACTCGCGCTCGACGGCGACGTGCGGGTCGTCGCCGGCGAGCGGCCAGTAGCCGAGACCGAACGGTCGAACGCCGCCGAGATGGACGTCGAGGTCCTGCACGCGAGCGAGCGTAGGGATCGGCGGCGCCGCGTCAGCCGTCGGGGCGGCCGGTGAGCACCACGTCGAGCGAGTAGCTGTCGCTCCCGCGCAACACGACGACCGTGACCTGGTCGCCGGGTTGGCGATCGCGGACAGCGGCGATGAGTCCCGCCGACCCCTCGACCGCGACGCCGTCGACCTCGATCACGATGTCGCCTGCCTCGACCCCGCCGTCGCCGCCCGGAGCTCCCGACTCGACGTTCGTCACGAGCGCACCCCGACCTCCGTCGACGCGGTCGGCCAGCGCCACCCCGAGGTACCCCTCGGCGCGGTCGGTGCCGGCGCTGTGCTCGCGCAGCGAGGCGATCACCGGGAGCGCCTCGGCGTTCGAGATCGCGAGGCCGATGTTGGTGGCCGCGGCCCCACCGCCGCCGTTGAGCACCGCGGTGTCGATGCCGACGACCTCGCCGGCCGCGTTGACGAGCGGTCCGCCCGAGTTACCCGACGAGATCGCGGCGTCGGTCTGGATGAGACCGTCGAGCGCGCCGTTCTCGGACTTCACCGTACGGTCGAGTGCCGACACGATTCCGAGCGTGACCGACGGCTGGCCGTCGAGGTCGAGCGCGAAGCCGATCGCCACCACCTCGTCACCGATGCCGATCGCCTCGGGATCGGCGAACGTGGCGGCCGGAAAGCCGGTCCCGGCGATGCGCAGCAGTGCGAGGTCGTTGCCGATGTCGATGGCGACGAGCCTCGCCTCGCGCGGCTCGGTCTCGCCCGCCAGGCGGACCCGGATCTGCGAGGAACTCGCTACGACGTGGGCGTTCGTCACGATCTCACCGTCGGATGTCGTGATGATCCCGGTGCCGATCGATTCGGCGGCCTCGTCGCCCTCACCGATGTCGGCGCTGATCGTCACGACCGACGGTCCGACCGCCGCGGCAACCGCGGCGACGTCGATCCGCGGCAGGTCGCCACGGCGTGTCGCCACGTCGATCGCCTCGCCCGAGGGAACCGCCGGTGGCGCCGGCGTGCGGTCGACCAACTGCTTGCCGATCAGCACACCCACCGCCCCCGCCGCGAACGCGACCATTGCCATCGCAACCGCCGATCCCGCGACGAGCTGCCATCTGGTCGCGGCAGGCCGCCGCACGGGCTGCAAGGGCAACGGTGGAGGCAGCGACGGTGTGCGAGCTACGTCGCGGATCGTCGGTTCGACGAGGTGCAGCTCGACGGTCAGCCTCTCGGCTTCGATGTCGGCGCGTCGAGGCGCTTCGAGAAGCGTTCCCGTCCACCGCACCTGTTCGCTCACTGCGGTCGGTTCTAGCAAAGCCCCGTCAAGCGTGCGTCCCCGGGCACCGTGTCTTCACAGCTGTTTCACGCCCACTTTGCAGGCCCGGCACCGAATTGCAGTTGGCTTCGCAATCGACCTGCTTCGCCGGCGCGTGGCCACTGTGCGTCCGTATATCTGATAGTCCTGACAGCGTACGATCCGGTTCCACCGGCCGATCAGTGAGGGGATGGCGGTCTTGAACGATGAAGTGATCGTGCTCGACGGGGTGCGCAAGGAGTTCGGTGACTTCATCGCCGTCGAACGGGCCGATTTCGCGATCGGGCGGGGCGAGTTCTTCTCGCTCCTCGGCCCGTCGGGCTGCGGCAAGACGACGCTGCTGAAGATGATCGCCGGGTTCGAGCAACCGACGACCGGAAAGGTCATGCTCGAGGGCGTCGACGTGTCGAACGTGGCGCCTCACCAGCGCAACGTCAACACCGTCTTCCAGCAGTACGCGCTCTTCCCTCACATGTCGGTGCTCGACAACGTGGCGTTCGGTTTGCGCGCCAAGAAGGTGGCGTCCGGCGAGGCCCGCCGCCGAGCGCTCGAGATGCTCGAGGTGGTGCGGCTCAGCGAGTTCGCACGTCGCCGCCCGTCACAGTTGTCCGGCGGCCAGCAACAGCGCGTCGCGCTTGCACGGGCGCTCGTCAACATGCCGAGCGCGCTCCTCCTCGACGAGCCGTTGGCGGCACTCGACCTCAAGCTGCGCGAAGCGATGCAGCTCGAGCTCAAGCGCATTCAGCGCGAGGTCGGGATCACGTTCATCTTCGTCACCCACGATCAGGGTGAAGCGCTCACGATGAGCGACCGGATCGCGGTGATGAGCCGCGGTCGCGTCGAGCAGATCGGCACCCCGGAGGAGATCTACAGCCGGCCCGCCAGCATCTTCGTCGCCGGCTTCATCGGATCGGCGAACCTGCTGCCGGGCAGGCTCGAGGGCGCCGGGACGGGTTCGGCGACCGTCGTGCTCGACTCCGGCGCACGGATCGCGGTGCCTGCCACGGGTGAGGCGTTCGAGGGCGATCCGGTCACCGTGATGCTCCGCCCCGAGCGCCTCACCGCGATCAGCGGCGCGGCGCCCGACGGCCGCAGCGTCAACGGCACCATCCGCGACGTGATCTTCCAGGGCAGCGACATTCGGCTGCTCGTCGATCTCCCCGACGGCACCGAGGTCGTGGCCAAGGTCGAGAGCGACGACGACCTGCCGCCGCTCGAGCCGGGCACGCCGATCACGCTCGGCTGGGCACCGGACGCCCCGTACATGTTGCGTGGCCGTTCGGTGGTCGTCGGGGCGACGAGCACCGACGTCGACGAGGTCCAGGCGGCGCTCGATGGCAAAGAGGTCGTCAGCGCGTCGATCGCCGCCTCCGAGATGGCTGCGACGCCTGATCGCCAGTTCGGGCGGCGAGTGCTGATCGTCGGTGGCAGTGTCGCCGCCGCCGCGGCAGTGGTCGGCGGGGTCCTGGCCGTCACGGGCGACGGCGGAGGCAACGATGCCGACGCCGGCGACGGAGGAGGCGGTGGCGTCGGTGGCAGCGGCATCGGCACCGGCGATGAAGAGGTGCGGATCCTCAACTGGCAGGCCTACATCGATCCCTCCGAGGAGGGCGCGGTCGGAACGGCAGAGCGGTTCACCGAGAGCACCGGCATCGAGGTGACCTACAGCGAGGACTTCAACGACAACAACGAGGTCTTCAACCGCATCCTGCAGCCGGTGATCGGCACCGGGTCGGTGATCGACTACGACATCATCTGCCCCACCAACTGGATGGCCGCCCGGCTCAAGACGCTCGGGTGGATCGAACCGCTCCCGCTCGATCGCATCCCCAACCGCGTCAACCTCGAGGAACGTTTCCTCAACCAGCGCTGGGACTACGGCGCGGTCTACAGCCTGCCGTGGCAAGCCGGGATCACCGGCTTCGCCTACGACCCGGCGCTCACGGGGCGTGAGCTGCGCAGCATCATGGATCTCTTCGACCCCGAGTTCAGCGGCCGGGTCGCCCTGTTCAGCGAGATGCGCGACACCCTCGGGCTCGTCATGCTCGGCCTCGGTCACGATCCGGCGGTGGTCGACGAGGACGGCATGCAGGAGGCGCTCGACTTCATCGACGAGGCCACGAGCAGCGGTCAGATCAGGGCGTTCACCGGCAACGAGTACCTCCGCAGCCTCGAGAGCGGCGACTTCGTCGCCTCCGTGGCGTGGTCGGGCGACATCGTGCAGTTGCAGTACACCCGACCCGACATCGAGTTCGTCATCCCCGAGGAAGGTGGGATGAGCTGGTACGACACGATGGTCATCCCCAAGGGCGCGCCCAACGGGTTCGCCGCCGCCGACTGGATGAACTTCGTCTACGACCCCGTCCAGGCCGCCCAGCTGACCTACTACGTGCAATACGTCAGCCCGGTCAAGGGCGTGCGCGACGAGCTCGTCAACATGGGCGGCGACGCGGCCGCGCTCGCCGACAGCACGATCCTGTTCCCGACGGACGAGGACAGCAGCCGGCTCCACCTGTTCGCCGAGATGCCCGATGATCTCGACGCCAGGATCACCGACCGCTTCCTCGGGATCACCGGAGGCTGACGGGTGGCCGCCGCCGACGACAACCGCAACGTCCGTTCGGGACGCCGCATCCCCTACGTGATCGCCGCGCCGGGGCTGCTGTTCCTGTTCATCTTCTTCATCGTTCCGCTCGTCACGCTGTTCAAGATCTCGCTGTCGACGAAGCCGGACCGGCTGTTGCCGAACTACGAGTTCACGTGGGAGTGGAGCAACTTCGGTACCGCGTTCGACGACTTCAGCTCGCAGCTCGTGCGGTCGTTCGCGTACGCCGGCGCCGCGACCGTGCTGTGCATCTTGATCGCCTACCCGATCGCCTACTTCATCGCCTTCAAGGCCGGGAAGTACCGGGCGATCCTGCTCGGGCTGGTGATGGTGCCGTTCTTCACGAGCTTCCTGTTGCGCACGATCGCCTGGCAGACGTTGCTCAACGACAACGGACCGGTCATGGACTTCATTCGCACGATCAGCATCGACGGCGCGCTCGACCGGATCGGCTTCCTCGAGAACGGTCGGTTGCTCAACACCCAGACGGCGGTGATCGGTGGTCTCACGTACAACTTCCTGCCGTTCATGATGCTCCCGATCTACGTCAGCCTGGAGAAGATCGACCTCAATCTGTTCAACGCCGCGGCCGACCTGTACTCACCGTTCCGGCGCACGTTCCTCAAGGTCGTCCTGCCCCTGTCGCTGCCGGGCGTGTTCGCCGGCACCCTGCTCACGTTCATCCCGGCGACTGGTGACTTCATCAACGCCGAGCTGCTCGGCAACCCGAACACGTCGGTCATCGGCAACGTGGTGCAGACGCAGTTCCTCGAACGCAACGACTACCCGACCGCGGCGGCGATCAGCTTCGTGCTGATGGCGATCATCACGGCTGCGGTGTTGGTCTACGCCAAGTTCCTCGGGACGGAGGACCTGGCATGAGTCGCTCGAGCACCGGGCAAGAGTGTCCGGAGTCCCTTGCAGTGACTGTCACGGAGGACCTGGCATGAGCGGCAGCAACCGCATCGGGCGCCGGCCGTGGGGGACCTACGTGTTGTACCTGGTCACCGTTCTCGGGTTCGTCTACCTCTTCGTCCCGCTCGTCACGATCGCGGTGTTCAGCTTCAACGAGCCGGGTGGGCGCTTCAACACCCAGTGGAACGAGTTCACGCTCGACCACTGGAAGAACCCGTTCCCGGCCAGCGACTACACCGAAGCGTTCAAGGAGAGCATCCGGGTCGGGGTCGTCGCCTGCATCATCGCCACAGCCCTCGGAGGGCTCGTCGCGCTCGCCATCGCCAGATACCGGATGCGGGGCGGGGCGCTCATCAACCTGTTGCTCGTGCTGCCACTCACGACACCCGAGATCGTCATGGGTTCGTCGCTGTTCACGCTGTTCTTCAACCAAGGCGTCGAGCGTGGCTACTGGACGATCGTCCTCGCCCACACCATGTTCTGCCTCTCGTTCGTCGCCCTCACCGTCAAAGCTCGGCTCAGGGGGCTCGACTGGTCACTCGAGGACGCCGCCGCCGACCTCGGGTCGCCGCCGTTGCGGACGTTCGTGAAGATCACGCTGCCGATGATCGTGCCCGGCATCGTCGCCGCCTTCTTGCTGTCGATGGCGCTCTCGATCGACGACTACATCATCACCTCGTTCGTCGCGGGCAACGTGTCGACGTTCCCACGCGAGATCTTCGATTCGGCGAAGTTCGAGATCAACCCGCAGGTCCACGTCCTGGCGACGCTGATCATGCTGGTCGCGATCACGATCCTCGTTGCCGGAACCGTGCTCGGCAACCGCCGCCGCGCCAAGGTCGGCTGAGCGCCCTACTCGTCGACGCTGCGCAGCCGTTCGTAGGTCAGGTGGACGGCGTGGGTCGAAGGGCGGACATCACGTTGGCGGTACATCTCTCGCGTGCCCGCCCGAAACAGCGGTGTTCCTCCACCGAGCAGCATCGGTGCGAGGTGTAAGTGCAGCTCGTCCACGAGGCCCTGTTCGATCGCTTGGCCGATGACGTCCCCACCGCCCATGATCACGACGTGTCCATCGGTCGCGGCGATCCGCGCCTGCTCGACCGCGGACGACAGATCATCCACGAACGTGAATCGCATGCCCAGCTCCCGTTCGAGCCTGACGTCCTGCGGCGCCGAGTGGGTGACGACGAAGAACGGAAGCGTCCCCGCCGGCTGGGCGCCGTAGGCCATCTCCTTGGTCCAGACGTTGGGCCGGTCGACGATGTCGAACAGGCGGCGACCCATCACCACGGCACCCGTCGCCGCCGTCGCCCGCTCGAGGATCTCGGTGTCGACCGGGTCCTGCTCCATGACCCAGCTCTGGAGCTCGTCGACGTCGCCGACTTCGTCTCCGGAATCGCCGCTCGGCGGCGGGGCAACGTAGCCGTCGAGCGACATCGTGATGTCGGCAATCACCTTGCACATTCCCGGCGACATTGCAGGCTCCTCTCATCCGGTCCTCGATCGAGGCTCGCACGGCCGCGGGCACCGAAAAAGCGAGGCACCGGCGGCCGCGGACCGCCGGTGCCTCTGTTTCCTCCCGCGAACGGGGATCTGGGTGAGCTCAGCTCGCCTGGATCTTGATCTCGATGTCGACACCCGCCGGCAGCTCGATGCGCTGCAGGCTGTCGATCGTCTTGGCATTCGGGTTGACGATGTCGATCAAACGCTTGTGAACCCGCATCTCGAAGTGCTCACGCGAGTCCTTGTCGACGTGCGGGCCGCGGATCACCGTATATCGATGCTTGTCGGTCGGCAACGGGATCGGACCGCGCACCGTGGCGTCCGTGCGGGTGACGGTCTCGACGATCTTCTTCGTCGACTGATCGATGATCTCGTGATCGAACGCCTTGAGACGGATCCGGATGTTCTGCGCCATTTCAATTCGCTCGCTTCGGTTCGGTTGGCTGGCCCTGCTGGTCGACGTCGATCACTTGAGGATCTTCACGACGCGGCCGGCGCCGACGGTGCGGCCGCCTTCGCGGATCGCGAACCGCAGGCCTTCGTCCATCGCGATCGGTTTGCCCAACTCGACGGTCATCGCCACGTTGTCGCCCGGCATCACCATCTCGGTCCCCTCCGGGAGCTCGACAGTGCCGGTGACGTCGGTCGTGCGGAAGAAGAACTGCGGCCGG
>DATMDV010000196.1:0-3352 GCA_035557475.1 Ilumatobacteraceae bacterium
CATTCGATGCACACCTCCTTTTCGCTTCCACTCGTGGCTCGCCCCCGATGGGGATGGCGAACACCACGAGGAGCGACCGGCTCGAGAGCCGATGTCCCAGGGGCATGCACCTCGGCTGGCGGAACTTCCATTCACCCTCCCCGTGACGGGCGGGACCAGCGGTCTTCGGCGAGCAACCGGTATGTACGGGGCGCCACGCTAGCGGCACCCGTGCCGAAATCACACGGCCGTCAGGCCCCCGACAATCAGACGAGATCGGGACGCAGGCGGGCGGTGTCGACATGGACGCCAGGGCCCATCGTCGACGACACCGTGATCTTCTTCATGTAGCGGCCCTTGGCCGACGCCGGCCGGGCGCGCTGCAACTCGTCGACGACGGCATAGAAGTTGGCTTCGAGCTGGGCCGGCTCGAAGCTCACCTTGCCGAGCTGCACGTGCACGTTGCCGTAGCGGTCGGTGCGGTACTCGACCTTGCCGCCCTTGAACTCGGCGACCGCCCGACCGACGTCGTTGGTGACGGTGCCGGTCTTCGGGTTGGGCATCAGGCCGCGAGGGCCGAGGATCCGACCGAGCTTGCCGACCAGCGGCATCATGTCGGGCGTTGCGATGGCCATGTCGAACTCGAACTTGCCGGCCTCGACCTGAGCGGCGAGGTCGTCGGCGCCGACGATGTCGGCACCCGCGTCGCGAGCCTCCTGCGCCGCCGGCCCGGTGGCGAACACGGCGACCCGGACGTCCTTCCCCGTTCCCGACGGGAGGGCGACGGTGCCGCGGACCATCTGATCGGCCTTGCGGGGGTCGACGCCGAGCCGGACGGCGACGTCGACGTTCTCGTCGAACTTGGCCGACGCCATCGTCTTCACGAGGCCCAGCGCCTCGGGCGGTGGGTAGAACTCGTCACGGTCGAACTTCTTCGCCGCATCGGTGAGCTTCTTGCCTGACATGTGATGTCTCCCTCGGGATCGAGCGGCCCGAGCGAGGTGATCTCGGCGCACGCATTCGGTTGTGTTGTTCGGTTGGGCTAGCGGACGACCCTGACACCCATCGAGCGAGCTGTGCCGCGCACCTGGAGCTTGGCGGCTTCGAGGTCGTAGGCGTTGAGGTCGGGCATCTTGATGGTCGCGATCTCGGTGACGTCGGCCTCGGTGATCGAGCCGGCGACTTCCTTGCCGGGGATCGACGCCGCCTTCTCGATGCCGGCCTTCTGGCGGATGAGCACCGGCGTCGGCGGGGTCTTGAGGACGAAGTCGAACGTGCGGTCCTCGTAGACGTTGATCTCGACCGGGATGATCGTGCCGGTCTGCGACTCGGTGGCCGCGTTGTACTGCTTCACGAAGTCCATGATCGCGACGCCGTGCGGGCCGAGCGCGGTGCCGACCGGCGGTGCCGGGCTGGCCTTGCCGGCGGGGATCTGGATCTTCACGATCGCCGCGAGTTTCTTCTTTGCCATGACGTTTCCCTTTTCCTGTGACGCTTGGGGTCAGCTGCGAGTCGCGCTCGTCAGAGCTTGGCGACTTGGCTGAAGTCCATCTCGACGAGCGTCTCGCGCCCGAAGATGTTGACGAGGACCTTGAGCTTGAGGTGATCGGCGTTGATCTCGGCGATCTCACCCGAGAAGTCGGCGAACGGTCCCTCGCGGACGCGGACGCTCTCGCCGACGTCGAAGTCAAGCTTCGGCTTCGGCCGTGCGGACGGTTCGGCCCCGTCGCCCTTGGCGGCGAGGAACGTACCCACCTCGGCCCGCGACAGCGGCGTCGGCTTCTGGCCCTGGCGGCTCTGGCCGACGAAGCCGGTGACGCCGGGCGTGTTGCGCACGCAGTACCACGACTCGTCGTCCATCACGCAGCGGACGAGCAGATAGCCGGGGAAGACCTTGCGCTGCACCGTCTGGCGGCGGCCGTTCTTGAACTCGACGACCTCCTCCATCGGGATGACGACCTCGAAGATCTTGTCCTCCATGTTCATGCTCTGGATCCGAGCGTGCAGGTTGGCGGTGACCTTCTTCTCGTAGCCGGACTGCGTGTGCACGACGTACCACGACCCCGGACGTGTCCAGGGATCGTCGACCTCGACGGCCGCGACGTCCTCGTCGGCCACCTCTTCGCTCTCGGCGGCGTCACCGTCGACCGTGCCCTCGGTGTCGGTCAGATCGAACGAGACGTCGGGATCGGCCACGACCTCGTCAGCCACCGCCGCATCGCCATCGGCGACGACGGCCTCGTCGGCGTCGGCCTCGACGGACTCGTCGTCGGCCTCGACGGCGACCTCGTCAGCCTCGACCTCGTCAGCCTCGACCTCGTCGGTCACCTCGGCGGCCTCGGAGGCGTCGTCGTCGGCTCCGTCGACCGTTGGGTCGGCGGCAGTTGGCTCGGTGGTGGTCTCGGTCATCTCGGGGGTCTCCTGATCGCTCATCGTCTGCTCGCTCATCGATAGAACCAGCCGGTGACCAGGCTCATCAGGTAGTCGATGCCGCCGACGAACGCCGTGTAGATGACGACAGTGATGATCACGATCATCGAGTAGCGCTGGATCTCGGGGCGGCGCGGCCACGCCACCTTGCGCATCTCGTCGCGCACTTCGCGGAGGTACTGGCGCGGACCGGTGCGCTCTTTGGTGGCAGTCGGTCGGGGCGCGCGCGTTGGAGCGCCCTTCTCGTCGAGGGCGCCCATTCGCTTCAGCGTGCGCTTCTGCTCGCGGTTCAGGTCGTCGAGTGACATGGTTGGTTCATCTGATGCACGGCGGGTGGGTGGGCAATGTCATGGCGTTCGGGGTGGGCAGGGCAGGAGGGACTCGAACCCCCGACCGTCGGTTTTGGAGACCGATGCTCTACCAACTGAGCTACTGCCCTCGGGCGGGACCAGCCAGCGTACCAGCCGGTCCCACGGAGCGATCCGCAGCCCGACAAGGGGTCAGCGGGTCTCCTTGTGGACGGTGTGGCGCCGGTCGTGGCTGCAGTACTTCTTCATCTCGAGGCGCTCACGGTCGTTGATCTTCGACTTCATCGTGATGTAGTTGCGCCGTTTGCACTCGGTGCACTCCAGCGTGATCTTCACCCGCTTCTCACTTTTCGCCATCTGATTCGCTCGCTTCGCTCGCGGGACCGTTCCCGGCCCGGGTTTGGTTCTACCTGCTACTTGAGGATTTGGGTCACTTGAGGATCTTCACGACGCGGCCGGCGCCGACGGTGCGGCCGCCTTCGCGGATCGCGAAGCGCAGGCCTTCGTCCATCGCGATCGGTTTGCCCAACTCGACGGTCATCGCCACGTTGTCGCCCGGCATCACCATCTCGGTCCCCTCCGGGAGCTCGACAGTGCCGGTGACGTCGGTCGTGCGGAAGAAGAACTGCGGCCGG
>DATMDV010000197.1:0-2612 GCA_035557475.1 Ilumatobacteraceae bacterium
GATCCAGAGGCCACCCGGGTGGCCCAGGAAACGGGCCGGTCCGATCGAGGCCGCACCCGCTCCCCCGGCGACGAGAACGAGGACGGTGCCGAGCACCGGGAGCATCGCCTGCGAGCCCGGGAATCCCGCATCGGCTTCGAACGTGAGCACCGCGACAGCGATGCCGAGCAGGCCGAACCACGCTAGCCCGGCGCGGTACCGCGCGTCGACCACTGCGAACGCCGCCCCGGCGGTGGCGACCGCCGCGCCGGCGAGGAGCTCGCCGATGCGTGCGGGAAGCAGGTAGAACGCAACCTTGTCGTAGTGCCGCGTGAGCCACACCGACGCGGCGACGGACGCCGTCGCGGCGACGATGATGACCGTGAGCAGGAGTCGCCGGTACTGCCGGGGCCGGCGCGCGAGCAGCACGATCACGAGCGGCCACAGCAGGTAGAACTGCTCCTCGACGGCGAGCGACCAGAAGTGCAGCAGTGGCGAGTGCGCCGTCTGCGAGTCGAAGTAGTCGCTCGAGCGGTGGGCGAACACGAAGTTCACCACGAACCCGCCCGCCGCCGTCGCGTCACCGGCGAGCGCGCGCTGGTCGATCGGCGACAGCATCCACCGGCCGGCCACCAGCGTGGCCACGATGACGAGGACCGATGCCGGCAGCAGGCGTCGCGCCCGGCGAGCCCAGAAGTTGGGCAGCGCGATCGTCCCGCTCGCCGCCAGCTCGTTGAGCAGCAGCCGCGTGATGAGAAACCCCGACAACACGAAGAACACGTCGACGCCGACGAATCCGCCCTTGAACACCCCGATCCGCAGGTGGAACAGCACCACCACGATCACGGCGAGCGCCCGCATCCCCTCGACATCCGGCCGGAAGTCGGAGGACGCCACCCCCCGCAGCTGCCGTCGGACGGTGTTGCGGCGCAACTCCTCCGGCGACCGCATCGCGGGATGTCGCCGCCGCGGTGCCATCGACGGGTGACGCGCCCGAACGTCGGGGCGGCGTCGCCGCCGCTGGGTCGGCGCCCGGAGCAGGCTCGTTCCGCCGGCTGCCGTCGACATCACGCCGACGCTAGTGATCGGGTCGGAAGCGGCCGCGGATGGTCAGATCCGCCTCCGAATCGGCCGCGTCGCCGTCACCAGGCACTACAGTGTCCGCCGTCAACGGGAGTATCCCTCCGCACGGTTTCCGTCATCACGGCCCGCCCGGGCCCGGTTCCGTGGTCCCGGTCTCCGGGGCGGGAAAGACGTTCGATTTCTGTCGAGTCGCGTCCTTCCGGAGGAAGAGTGTTCCAATCCATCGTTCATGTCGCTGCGGAATCCACCCGCGACAACTTCGCCTCGCTCGACGTCGAGGTGTGGCATTGGGTCGCCCTGCTCGGGTTCATCGTGGCCCTGGTCATCGTCGACCTGCTGCTGGTCCACCGCACGGCCCACGTGATCACGGTCAAGGAGGCGGCGATCGAATCCGCCGTCTGGATCTCGATCGGCCTGGCCTTCACCGGCGTGATCTTCACGTTGGCGGCCAACGGCGACGGCGGCAAGGCCGCCGGCGAATACCTCGCCGGGTTCCTGATCGAGAAGTCGCTGTCGATCGACAACGTCTTCGTGTGGGCGGTCATCTTCAGCTTCTTCGCGGTACCCCGCGAGTACCAGTTCAGAGTCCTGTTCTGGGGGATCTTCGGTGCCCTCGTCCTCCGGGCCGGGTTCATCGTCGCCGGCACCGCGCTGATCGAGCAGTTCGACTGGGTCCTCTACGTGTTCGGCGCGTTCCTCCTCTACACCGCCTGGAAGATCGCCCACCACGACGAGACCGAGGTGGTCGACTACAACCAGAACATCGCCATGCGGGCTGTGCGACGCCTCGTCCCGACGACGGACGTGTACGACGGCCAGAAGATGTTCACGAGACGCAACGCGAAGCGCGTCGCCACGCCGTTGTTCGCGGTGCTCGTGCTCATCGAGGCGACCGATGTCGTCTTCGCGGTCGACTCGGTCCCTGCGATCCTCGCGGTGAGCCGGGAGAAGTTCATCGTGTTCAGCTCGAACGCGTTCGCCATCCTGGGGCTCCGCTCGCTCTTCTTCCTCCTCGGTGGCATGGCCGGCAAGTTCCGCTACCTCAACGTCGGCCTCGGGGTGATCCTCGCCTACGTCGGCGTGAAGATGCTCCTCGTGGGCCCGCCGGTGGAGTGGCATCCGCCGACCTACCTGTCCCTCGTGGTCATCGGCATCGTCTTGACCGTGGCGATCGTCGCCTCCCTCCGAGCCGACGCCCGCGAGCGAGACACCGACGACACGGTCGACCACGAGCTCGCCACCAAGGACGACCCAGGCTGACGCCGACGCCCACGCCGGCGGCGGGGCCTGCCCGCCTCAGCCCTCCAGCACGAAGCGGCTGTTGTCGCGGAAGAACTGCGAGATGTGCGCGGGCGCCTTGGCCTCGGAGCCGGAGTCGAACGGCGGCTGCGGGTCGTACTCGATGCCGAGCTGCAGCATCTGGCTGAGGTCGTCGCCGCCGATCTCCCGAGCGAGGGTGAGGGCCATGTCGATGCCCGAGCTGACGCCGGCAGCCGTGACGACCTTGCCGTCGAACACCACGCGCTCGTTGGTGGGGACGGCCCCGTGGC